>NZ_JAATJL010000001.1:2213047-2529196 GCF_011927905.1 Arthrobacter pigmenti
CGTCAGCAACGACTGGTAGAAATGAGCTGTGGCTGACATTCCCCTGCACGCCGGACCTCCGGCTCCTGCCCCGGCTCCTGCTCCTGAGCTTCTGCACCCCAAGCATGCCTTCGGTACGCGCACCCTGGATTTCAGTCGTCAGATCGCGCTGATGGCCATCATCAACCGCACGCCGGATTCCTTTTACGACGGCGGCCGCACCTTCGGCCTTGAGGCGGCTATCGCCGCGTCGCAACAGGCAGTCAACGACGGCGCCGACTGGGTTGATATCGGTGGCGCGCCTTTCGCGCCGGGGCCGGCCATACCGGCTGCCGAGGAAGCGGCCCGCATAGTTCCGGTCATCGAGGAGGTCCGTAACTTCTCCGACGTCGTCATCTCTGCTGACACCTTCCTGCCGGAGGTGGCGGAACAGGCCATCAAAGCCGGTGCCAACGTCATCAACGACACCACTGGCCTGAGGAATCGCGACCTGGCAGCGGTGATTGCCCAGACCGGGGCCCACGTAGTGATCACGCACAGCCTCGCCGAACCGCGTCAGGTTCTCGGGCGGCCAACGTACGGGGACGTGGTTACGGAGGTCGTCGAGTTCCTGCTCCGGCAGGTGGACCGCGCTCTGAGCCTCGGTATCGGTGAGGACCGGATCCTGGTGGATCCCGGCCACGACCTCAACAAGAACACCCTTCATTCCCTCGAGATCACACGCCGCTTCAACGAGATCGCCGGCTTGGGCTATCCCGCGCTGGCGGCAGTCTCGAACAAGGACTTCATCGGTGAGACCCTGAACCTGCCCAAGCACGAACGGGTGGACGGATCCCTTGCCGCGGCGGTGATGTGCGCGATGGGCGGAGCCAGGATTCTCCGCATGCACAACGTCGCAGCCTCCCGCTCCGCGATCAACGTCGTCGAAGCAGTAATGGGGTGGCGCGAACCGGCTTATCTGTTGCACAACATGGGGGAGGCCAACCAGCCGTGATCAACCAGCTCAGCCCCTCCCCCGCGAAGGACCTCTCCGATGAGCACATCCTCGACCTCTATTCGTACCCGGACACCCGCCCGTGGGTCCGTTTCAATTTCATCGCCAGCCTGGACGGGTCCGCTTCGTACCGGGGTGTTTCAGCTCCCCTGGGTAACGACGGCGACCGCAGGCTTTTTGGGCTGATTCGCCGGCTGTGCGACGTAATCGTGGTCGGAGCCGGAACTGTCCGTGCCGAAGGCTACGCCGGCGAGCTCGTCAACGAGAAGGATTCGCGGTGGCGCCAGGAACACGGATACTCCCTCCACCCGGCACTGGCGGTGATCTCGGGGTCACTGGACCTTGATCCGAAAAGCGAACTGTTCGAGCATTCGCCGGTCCGGCCCATCATCTTCACCGCTGCCGACGCGCCGAAGGAACGGCTCGAGGCGCTGCGTGGGGTTGCCGACGTCGTTGTTTGCGGTGAAACCACAGTTGAACCCGACCGATGCGCCGGTTGGCTCCAGGAGCGCGGACTGGGGCGCATCCTGTGTGAAGGCGGGCCGGGAGTTTTCGGGAGTTTCATCGCCGCCGACGAGGTGGACGAGCTGTGCCTGTCAGTCAGCCCGCTCCTCGCCGCCGGCCAGGGTTCGGTCCTGGCCTCACACGGGGATCACACACCACTGCGCCGCTTCACGCTCGCTTCGCTTCTGGAGGCTGACTCGGCGCTATACGGCCGCTGGGTTCGTGCGTCAGCCGAACCAGGGGACACCTAGCCCGGTGGAACCACCGAGATCCGGCTCCGGATATCGGCCACTGCCGCCGTCAGTTCGTCATTGGCAGGACAGGAAACGGTGAACGCCAGCCCGGTACCCGTAGCGTGGAAGAGCCGCAGCGAGACGGCGCTGGCGGGTGCCTCCCCCGTTGCCTCCTGAACGTAGGTGAGGAACTCGATCGACGCCGTTGATTCACTGGGCGTCTGGCCCCACAACCAGCTCGTCGGAACCAGGTATTCGGGCAGGATGCTGGGGTCCATGAAGCGGAAGAGCGCTTCGGTGGACGCACGGTCATTCCCCTCGACCACCAAGGGCGCCTGGGCCGCCGTATAGCGCAACGACGCCGTACACCCGGCTTCGCTCACGTAGACGGACTCACCGTTGACCAACAGTTTCTCCTGGCTCCATCCGCCTGCACGCGAGACACCATCGGAAAACGCCACCATGTCGGCTTCCTCGATGTACCCGCCGCGTTCGAACGTCATGTCCTCGCCGATTATCTCCGCGCGCGGAATCGGCGGGAGCACCGTGGAGTCCGCCGTCCCCGACGACTGCCCCGCCCCGGACGACGGCTCCGCCCCGGCTGACGACGCCGGGTCACTCTGCACGGGCGCGCCGGGTTCGATCGGCACCTCAATCCGGCATCCCGCCAAGAGAGTTGCAACCGCGAACAGGACCGCGCAGCAAAGCAGCGGTCTGGACGGCCTTACCAACACTGGTGCGTACTTCCTGTTCTCTCGCTTGGGATCGGGATCCTCCCAATTCCCGCAACCACTCTAGCCACTGACCCGGTCACGGACCCATGGGGAGCGGTCCCCATGGGCGGCTACGCGAATACTTTCAGCGCTGCGGGTACCACGGCAATGTCCACGGGAGCGTTGCCCACCGGTTCACCATCGGCGAAGAGTGTGATACCTGGGACGTCCAGTGACACGCTGGAGACAGTTTGCAGATGGACAGTTTTGAGGCCCACATGCCGGCCCGAGAAAATCAGTGGGAAAAGCGTCAGCAACTTCAGCCTCGGCATCGGATCGACAGTCAGCAGGTCCAGGCGTCCGTCGTCGTACCGTGCACCAGGCGTGATGAGCATGCCGCCTCCGACCGAGCGCATGTTCGAGACGCACACCAGAATCGCCTCGATGTTCGTTTCCCGTCCGTCTACCGACAACCTGTAGGTCGGCGGCCGGAAGAAGGGCAGCTCACGAAGCAGCGCGAGCACGTACTTCGCGCGGCCGCGCGGCCATGAGCATCGGTTGGCCCTCGCGTTCACGACGGCGTCCAGCCCCGCGGAACAGACTGCGGCGAACCAGACGTCCGGACTCCCCGCGGAGGTGATCCGGCCGAGGTCGATACTGCGGGGTTCCATCCGGAGGACACGCACCAGGGAGGCGGCAGCGGCCGGCGGCTTGCCGCCGGTCGGCAGTCCCAGTGAACGCGCGACGTCGTTCCCCGTACCCGCAGGAACAATCGCAAGGGGTACCGCAGTGCCCGCGAGCGCGTTGATACCGATATGAACCATGCCGTCGCCGCCCACCACAACAAGTGCTTCGGGATTCCTAGCGAGCGCAGAAGCGAGCTGTGGGCGGAGACCGACCGGATTGTCCACCTGAACGAGGTTCACGTCGTGCCCTGCGGCCCGCAAAGCGTGCACAACTTCAGGGGAAGCACGCGCACCCGCCCCGTTACCCGCACGGGGGTTGACTGCCACAACAAGCCTCACCGGATAACCGCCCCATAGGCCTCGGCCACGCTCAGTGCCTGGCCTGCATCGATGACGGCGCCGTACACGTTGAAGTTCTCGGCATCGATTCCGTCCAGCGCGCTGCCGCGCAGGTCAGCGTCGCGCAACCGTGAGCCATTCCAGACGACGCTGGACAGCCGGCAGTCCCGCAGCCGCACGCGCCGCAGGTCGGCCCCCGTGAGATCCGCTTCCGTGAGGTTCACCTCCGAGAATGCCCCGCCCTGAAGGTCGGCGTTCTGTAGTGATACGAAGGACCAGTTGCCGCCTTGGACCCGGATGGGCTTCAACGAGGAGCGGATGAAAGTGCTTCCGGTGACCTTGCAGCCCTCGAACGCGGCGTCGAACAAGTTGCAGTTCTCAAAGCGGCAATTATCAAACGCGCTGTTCGCGTGAGCTGACACGTTGAATTTCACATTGCGGAAGACGCAACCGCTGAAGATAGTCCCTTCGCTGCGCAACTCGGTGAAGTCACAGTCCACAAAGTGAATCCCGCTGTAATCTTCCCGCTCAAGCTGCCTTCCGTACCAGTCCAGTCCGCCCTGCACACCCTCGTTGATCGCCATGACCCTGATGCTAGCGCCACCCACCGACATCCAATCCTCGCTGGCCCTCGGGGCCCTCGGCCGGTGAGCGCACCATTTGCCGGAGGTGAGCGCACCGTTTACAGTCAAGCGCGGAAGTCCTCTCAACCCTTGGACCGCCTCCCGAACCGACGAAAGGCCTCCATGGCAGCTCCGGAACCCACGCTCTACAGTGTGCTCGGGCTGACCAGGGGCGCCACCGCGAAGCAGATCAAGGATGCCTACCGCAAAGCGGCTCGCTCCGCCCACCCCGATTCCGGTGGGAGCGCCGAACTCTTCCACGATGTGGCCGTGGCGTATGAGACGCTCATCGATCCGGACCGGCGTCGTCGTTATGACCGGACGCTCGGCCATATCGATCCCCTCCCCAATGCCAGGACCGCCCAACCCCGGAGAAAGCCGGCCGGGCCTGAACCGGTCAGGGATGAGTTCTCCCAAGCGCCGCGCTACGAACCTCCCTACGGAGCCGCGAACGGCGGGCTGCCCCTGACAGTCGCCAGCCAGCAGGTGCATGGCCTTGCCCGTCAACCGGGCGTCCTGAAGAAGTTCCGTTCCGGTTCAGCGTCACGGTACGACGGCGAACGCGCCACTGCCCGACTCATCGAAAGCACCCTGCTGCAGGGATTTCCGGCCGCCCGGCTGGTCAACGGGTTGTCGTTCGGTGGCGGGGTCGAAACGGGCCATGCAGTCCTCGCCGGGTACCGCATCGCGGTCATCGATTCACTGATCGCTCCGCCGGGAAACTACTCGTGGGATGGCCGCCAACTCAGGCACCGTGGCCGCCGCACCGGCGACGTGCGGATCATCGATACGGTGCGGCAGATCCAGGAGACTTTCCCTGAGTGCAATGTCCGCGGATGGCTGGTGCTACACGGACGCCAGAACAATCCGTTTGAGCCCATCATCGACTACCCGCCGTCGCTGGACCGGTCCGGTCTCGCAATGGTCCACGTTTCCAACCCCGGAACCCTCCTGCGGGAAGTCAAACGATTCCTCTCCGAGGGTCCGCAGGCAAATACCGTGCAGGTTCCCGTCCTTGCCCGGCTGCTCAGCGCGGCCGGGCGCTAGGATTGCACAGTGCTCCGCATCCTCTTCTATTCCCCTGAAATTCCGGGAAACACCGGCAACGCCATCCGGCTGGCCGCAGTCACAGGTGCGGAACTCCACTTGGTCGAACCCCTGGGTTTCGATCTGGACGACACCAAGCTTCGCCGGGCCGGTCTCGACTACCACGACCTCGCCGTCCTGACAGTCCACCCGAACCTCGAAACTGCCCTCGCGAAGTTGCAGCCTGCGCGTCTCTTCGCCTATACCGCTGAAGGCGAGAGAACCTACTCAGACATCCAGTACCGTCCGGACGACGTGCTGCTGTTCGGTCCTGAATCCATGGGACTTCCGGCGTCGGTCAAGTCTCACCGTGCAGTGACAGCGCGGGTACGCCTACCCATGCTGCCGTCCCGGCGCTCCCTGAATCTCGCCAATTCGGCATCAATCGTCGTCTACGAAGCTTGGCGCCAGCTGGGATTCGAAGGCGCACTCATCAAGCAGTCCAGCACGGAGGAAATCTCGTGAAGAACGTTGGTTCACTGTTCGACGACGGCGCCGAGCACTTCGAGCGCCTCGCACCGGCGCTCTGGAATCCCATGGGCAATGCTGTTGTCGCCGCAGCGGACATCCACACCGGCGAAAGAGTCCTCGACGCGTGTTGTGGAAGTGGTGCCAGCACCATTCCGGCGGCACAGCTGGTTGGTCCCGAAGGGCACGTCGACGCCATCGATCTGTCCGCGGAGCTCCTTGAGCTTGCTGCGGCCAAAGCCTCTGCGCTGAACCTGGAATCCGTCACCTTTGCGGAAGCCGACGTCTCCACCTGGACAGGAGAAGCCCCGTATGACGCCGTCCTGTGCTGCTACGGCCTCTTCTTCCTCTCAGACATGGCCGCCGGAGCCCGGAACCTCGCTGAGCAGCTACGCAGCGGGGGCCGCCTCGCCGTCAGCACGTGGCAGGAAGGCGCACACGAGCCGTTCGCGGCTCTCCTGAAAGAGGCTGCCTACGCCGAGCAGCCACAGTTGGCAGATGCTCCAGCGCCCAAACCAACACGCCAACTGGAACAGATCGCTTCCTCGGCGAAGCTCACGGAATTCCTCGATGCGTGTGGGTTCGCCTCCGTCGAAGTCCACAGCGCTCCCCAGCAACTCCCGCTCGATGCCGATCTTGCGTGGTCCCTTGTCCTGGGCAGTGGATACCGTTTTCTATTGCCGGAAGATCCCGACGGCCGCGAACGGGTCCGTGAACGTTTCATCGATTCCCTGGGCGAGAACTTCACGCTCAACGCAGATTCGCTCATTGCCGTAGCTACCCGCTAAGCATCTTCGGCATCGCGCCCATCCCCTGTAGCAACGGCTCCGAACTATAGGTGTCATCAGTCATCAGTGTTCGTCTGTAATGCCGACCACTGGTACTCAGTGCTTGAGGCGGAGGACCATTTGGTTCAACCGCCATCGGCTAGGGAACGGCGGTATCGAATGGACGGGGGGCAAGGCGGTGGAGTAATGCTGACTCGCACTTTGAAACCACGTGTCTTCAATAACCGTGTCCGCGGTACCCGTGTTCTGGACACACATGTTCTGGATAGTCATCCCGGAGCTTTATGCTTGAAACCTATGGATACGCCACGTGTGAGCCGGATAAGCCCCGCGAGACCGCACGCCCAGCAGACCGCCGGTGACCCAGTCGGATCTTCGGCAGCGCTCGCCGAACTGCTCGGACGGATCGCACGCCAGGACCGCAACGCCTTCGCGGAGTTCTACACACAGACGTCGCGCCGGGTATACGGGCTCGCCAGGCGGGTCCTGATAGATCCCGAACTGAGCGAGGACACCACGCAGGAGGTCTACCTGCAGGTCTGGAACATGGCTGACCGGTTCAACCCCGAGGCGGGGAGTCCGATGGCATGGCTGATGACCCTCGCTCACCGCAGGGCTGTAGACAAAGTCCGGTCGGAACAGAGCTCAAGCGAACGCGAAGCACGTTATGGCGCCGCCATGCAGGTTAAGGACCATGACGACGTCGTGGATACAGTCACGCAGCGCCTTGAGGCTGAAGCAGTAGTCGAGTGTCTCGAGACGCTGACGGAAACCCAGCAGGAATCCGTACGGCTGGCGTATTACGGTGGCCTGACCTACCGCGAGGTCGCCGAAAAGCTCGGAGTAGCGGTACCAACCATCAAATCGAGAATCAGGGATGGCCTGATTCGACTGAAAACCTGTTTGGGGGTGAACTGAGATGCAGGACAAGGATACGAACAAGCAGTTTGCAGATGATCTTCGGCAGGACCTGGCCAACGGCCTGGCCCTTGAGTGGGCTGAGATGTATGCCCTGGATGCTGTGAGCGAAGAGGAGCGCACCACACTCGAGGACTACGTCTCAGGATCCGCTCCCGAGGAACGCAAGGCGTTCAACGAACGAGTTCGGGCCGCGCAGGAGACCATAGCGAAGGCTTACGCCGTTGACGAGGCTGAACCGCCGGCTGATCTGCTTGGACGCATCATGAGCAGCATCCCGGGAGACCGGCAGGATCAACCCGTTCACAACACCCCGCCTGCCCCGGCAGACGACCTCTCCGCCAGAAGGGAAGCGCGACGCAAGCCCTCATCGGCGGGACGCTGGCTCGTAGCAGCGGCGGCCGCTGTCGTCGTAGCTGTCGGCGGTGTGACCGTTGCCCAGAATCTGCAGCCTTCGTCGGTTCAGGAGGAAGTGCTGCAGGCGGCGGACGTGCAGCGGAATCAGGTCCCGATCGAGGGTGGTGGAACCGCTGAACTCGCGTTCTCCACCTCCGAGGATGCCGCTGTCGTGACCCTCGACGGCGTTCCGGCCCCTCCCGCAGGCAAGGTCTACCAGATGTGGCGGCTGCCCGCGGACGGCACTCCCCCGGAGTCCCTTGGCACCATGACGGCCGAGGAAGTCACCCACACGGAAGTGCCTGTAGAAGGCATCAACGCATACAGCGGCCTTGCCATCACAGTCGAACCAGAGGGTGGTTCGGAAGCACCAACTCTACCGATGGTTGTGCAGATCCCGTTCAACGCCTGATCTGCGCCGCACGAAGATCTACGGAGCTGTTGGAGAGAGCCGCCCTCGCGGTCCTCTCCAACAGCTGCAACCGGTCTAGTGTCCTGCGCCGGTAGTTCGTTGCATTAGTCGGGATAGGGATTCCAGGATCTCGTCGGCGGTCTTGGTCCACACGTAGGGTTGCGGGTCCTCGTTCCAGGCTTTCACCCATTCCCTGAGGTCTTTTTCCAGTGCCTGCACGCTGCGGTGATCACTGCGTTGGAGTAGGTCCCGGGTGACTTCGGCGAACAGCCTCTCGACCTGGTTGATCCATGACGAATATGTCGGAGTGAAATGGATATGGAACCGGGGCTGCTTGTCCAGCCAGGTCTTGACCGTGGGGTGTTTATGCGTGCCGTAGTTGTCGCAGATGACGTGAATATCGAGATGGTCGGGGACTTCCTTGTCGATCTTGGTCAGGAACTTCCGGAACTCGATCGCCCGATGCTTCCGGTGCGTCGAGGCAATCACGGTCCCGTCAGCGACGTTCAGGGCCGCGAAGAGACTCGTGGTGCCGTGGCGGGCGTAGTCGTGGGTGCGTTTCTCTGGCATGCCCGGCATCATCGGAAACGCTGGCTGCGATCGGGAGAGTGCTTGGACCTGGGACTTCTCGTCGACGCTGAGCACGACTGCCGACTCGGGCGGGTTGAGGTAGAGACCGACGATGTCATAGACCTTCTCCACGAATAAAGGATCGTTGGAGAGCTTGAACCCATCAGCCCGGTGTGGTTTGAGGTCGAAGGCCTTCCAGATTCGCCCGATCGTCGATTTCGACAGTCCACTGCGTTCGGCCATCTTCGCTCGTGACCAATGCGTGGCGTTCTTCGGCGTGTGTTCCAGGGTGGACACCACGACGTCTTCGACCTGGTCGGCCGTGATCGTCGCGGGCCGTCCGGGGCGAGGTTCGTCAACGAGCCCATCCAACCGGTGCGCGATGAAACGCGACCGCCATTTCGCGACCGTGGGCGAGGTGACCCCGAGCGCTGCAGCAGCATCCTTGTTCGTCTTGCCCTCACTGCAGGACAGGACAATACGCGAGCGCAAAGCCAGCGCCTGTGATGATTTGGCTCGACGGGCCCACCGGGTCAGGGTCTGGCGTTCATCATCCGTCAGTGTCAGTTCGGCTTTGGGGCGACCGGTTCGTGGCATACCCCATTCTACAACTTATAGAACGAATTTAAGGCGCATGACACTAGAAGCCCGCAATAGTCGCGTCGGTATTGACCGGAACTACCTGGAAGACCTCGGCGCTCCGCCCTTGCCTGAGCCCACCGCGCTCCGCATTTGCGCTCAGGAAGGCGCGGACGGCCCGGTCCATACGATCGATGTCCGGATGCTGGCTCGCGTGGAAGTGGAGCGCGCGCATCTTGTCCTCCACGTGTTCAGTGACATCGACGAAGTGGTTTTCCAGCTGTGTAGGTCCACCGAAGAACCACAACCAGGGAACGCGATAAGCGTCGAGCCCCTTCGCGGCCAACTCCGGAAACGCGTATTGGTTTTCCACGGCGGGATAGATCGCGCGGGTCACCGCCTCCCCGCACGCCAGATGGTCCGGATGGCTCTTCTGGATCCGCTCCCAGTTCCGTTCCGGGTGCATCGAGAGAACTATCTGCGGGCGTTCACGCCGGATCAGCTCCACGACACTCGCCACCAGTTCCTCGGTAGGCTCCAGGTAACCGTCCCGGTGCCCGAGAAAATGGACCGTCTCCACGCCGACCAGACCGGCAGCTGAGCGCTGTTCCTGGCGGCGTCGTTCCACGATGTCCGGCCGGTGCTCGTCCGAGAAACCCCCGGCGTCACCATCGGTCATGATGCAGTACTGAACATCGACGCCGGACGCCGTCCACGTCGCGATTGTCCCGGCCGCCCCGAAGTCGATGTCATCCGGATGCGCCACGAAACAGAGCACTCGGCTCACCTGGCCGAAATCTGGTGCGGGAGGGCGACCCACTCCTAGCCCTTGCGCTTCCGGATCTCTTCGGTTGCCTGCGGGAGCACCGTGGACAGGTCACCCACAATGCCGAAGTCCGCGATCTCGAAGACAGGGGCGTCGGCGTCCTTGTTCACCGCAACGATCACCTTGGCCGTCTGCATACCTGACTTCTGCTGGATGGCACCGGAGATACCCGCAGAGATGTACAGCCGCGGGGAGACGGTCTTGCCGGTTTGCCCAACCTGCGCGGCATGCTCGATCCAGCCAGCGTCCGTTGCCGCCCGGGAGGCCCCCACTGCGCCGCCCAGTACATCGGCGAGGTCCTCGATGGGGCCGAAGTTTCCATCGACTCCACGCCCACCGGCTACCACTACCTGCGCTTCGTCGAGGGTGGGGCGCCCACTGGCGGCCTTCTCGATCCGGCTGGTGATGCGGGCGGCTGCCGCTGGAACATCGACGTCGACTGTGTGCGTTTCGGGAACGCAGCCTTCCGGGGCCGGCTGAACCTCCACACTGTTGGCCTTCACCGTAACGATGGGTGTTCCGCTGGTAACGGTCGCCTGTACGGTGTATGAACCTGCAAAAACGGACTTCGTGACCTGAAAATCCTCACTGACGGCCACAGCATCCGTGATGACGCCGGAGGCGAGCCGAATTCCTGTCCGCGCAGCGATCTCCTTGGCCTCGAACGTGTTACCGAGAAGAATGGCGGCGGCCTGGGTTGCCGAAGCCGCGGCGGACAGGAAGGCAGCCTTGCCTGCAACCAGCAGTTCATCGAGTCCCGGCGTGGAGGGCTGGTACACACTGCTCACGCCGAATGTGCCGAGTTCCTCGGCCACCGCAGGCGAAAGTTCGCCAATGAACGCGGCTGCGGGTGTGCCGAGGATGCGTGCGAGAGTCAGCAGCTCGCGATCCGTCTTGTGCAGCGAATCACCTGGATTATCGATATAGACAAGGACTGTTGCCATGGCAGGCTCCTTAAAAAGTTGATGATCGCTCGGAAGCTACGGCTAGAGCAGCTTCTGCTCAGCGAGGAAGTCGACCAGACGGAGGCCCGCATCTCCCTCGTCGGTGATGATGGTTCCCTGCGTCCGGGGAGGTCTCGGCTGTGCGTCCTCGACCCGCGTCCATGACCCCTCCAGCCCCACCTGCGAAGCGTCCAAGCCGATGTCGGCCAGGGAGAGTGTGCATACGGATTTCTTCTTGGCAGCCATGATTGCCTTGAAATTCGGGTAGCGCGGTTCGTTGATCTGATCGGTTACCGACACCACGGCGGGGAGGCTGCATTCCACTGTCTCGGCGTAGTTGTCGCTTTCGCGCCGCGCGCTGAGCCGCCAGGCGCCGTCGTCGTCGCCTATCTCAAGGCTCGAGGCGAAGGTGACCTGGGGAAGCTCCAGCAGCTCTGCGAGCTGCGCCGGCACCAGCGAGGTTTCGCCGTCGGTAGAGGCCATGCCGGTAAGGACAATATCGACGTCGCCGAGATGACGTACGACGGCTGCGAGCGCGCGCGAGGTGCCGGAGGCATCGGAGCCGGCAAGGGCGTCATCGGTGAGGTGGACGCCGTCATGTGCGCCTATCTGCAGCGCTTTCTTGACAGCATTCACGGCCGCGGCGGGTCCCATGGTGATAGCAGTAACCCGGTGGCCGGCGGCCTCGCCGCCATGCGCCTCGATGACCTGCAGCGCCGCTTCGAGTGCATATTCATCCAGCTCGGAAAGGATGCTTTCGGAGCGGTCGGTGCTGTGGTCACTGCCCTGCAGATGACGGTCGAACTGGGTGTCCGGCACGTGCTTCACCAGTACCGCGATCTTGAGCGCTGATTTCGTCTCGTCCATTGCTGCCTTTCCATGCGGCTACTAGCTGCCGCACACAAGCTAACCACAAGGGAAAGCGGAATACCGCAGCTATATGACGAAGAAGCAGCCCGCCACAAGGACGGGCTGCTTCTCTCGAACTTCCGGTCAGGCGGGTGAGCGGCCAACCGTTACATTGAGGGTCAGCGCTTCACTGCCGCGCAGCAGTTCCACCTGGGTTGATTCTCCCTCGGCAAGCATGCGCACCGCGGCGGTAAGGGCCTGCGGGTCCTCGATCCCCAGTTCACCTACCTTGGTGATGACATCACCCTCCTGCAGTCCTGCAACTTGGGCCGGGCTGTCCGGTTCCACTGACTGCACCTCGGCCCCGACTGAGAACGTACTCGCGCCTTCGGCATTGCCTGAGGCAGCTGGCCCCACACTGACTCCGAGGAAGCCGTGCGTAGCCTCGCCGCTAGCGATGATCTCCTCAGCGACACGTTGCGCGTAGTTGATCGGGATGGAGAATCCGACGCCGATGTTGCCTGCGCTCTCGCCTGATCCTGCAGAGGCGATCGCGACATTCACGCCGATGATCTGCCCTTGGGAGTCAACGAGCGCCCCACCCGAATTGCCCTGATTGATTGCGGCGTCCGTCTGAATGACATTCAGGTAGATCGAGCCCTGGGTCCCCTGCTGCGGAGCCTCGGAGCCATCCGGCGGCAGGAAGTTGAATCCGTCTCCGGGAGCCTGTTCGGGCTCATCGGCCTGCTGTTCGGGCACAGCTGAGGACTGCACGCTGATGGTCCGGTTGAGTGTGGAGATGATTCCGTCCGTAACGGTGCCGCTGAGCCCCAGCGGCGCACCAATCGCGATAGCGACGTCACCGACATTCAGCTCGGAGGAATCCGCCAGGGTTGCGGGTTGCAGGTCTGGTGCGTCGATCTTGATCACGGCCAGGTCGGAGAGTGGATCGGTACCCACCACCTCAGCCTGGAATACCCGGCCGTCGTTGGTCCTCACTTCGACCGCCGGGTCGGCCACCTGCCCGCCGAGGGTCACCACGTGGGTGTTGGTCAGGATATGGCCCTCAGCGTCGAGAATTATTCCCGAACCGGAACCACCGGACTGCCCACCGCTCACTGAGATGGTGACCACGCTGGGTGAAGCCTTCGCGGCCGCGCCCGTGATCTCATTTACGCTTCCGGTGTCGTTGACAACAACGGACTGCGGCTGTGCGGTCCCGGTGTTCCCGACACCATTACCTGTATCCAGCAGCGCGTCGGTCCCAGCCACCACTGACCCGCCCAGTAGGCCGGCAACCAGCATTCCGGTAACGAAGGTCCCGGCGCCGACACGCTTCTTCTCCCGGCGCTTGTACACGGGGGTCTCGGGTTGGGCGTAGGCGTCATACCCGAACGAAGCGCCGTAGGACTGCTGCTCCGCGGGCGTTGCGTGGGCAGTGGGGTACGCCTGAGTTTCGTGCTGTTCTGGCGTACCCCGCTGCTGCGCGTGGACGCCGTCGCTGGCATCGGTTGTGTCCGCTGGTGCTCCCTCGGCGGGGAGGTCCGCCGGTGCGCCTTCGGCGGGGCGGTCCGCTGGTGTGCTTTCAGTGGGCGATCCTGCTGCCGCATGTTCGGCGGCCTGCCGTTCTTCTTCAGCTCGTTCCTCGGCCGCGCGCTGCGTCGGCGGGTTCTGCGGGCGGGGAGGAAGCGGTCCGTTATAGCCGGCGTTGTTCTCGGTCATCGGTTGTCCTTTCACTGATGCTCCCTGAAACTATGCCAAGCCAAACTGGAGTCTCGGCCAACGTTCCCTGTATGCCTGCTGTGAACAAGCCGAACGCCGGAGCACGTCCATTCATTGTGTCCCATTCACCCGGCCCGTAAAATGCGAACCGGTTTCGCTGGAGGCATACCCGATTCGGTGGACGGCCTACTGGGAGGGCCATAGAATCGCAGTGAGGCGAAGCGGGGGATGTAGCCTGGATGCACCGTGCTTCGCCGGTTCCCGGAGCGCCCGGCGGACACTCCTGAAGGGTCGTGAATGAAGTCGAGCACCACACGTATCTCATCCGCTGCGGGTCTCGGGGCCCTTCTCATGATGAGTCCGCTGGCGGTGCCGGCTGCGTATGCAGTCGATCCCGTGGACTTCAACTCCGACACCGTCATTGATCAGGCAGACGTCCTCGACGACAGCGAGCAGCAGCAGGTTGAGCAGGCCATCGCCGAGTTGGAGAGCCAGCACGGCTACACGCTGCACGTCGCGTATGTGGACTCATTCACAAATCCTTCCGACGGTGAAGCGTGGGCGCAGCAGGCCGCCGTGACCAGCGACTTAGGGCCACGCGACGCGATCATGGTAGTCGGATTCGAGCAGGAGCAGGCAGGGCTGATCGGGTCCGGTTCAACGCCCATAGGCGAACGTGACGAAGAGATTTATGGGTCGGTGATCGCCCCCGAGATTCAGGCGGGTAACTGGGACGGCGCGGCCATCGCCGCAACCACCGGAATTGCAGAAGTGCTCGACGGCGGTACCGTCGGATCAGCGGGCAACACGAACGACGACGGAGGCGGAGTGGGCGCTATTCTCTTCATAGGTGCATTACTGGTACTCGCCGGAATGGGCGGTTACTTCTACCTCCGTTCCAAGACCCGGAAGCAGAACAACAACCAGCAACTGCAACAGCGGCCCGCCGAGATGGACTTCGGTCCCGGGCGTGATGCCAACGGAGAGGTACTCGACCCCCTCGCATCCGTTAGTGTCGAGGACCTGCGAAAGCGGGCAGGAAGCCTTTTGATCGCTGCCGACGACGCCATCAAGTCCAGCGAACAGGAACTCGGATTCGCCCAGGCCCAGTACGGCGACGATTCGGTGAAACCCTTCGCCGAAGACATCGCAGCCGCAAAAGCCCACATGAGCGAATCCTTCAAGCTCCAGCAGCAACTCGACGACCACATCCCCGACACCGAAGAGGATCAACGCAAGTGGCTCGGCGACATCATTCGCCGATGCGAGTCAGTGAATGCAAGCCTCCAGGAACACAAGACCGATTTCGATGCCCTCCGTAAACTCGAACGCAATGCCCCGCAAGCTCTCCGAGACGCCCAGAACGCGGCCAGCGACGTCAGTGCGCGCGTAGCGGCCGCCGAGGCCGCGCTGAGGCAACTGCAGGACCGCTACGCTCCTTCAGCAACCGCCCAGGTGGAGGACAACGTCGACCAGGCTCGTGACCGGCTGCAGTTCGTCGACAACGCAGCGTCCAAGGCCCAGGAGCACCTCTCTGAAGGCAACACCAGCGCCGCCGTCGTCGCCGTCCGGGCTACGGAGGAAGGCGTGCATCAGACAAAGGTCCTGCTGGAAGCGATCGATCGCCGCGCCGCGGAGCTCTCCGATGCCGAGCGCGAAATGGAACAGGCGGTCTCCGATACCGCGCAGGATCTCGCCCAGGCCCAGGCAATGGTTTCCGCAGGATCCAACCCGGAGCTTGCAGGACCGGCGGCAGGAACCGCCGCTGCACTCGATGGCGTGAAACGGGAGATCGCGTCCGGAAAGATCGACCCAGTTGCTCTACTGCAGCGAGTCGAGTCCGCACACAATCAGCTCGACGCGGCGCTGGGCGGCGTACGGGACCAGGCTGACCAGACCCGTCGTGCACGCGAAAGCCTGCAGCACACCATCATGGCGGCCCAATCACGGATTTCAGGAACCGCTGACTACATCCGTGCCCGCCGCGGCGGCGTGGGCAGTGAGGCAAGGACCCGGCTGGCCGAAGCGGAACGAAACCTCGACTACGCACTCCAGATCCAAACCGATGATCCCGTCACTGCGCTCTCCCACGCGCAACAGGCACTTGCACTCGCCGAACAGGCCGGCCAAATTGCTCAGCAGGACGTGGAGGGATTTGGGGGCCGCATGGGCGGCTTCGGTGGCGGCGGCATGTTCGGCGGCGGAGGAAACGGGATGGGCGGGGCGCTGCTCGGAGGCATCCTGATCGGGTCCATCCTCAACGGTGGAGGCCACGGCGGCGGATTCTTCGGCGGAGGCGGAGGGGACTTCGGCGGAGGCGGCGGCGACGGCGGGATGTTCGGCGGCGGCGGATTCGGCGGATTCGACGCCGGCGGCGGAGGCTTCGGCGACTTCGGCGGTGGTTTCGGTGATTTCTAGGCGAGCCCAACAAGGCAGTGAAATACTCAGGCAGATCGAAAGGTAACCCATGGTAAAGCAATCAATTTTCGGACGTATGGCAACTCTTGCGAAGGCGAACATCAACGCCCTTCTGGATCAGGCGGAGGACCCGCAAAAGATGCTGGACCAAATGGTGCGCGATTACGCAAACAGCATCGCCGAAGCGGAAAGCGCGGTGGCCCAGACCATCGGGAACCTGCGCATGCTCCAGGAGGATTACAACGAGGATCGCGAGAACTCGCAGAACTGGGGCAACAAAGCGCTCGCGGCGTCCAAGAAGGCGGACGAGTACCGTGCTTCCGGAGATACCGCTGACGCAGAGAAGTTCGACAACCTGGCCAAGGTAGCCATCCAGCGACAGATCACCGCTGAGAATGAGGCAAAGGGCGCCGAACCGACCATCGCGTCGCAGACGGAGATCGTCGAGAAGCTCAAGACTGGCCTGAACCAGATGAAGGGCAAGCTCAACGAGCTCACCAGCAAGCGCGATGAGCTCATCGCCCGATCCCGCACCGCCGCCGCGCAGCAGCAGGTACATGACGCCATGAAGAGCATCGACTTCATGGATCCCACCAGCGAAGTTGGCCGCTTCGAGGAGAAGATCAGGCGCGAGGAGGCCCGCGTGCTCGGCCAGTCCGAGCTGGCGAATTCAAGCCTCGACGCTCAGTTCGAGAGCCTCGAGGATCTCGGGGAGCAGACCGAGATCGAAGCTCGCCTTGCAGCGCTGAAGTCAGGCAGTTCCGGCAGCAGTACACCCACCGCGATCGAACAAGGCGAGGAAACACCCAAGTACTAACCCACTTCCTCACGGACGACGGCGGCTCCCGACGGGCCGTCGTCGTCCTTTGTTGTTTCTAGGACGCCCGGCGCATGATGCCTCGACGGGTAGCGCTTACCTGGGTCCCACACCTCCCAGACGCTCGGCGTCACACCTCGCCGGGTACGCTTAGGCGCTATGGCGTTGACTATGGTGTGGCTCCGGGATGACCTACGTGTTGCAGACAATCCGGCGCTGCTCGCGGCCGCGGAGCGCGGAGACGTTGTGGTCTGCTATCTCCTGGATGAAGAGAGCGAAGGACTGAGACCCCTCGGTGGAGCGTCCCGCTGGTGGCTGCATCATTCACTTTCCTCGTTGGGCGATTCACTCGAAGCCCTCGGTATTCCACTCGTGTTACGTGCGGGCAGGTCCGAAGACGTCATCGAGCAACTTGTTCAGGAGTCAGGCGCAGATGCCGTTTTCTGGAACCGCCGTTATGGCTACGCCGAGCGCACCATTGACGCAGGGATCAAAGCGTCCTTGACCGAAGCAGGAGTGGAAGTCCACAGCTTCCAGGCGAATCTGCTCCACGAGCCCTGGACGATCGTTACGGGTAGCGGCCAGCCCTACAGGGTTTTCACGCCCTTCTGGAACGCCTGCAGGAGCGCTTCCGAGCCGCGACCACCACTTCCCGCACCACACATTCTAGGAGGTCCGCAGCTCACATCTGAAAGCTTTAAAGAGTGGGGCTTCTTGCCCACGAAACCGGACTGGGCCGGTGGGCTACGTGAAGCGTGGACTCCCGGGGAACCTACCGGTCAACGACTCCTTGCTGAATTCCTCGACGGCACCATCAGCGGTTACGCCGACGCCCGCGAGCTGCCGAACGTCGAAGGAACCAGCCGGTTGTCCCCACATCTGAGATTCGGTGAAGTCAGCCCGTTTCAGGTGTGGCACTCAGCCGAGCACAGCCGAAATCCGGCCATTTCCCGCGATGTCACAGTGTTCGGCAACGAGATAGGCTGGCGCGAATTCTGCTGGCAATTGCAGTACCACAATCCAAATCTGGCGACCGAGAACTACCGGCCACAGTTCAACGCCTTCCCGTGGCATGAACCCGCCCCTGAGGAATTGGACGCCTGGCGTTACGGTCGGACGGGGTATCCCCTGATTGACGCCGGCATGCGTCAGCTCTGGCACACCGGCTGGATGCATAACCGGGTGCGCATGGCGGTTGCGTCTTTCCTCGTCAAGAACATGATGGTGGACTGGCGAATCGGTGAACAATGGTTCTGGGACACCCTCGTTGACGCCGATCCGGCAAATAACGCCGCCAATTGGCAATGGGTAGCCGGCTCGGGCGCAGACGCCGCACCGTACTTCCGCATCTTCAACCCGGTTACCCAGAGCAAGAAGTTCGACGCCGACGGCGGTTACCTCCGCAGGTGGGTACCTGAGCTACGCGCCGCCGAGAACGTGCACGAGCCCTGGAAGGGCGACGCGGACGGCTACCCCGCTCGCCTGGTCGACCTGAAGGAGTCCCGTGCACAGGCCCTCACGGCTTACCGTGAGCTGCGTTCCCGTTAGCCCCGTTCACGGAACGGCGCTTCAGGAACTCGGGAAGCGCCACCCACAGTCCTGCAATGAGAACAGCCAAACCGATAGCCGTCAGTGTGCCTGCAGTCCGGTTCAGCACAATGTCGAAAATGAGCCCGGTGATCCCGATCAGCACGAATGCCACAAGTACCAGAGTGACCCGAAGGATGCGGTCCGCGTTGCGTACCAGAACCGCTTTGATACGAAGCCGGAAGAAGGTGCGGTGCATGACCACCGTGCCCAGCAGAAGAGCCGTAATGAGCGCGGAGAGGACAACCAGTATGAGATAGGTGGTCAACTGGAACGAATCGAGTTCACTGAACCGTGACTGAAACGGGAGGGTAAGAAGGAAACCGGTCAGGATCTGGATGCCGGTCTGGAGAACGCGCAGCTCCTGAAGGAGTTCCAGCCAGTTGCGGTCCACCCTCTGCAATGCGGTTTCACCACGCTCATCATCGCCGCCGACGGCACCCTGTTCAATCATGGATTCAGTGTAGGTGAGGCGGCGCTGCGCAGAGATTACATGGCCACTTGAAGATTGGCCGGGACGAACATGCCGGAATGCAAAAAGTCCCGGAGAGAAACCTCTCCGGGACTTTCCTTTACGTTGCGGGGGCAAGATTTGAACTTGCGACCTCTGGGTTATGAGCCCAGCGAGCTACCGAACTGCTCCACCCCGCGGCGGTGATACCTACGTTACCCGCCGCGGGATGGGATCACAAATCGAGCCCTTGACGGCCTATTCGGTAGGCTCGCCGCCTGCTTCTGAAAGGCGGGTTTCGGCGTCGAGCGCGCGCTGGAGAGCCTGGTCGAGCCGCTCCTGCGCTTCGCCGTACGCTGCGAAATCGCCTTCAGCCAGCGCTGCCTGCCCCTCCTGGATTGCCGCGTTTGCATCCTCAAGCGCCGCCCGCAGGTCCGCGGCGGGATCGCCCGTACCTGGATCTGCAGGAGGCGTAGGCTCACCCGTGGGTTCCTCAGTCGGTTCCCCTGTGGGTTCCTCTCCGGCAGGGGGCGCCGCCGGATCATCCGGAGTTTCGCCGACGTTCTCGCTATCGCCGGTCTCGGCACCCGAATCGCCCTGGAACACCTGATCCAACGCCTCAGCGAGGGTGGGCGCGAAGCCAACCTGTTCACCGAAGCTCACGAGTACGCGACGAAGGACAGGGAAAGACGAGTCACCCGAGGACTGGACAAATACCGGCTGCACATAAGCGATGCCGCCACCGATGGGGAGAGTCAGCAGGTTACCGCTGATCACCTCGGAGGCGCCCTGACGCAGCAGGTTCAGCTCCTGCGAGACGTTGGTATCGGAGTTGAAGAGGTTTGCTGCCTGGCCCGGACCGACGGCGGAGTCCTCACCGGAGGTATCGAGCAACCGCAAGGTGCCGTACGTCTCGGCCTTCACACCGTCCTCACCGGTCCCGGCATCTCCATCGGCAGCCAAAAAGCCGTACAGGATGTTCCGTGCCTGCTGCCCCTCGGGGACAAAGGGAATGAATGGCGTGGTCAGCGAGAAGCTTGCCGATTCCTGCTCGGGCATCTGGAGCGAGAGGTAGAACGGGGGCTGCTTGACCTCCTGCTCCTCCTCCTCAAGCGTTGGATCAACCGGGACTGTCCACGCCTCGCTGTTGTTGAAGAATGGCAAGGTTTCGGTCACGTGATACCGGGCCAGCAACTCGCGCTGGACCTTGAAGAGATCCTCCGGGTAACGCACGTGCGCCATCAAATCGGCCGACATTTCGCTGTACGGCTTCAGGGACGTGGGGTAGACCTTCTGCCACGCCTTGAGGATGGGGTCCTGATCGTCCCAGGCGTAAAGATCCACCGACCCGTCGTAGGCGTCGACTGTGGCCTTGACGGCATTGCGGATGTAGTTGACCTGCTCAGCGGGCAGTGCGGTGGCAACGCCCTCTGCAGTCAGCGAATCGACGGTCGCGGATTGAAGCTCCTGCTGCGTCGAATATGGGTACTCAGTGGTGGTGGTGTAACCCTCAATGATCCACTTCACTCGTCCATCAACGATGGCTGGATAGCTATTGCTGTCGAGTGTCAGATACGGAGCGATCTTCTCGACACGATCAACGGGGTCACGGTCGTAAAGGATCTGCGATTCCGAGTTCACCTGGTCTGATAGCAACAGGTCCGTGGACTGGAACTTCAGTGCATACACCAGTCGATTGAAGAAGTTGCCGATCCGCGGCCCGCCATCCCCCTGGAAGGTACTGCGTGCCTCTTGGGTGGCACCTTCGGTCTCCGGCCGGTCGATCTCCTGCGGCGCTGCACCTTCCGGAGCACCCACGATCGAGTACTCGGGGGACTCATCCCCGAAGTAGATTCGCGGCTCGTAGGTACTCTCGTCGCCCAGGACACCCGTGGTTGGGATACCAGATTGGATGAATTCAGGCCGTCCATCCGGCTGCACCGTGGACCCAGCTGCGGCAACTACGCCGTAGCCGTGCGTGTAGAACACGTGCTCGTTGACCCAGCCGTCGGGCACACCCGCCGTGTTGAGTTCACGGACGGCAATGACGGTGTCCTCCACCTCCCCATCGATCTCGTAGCGGTCTACGTTGAGGATCTCCGGAAACTGGTAATACTGGCGGAACTGCTGCAACTGGCTGAATGCGTCGCTCACCAGGTTCGGGTCGAGCAGCCGAATGTTCGCAGTGGTCTCGCCGTCCGCGTTCAACGCGCCTTCCTGGGGAACTTCTTCGACGGGGTAATTATTGACCTGAACATCGTCGAGACCGTAGGCGGCGCGGGTCATCGTAATGTTGCTCTCGATGTACTGCTCCTCACGAGCGAACTCGTTGGGCTCCACCTGGACCCGCTGGATTATCCACGGGTACACGCCGCCGGCAAGGATGGCAGTGATGACCAGCATTGCGGTCCCGATGACCGGGAGCCGCCAGCGGCCGATCACGGCGGAGACGATAAACAGTACGGCGACGATGACGGCGGCCGCAGCAAGGATCGCCTTCGTTGGAATCACCGCGTTCACATCGGTATAGAGGGCTCCTGTCCAATTGCCATCGCTGCTGGTGACAGTGGCGTACCGATCGAGCCAGTAGTTCACTCCCTGCAGGATCAGGAACAGTGCTGCGAGGACCGCAATCTGTGTCCGCGCCGCACGACTGGTGAACAGCCCCTTCTCCTCGAGTCGGATACCGCCGTACAAGTAGTGCGTGAGGATGGCGGCAATACCGCTGATCACCACGATGCTGATGAGGAATCCAAGAAGGAAGCCGAGGAACGGCAAGGTGAAGACATAGAAGCCGATGTCCAGTCCGAACTCGGGGTCCACTTCTCCGAACGGCTCCGCGTTGAAGAAGAGGAGCATGGTTTCCCACTGCGAAGAAGCAGCGGTCCCGGCGAATGCGCCGAGAACAATCGGGATGCCGATCATCAGGAGCTTGCGGATCGGCTCGAGCTGGGCCTGGTAGCGGTTCAGGTTGTCCTGGACGTTGCTGTCCGGCGCATAAATGGGCCGGGAGCGGTACGCAATCCGCAGACTGAAGTAGACGCTCGCTCCCATGATCAGGAAGGCCGCGACAAACAAGCCGATCCGTGAGAGGTTCTCCGTCACGAAAACCTCGAGGAACCCCAACTGGTTGTACCAGAGCACGTCTGCATACACCTGGGAGAAATACACGAATGCAACGACGAGCAGACCGAGCACGATCAGGGTGGGGACCAAAGGTCCGCGTCGCCGGTTTGGGGAGGAACTCGATTGGCTAGGCCTGCTGCTGAAGGGCCGGTCTGGTCCGGATGTCACTATTACCTCATCGTTGGCTGTACGGAGTCACGCTGCGTGGGCATATGGATGCGCCCTCAAGCGCAACCCCCATCGTTCTTCATTCTGCCTTGTCCACGTCTGGGCGGGCCAATTCGGTTCCGGCCCAGGGGCAGCGAGGCGCGATCGACACTGAATCGTGTCCTAATTCAGGAAAGGAAGCGAAACATCAGCTCTCGCAGGATGCAAGCTGGGCGCCGTCGTCGTTCTCTGCCCCCAGGGTGCGGACAGCGTCCACCGCATCATCGAGGGTCTGCACGCGCACCACGCGCAGGCCGTCGGGTACGTGGCCGACAACCTCTTCGCAATTCGCAGCCGGTGCCAGGAAAACCTCGGCTCCGGCGTCGCGCGCGCCGATGAGTTTCTGGCGGATTCCACCAATGGGGCCCACGTTGCCCGACGAGTCGATGGTTCCGGTTCCGGCGAAGTGCTCCCCACCGGTCAGCTCCCCCTCGGTGAGCTTGTCCACGATGCCCAGCGCGAACATCATGCCCGCTGACGGGCCACCGACGTTGTTCAGCGCGACGTCGACGTCGAAGGGGAACTGGAACTCGGACATCAGGAACACGCCGAGTTGGTAGTCGCCGGTCTCCGACTCGATCGGTGTGACTGTCTCGATAACCTCCCCGCCTTCACGCAGGACCGTGATTTCGACGCTCTCCCCGCCGGCTGCGTTGAGCGCGTCCTTCAACGGCTCCAATGACTCGATCGGCTCGCCATTGATGGCTACCAGCACGTCCCCCTCCTGCAGGATGCCCTCCGACGCAGAATCCTGTGCCAGCCCGACAACTGACAGCGTTTCTTCATAGGGAACTTCAAGGTGCGAGAGGGCGGCAGCGACGGCCGACTCCTGCGACGAGGTCATGGCCGCAGCGTTGCGCTCCTCGATATCGGATTCGGAAACATCCGGCGGGTAGACCAGTTCACGGGGAGTTACCGCCTGTGCAGGATCTGCCCACGCGCGAAACGCGTCGAAGATACTGACCGGCTGTCCGGGACTGCCCGATACGAACACCGTTGTCAGGTCCAGACCTCCGCTGGTCGGGTAGGTTTCGCGCCCGTCCACGCTGATCAACGGCTCCGAGTCAATCTGGCCGATGGTGTTGAACGTCGGGCCCGGAGATTCGATGACATACGGCGCCGGCAATGTCACCGCTGCCACGCCCAACCCCGCCGCGAGTAGACCAGACGCCCACATCACCGTGAAGCGGGGATCACGTTTCCGGGGGCCGTGGTCAGGCTGGATCGTGTCCTGGGAAAGCGGCTGGGTCAAGAGTGTCACCTTTGGAATAGGAGCGAACCCGTTACCGGCGTGCGGCAGCAGGGCATCACAAGTCAAGCGTACAAGCCGCGGCGCAGGTTCCCGGGTGGGAATGTGCGCGGACAGTACCTCTTGCCCCGTTGGGCTTTGCCTAGAGCGAACTGAAGTGCGGGGCGCGGGACAACACCGAACGCTGACGGTAACGTGTGAGTCCCGACCGACTTTGAGCTCCGGGTATCCGCGAACTTCGCCCGGACCGTCTTCCCAATCACCCCTGAACCGCACCATTTACACCTAGGACCGGTGGTATCGATGAGTTCCAACCCGTCGAACAACGACGACGACACCCCCAAGGATCCCCTCTCCGAGATGCTGGAGCGGCTCATGGGCGGCAACATGCAGGGCATGGATCCGAAGGAGATCGCGAAGGCGGCCGGCCTGCCGAACGATCCCCAGACCATGGCCATGATGATGCAGCAGGTCCAGGCAATGTTCTCCGCCCAGTCGGAAGGCCCGGTGAACTGGACCCTTGCCCGCGAACAGGCCAGGCGGGCAGCTGCCACAGGCGGGGATCCCTCCGTCAGCAGCAAGGAACAGCGGGAAGTTGATGACGCCCTGCGCCTCGCCGAGATGTGGCTGGATCCCGTCACGGACTTTCCGGCGACTGCCCTGCTCGGCCGTGCATGGTCCCGCGCCGAGTGGGTGGAAGCAACAATGGGAACCTGGCAACGCCTCACGGAGCCGGTCGCCACGAGTATCGCCCTCGCCCTCTCCAACGCCATCACCGAGCAGATGCCCGAAGAGATGAAAACCATGATGGGCGGCGCCGCGTCGATGCTGCAGAACATGGGCGGAGCGATGTTCGGAATGCAGCTCGGGCAGGCTGTCGGAGCCCTGTCCCGCGATGTCGTCAGTTCTACGGACATCGGCATCCCGCTGGCCGAAAACAGCATGGCCCTGTTGCCAGCCAACGTTGCCTCGTTCGGCGAAGGCCTGGACATTCCGGACGAAGATATCCGGCTCTTCCTGGCCACGCGGGAGGCAGCGCACGTGCGTCTGTTCACCCACGTGCCATGGCTGACCGGCCACCTGCTGGGTGCGATCGAAAGCTTCGCTCGAGGTATCCACATTGATATGTCGAAGATTGAGGATGTCGCAAGGGACATCGACCCGTCCAACCCCGAGTCCGTGCAGGCGGCCCTGTCCCAGGGGGTATTCATGCCTGAGCGCACGCCCGCGCAGGATGCTGCACTTGCCCGGCTGGAGACCACGCTCGCCCTGGTCGAGGGCTGGGTGGATGAGCTCACTGCGGCAGCCACCGTCAACCTCCCCTCCTCCGTTTCCCTCCGCGAAATGGTACGACGACGGCGGGCCACCGGCGGGCCGGCGGAAAACGCCTTCGCCTCCCTCGTTGGCCTGGAATTGCGGCCCCGCCGGCTGCGGGACGCGGCCGCGCTGTGGGAACAGCTCCTCGGGGAACGCGGGATTGCCGGACGCGACGCGATCTGGCAACACCCTGATCTTCTCCCCACCCCCGAGGACCTCGACGACCCGGCTGGCTTCAGCAAGCGGCGCCAACTCGCGGAATCGGCAGACGCCGACGTCGATGCCGCTCTGCAGAAGCTACTCGACGGCGGGTTCGACTCACCAGCCGGTTCCTCCCAAAATGAGCCGGGAACCGCCGGGCCAGATGGCGGCGATGCCAGCCCCAACGGTGAGGATTCAGCACCCGACACCGGTTCCGAAGACGGGGACGAGGACCAGCCGAAGAACGACGACGGCCCGCGCAGCTAGTGGTTATTCCCGGCCACGGCCCTAACGGCCGCTCAGGCCGTGGTCGGCGGCGAAGGCTGCGCCCTGCAGGAACGCCTTCGCGGTTTCGGTGTGCGGGTACGCCTTGAGTAGTGCCCAGAACCGGCTGTTATGCGATGGTTCGATCAGATGCGCCATCTCGTGAAGGATGACGTAGTCAACAACCCATTCGGGCATGCCCTGCAGCTTGTGGGAGAGTCTGATGGCGCGGGCGACGGGCGTTGCCGAACCCCAGCGTGAATTCTGGTTAGTGACCCACCGGATGCTGTCCGGGAGGCCCTTACCGGCGAGGTAGCGGGTAGACAGTTCTGCGGCACGGACGGTCAACGCCGACTCTGATTCCGCGGGACGCACCGATTTTGCGTGCAGCTTCGCGACCATGCGCTCGACCCACTGCTGCTCCTGCCGGCGCGTAAACGTTGCGGGAATGGACACCACAGCGACACCGTCCCGCAGATCTACGCTGACGGTGCGTCGCCGACGGGCAGAACGCCGAACCTCAACAGGAAACCGGTTGCGCTGGTTCGAGATTTCATCGCTCATGGGTTCCGACCCGCGTTTGCTGACGTTCAGTTTTGATCGCCGAGGACATCCAGCACCGACTCTCCGTAACGCTCGAGCTTGGCTGGCCCGACACCAGCGAGTTCGGCCAGCTTCGTCAGCGAGTCAGGGCGCGCTTCGGCGATGGCGACGAGGGTGGCGTCGGTGAATACGACGAACGCAGGGACGTCGGCCTCACGCGCTGCCTGCAGACGCCACGAACGCAGGGCTTCGAAGGTCTCCTCGCTGTAGTTCGCCGGACAATCCTGGCAGCGGCCGATCTTCCGCTCGGCACCGGTTCCCAGCACTTTTCCGCAGGATCGGCAGTGCGCGGGAGCGGCCACTTTTCGCTGACGCTTCGCCGCAGGCTCCCGGAACGTCCGCCTGCCTTCCGTTTCGGGGCGCAGACCGTCGAGGAACCGTGAAGGCTTCCGGGATGCACGGCCGCCCGGTGTCCGGGACGTAGACCAGGAAAGGGCCAGGTGTTTCCGTGCCCGCGTGATTCCGACGTAGAGCAGCCGCCGTTCCTCATCGACGGCGTCCGGTGTGTCCGCGAAGGATATGGGCATGAGCCCTTCGCTGAGCCCCACCAGAAACACCGCGTCCCATTCAAGGCCCTTCGCCGAATGCAACGAAGCGAGCGTGACACCCTGCACCGTCGGAGCGTGCTGAGCGGCCGCCCGTTCCTCCAGCTCCGCCACGAAATCCTGCAGGGTGAAGCCCTGCTCTGAACGCGCTGACTGCAGTTCGTCCGCAAGGGAAACCAGCGCGGCCAACGATTCCCACTTTTCCCGGACAGCGCCGGAACTCTGCGGCGCTTCACGGGTATAGCCCAACGAGGCCAGGACATCGCGCACCAACTGGGGGACGTCGTCGTCGTTCGCTGTGCGGGCCGCCGCGCGAAGCTGAAGGAGGCTGTCCCGAACCTCACGACGGGCGAAGAACCTCTCCCCACCCCGAAGCTGGTAACCGATCCCCGCTGCGGCGAGCGCCTGCTCGTACGCTTCTGACTGGCCGTTGGTCCGGTACAGCACCGCGATTTCGCTGGCGAGCACTCCTTCGTTGAGCAGGACGCTGATGCGCCGGGCAACATCGGCGGCCTCGGCTTCGTCATCACTGCATTCGGTGAAGGTGGGCGCCGGGCCCGCGGGGCGCTGTGCGATGAGCTGGAGCGGAGTTGCCCAGGTGCCGCGGTTTCCACGGCGTTCTCCCTCCGCCGTGCGTGCGGCAAGCAGCGAGTTCGCCAGATGGACGACCTGCGGTGTCGAACGGTAGTCGCGCACCAGTTTGATGACCTGCGCCTGCCGGTGCCGGGCGGTGAATTCGAGCAGGTGGGTGCTCGTTGCTCCGGTGAAGGAGTAGATGGTCTGGCTCGCGTCCCCCACCACGCACAGCTCCTCCCGCTCCCCCAGCCACAGGTCAAGGAGCCGCTGCTGGAGGGGTGAAACGTCCTGGTACTCGTCCACCACGAAGTGCCGGTATTGCGACCGGACCGTTGCCGCAACCTTCTCGTCCTCCTGGAGGATGCCCACAGTAATCAGCAGCACGTCCTCGAAGTCGATCACGTTGCGGTCCACCTTGAGGTCCTCATAGGCAGCGAACAGGCGGGTCACCGTGGTTGGATCCATGCCGGCCGGCTCGGCGCGACCGACAGCGGCTTCAGCATACGTATCGGGCGTGAGCATCGACACCTTTGCCCATTCGATCTCCGCCGCCAGGTCGCGGATGCTCGCCCGGTCGGTGCTGAGGCGCAATCGCCGGGACGCCTCCGCAATGAGCTGTGCCTTGTGGTCCACGAGGGCCGGGAGGGAGCCACCCACCGCCTGCGGCCAGAAGTACTGCAATTGCCGAAGGGCTGCGGCATGGAAGGTCCGGGCCTGTACGCCTTGCGCTCCGAGATCCCGCAGCCGGGTTCGCATCTCCGCCGCCGCCCGCGCTGTGAAAGTCACTGCAAGTACTTGCTGCGGCTTGTACACCCCGCTGTGCACGCCGTAGGCGATGCGGTGGGTGATGGCGCGCGTCTTGCCGGTTCCGGCTCCCGCGAGCACGCACAACGGTCCGGTCAGCTGTGACGCGACGGCCCGCTGTTCATCGTCCAACCCGGACAGAATCTGTTCCTCGACCGAACTCTCCACTACGGCCTCCCGGCGGCAGGCTCTTCATCCAGCGGACCGCCGTACCAATGCTCGATCAAAGCCCGCGCAATGGATGCCCCTGAGGCAATCGAGATGCGTTCCGCCTTCACCTGCTCAAAGATCTCGGCCCTGCTGAACCAGCGCACGTCCTTGATTTCGACGCCGTCCGGAACCGGCTCCGCGTGCGCAGCTTTGGCGGTGAAACCCAGCATCAGGGACGCCGGGAACGGCCAGGGCTGCGAACCCAGGTACTGCGGTGAGTGCACTACGATCCCGGATTCTTCCTCCACCTCCCGGATAACCGCGGCTTCCAGCGATTCCCCCGGTTCGACGAAACCCGCGAGGGTGGAATACCTGTTGTCCGGCCACGCCGTTGACGAGCCGAGCAGTAACCGGTCTTCCTCATCAGTCACCGTCACGATGATCGCCGGATCTGTTCGGGGGTAGTGCAGGCTCTCGTCCGCCGGACACCGGCGCACCCACCCACCTTCCGTGGGTTCAGTGCGCTGGCCGCAGCGCGGACAGTGGGTGTGGTTGGCGTGCCAGTTCGAAATTGCGACTGCTTCGACCAGGAGCCCGGCTTCCTGGGTTACCAGCACTGAAGCCGCCGTGCGCAACCCCAGCCAGCTGTCCTCCGGTGCAATGGAGGCCTGCGGACTCTGATGCTCGACGAGAACGATGTGGGTTCCTGCCGGAACCTCAGGGTCAGCTTCGACGGTGCTTCCAAGGTAGATCGGATTCGCCGGACGCTCCACCTCCGCTGCACTTTGCAGCAGCAACCGGTTCTCACGCACGGCGGCGCGCTGGTCCGCCAAGTGGAGAACACGGGTTTCCGGTTGCTCCCACAGCCGGTCGAAAAGCTCGGGAGCCATCCGCAGCGCCGACCCGCGGTCGGCTGTCCCCCGCGCCAAAGGCAGGGATCCGAGGGGTGGAAGGCTGGAGATGCCTACTGCTTGGCTCATGGTTCTACGGTACGATCCCGCGCCCCCAAAAAGACATTCGGAGGATCGATCTGGAGGAATAGTGGGACGCGAGCGGCGACTCGCCGTCGTCGTACCTTCGAGGCGACGGGTCAGCGCCCTTACGGTTGAGAGTGTGAAACGATCTCCGATGGAACTCGCCGCCCTTGCGAGTGCGGCCGTGCCCGGGCTGGCCCCAACCGGCGTCTCAGGCGCCCCCGACGACCCCGCGGATTTCGAGTCGGCGCTGCTGGTCGACGAGGCCGGAAAGCAGTGGCGCGTGCGCGCGCCCCGGCATGCCGAGGCAAGCATGCGCCTTGAGACAGAACTTCAGGTTCTGCGCGCCTTCACCCCCGCGGTCCGCGCCGAGATTCCGTTCCTCATTCCGCACGTCGCGGGCACCGTGCGTCTGGGTGACTTACGGACATTCGTGTACTCGCATATCGAAGGATCAACCCGGTCACTGGAGGAGCTCACTGCCGGCGGGAAGGACCTGGCCGTTGAAGTCGGCCGTGCGATCGCCGCCATCCATGAACTGCCACGGACCCTGGTCAGCGAGGCAGACCTTCCCGGCTATGAAGCCAACGAGGTTCGGCAGCGCCGACTCAACGAGCTCGACCAGGCTGCGACCACGGGACGGATTCCGTCTGATCTGCTGCGCCGGTGGGAGCATGCCCTTGAGGACGTGACGCTCTGGCGGTTCAATCCGACGGTAGTGCATGGGGACCTCCACGAAGACAACCTGCTGTTCTCCGCGGGACGGGTCTGCGCCGTTACGGGCTGGACCGATTTGACGGTGGCAGACCCCGCAGACGATTTCGCGTGGCTCGCTGCAGCGCACGACGCCGATTTCGCCGACCGCGTCCATGCCGCCTACCTGGCGGCGCGCTCGGATGCGGCAGATGAGCATCTGCTGCGCCGCGCCGCGCTGGCGGCGGAATTTGCGCTGGCCCAGTGGATGGTCCGCGGCCTCGCCCTCGATGACCACACCATGGTGGCTGAGGCGGAAGACATGATGCATTCACTTTCGGCCGACCTTGCAGCAGAGGAGGCGGCCGCGTCGGAAGCCTTGGCGGAGTCTGACATGGACACCCCGGCAGGATTCGGATATGAGCCCGACGCTGAGTCCGACTCCGACTCCGGCCATGCGCAGCAAGACGACGACGATCCACGCACTGGCAGCGCAGGGGACGGAGACATTCCGGAGAGCGCCGATACGACGCATTCCGGAGCGGCTCACCATGACAGCACCGAGACCTCAGCCCTGCCCGTGGTGCGCCAGCCCTGAGCGATTACGAGCCGAACGCCTGCCCGGGCGTAGACGGCCGTTCATTCTTGGCGTTGGCCAGATCCTTGCGCGTGGCTTGCCGATGCTCCCGCTGTGGCCCTCCGGATGATGCGTTCGAGCGCGTCGCTGTCCGCAAGATCGTGTGGCCGCACCAACACATCGTCGCTGACATAGTAGAAAGCAGCGCGCACGCTCCGCAGGGGAACGTCCAGCAGACGTGACCATGCCAACCGGTAGACGGCCAGCTGGACTGCTTTCGCGTCGCGGTCCCGGGGTCCGGGAGGACGTCCCGTCTTCCAGTCGATCAGGTCCCAGCTGCCGTCGTCGTCCTGGAACACGGCATCTATGCGGCCCCGGACAACGAGGGCATCAACCCGGGTCTCCACCGGTATCTCGATGTCGTGCGGTGCTCTGGCAGCCCAGCTGGAGCGCTTGAAGTTATCGGTGAGTGCCTCAAGACCCAGACCCTGATCGACAAACGTGTCTGCGGCACCGGGGAACTCGCCGAGGTCGAGCATCCCGGTTGCCCCGTAATACTCCTCGATCCAGGCGTGGAATGCGGTACCCCGGCGTGCTGCCGTACCGGGTCGACGCGGCACAGGCCGCCTCAGGCGCCGAGCCACGGCAGAGCTGTCTTCGGCCAACTCGACCATCAGTGACGCAGAAATGTGGGTTGGAAGTTCCACGGGGGCCACTGACCGTCGCTCGGATGCCCTTGCCAACGCCTTTCGGACCTCTTCGGCCCACCGGCTCTGCGCCTGATTTGTGGAATGGTGCTGGCCGATCGATTTCCTCTGTTCTGCTGCCGTGATAACGGCGGCAGCTGCCTCCTCCATTGCGTTGCGACGCATCCCCAGGGGGTCGGTGGGCCAGGCCGCGCGTTCGCTCGCTGCCCGCGCGGGATTGCTATCTCCCACCTCGCTGTCCTGGATCCATGCGAGTTCCGTGTAGCCACGCTCACCAGCTGCCGCCAGTTCCCTGAGTTGTTCCAGGTAGCTTGAGGGCGCGGTCGGCTTGGCGCGCCCTCCTCCCCAGGCCGATGAGGAACAGACCAGAACATGCCGGGCGCGGGTCAGTGCGACGTAAGCGAGTCGCCGCTCTTCCCGCTCGGTGTGGGATCCGGCGTCTTCTGCGAATAGTTTCTCGCTTTCCAACCACGTCTTTTGGTCCGGCTGATCCCAGTCCCATTGGGGCAGTTCCGCAGCGTCACCCCGGAGCGGCCATGGAATGGCGGCGTCTCCGGAGCTCCATCGGGAATCGGACCCGCTCGGGAACGCGCCTTCATTCATGCCCGGAACCACGACGACGTCCCATTCGAGCCCCTTTGCAGCGTGGACGGTCAGTAACTGTACGGATTCCCGACTGGTTTCGAGGGCGGTCACCGGCAGGCCGTCCTCCTCTGCGTCCGCCGCTTCCAGCCACGCGAGGAAGGCAGGCAGATCCACGCGCTCCGATGTGGACACGAACCCGCTGACCGCATCAGCAAAGGCATCAAGGTTCCGACGCGCCTCATGAATGCTCACGCCCGGCTTGGCCGCCAGTTCGATGTCCAGCAGCAGCGTCTGCTCGATCTCGCCGATCAGGGTATGGAGATCGTCCCCAACCGACTCCCTGAGGCGCCGCAGTTCGTTCCGCAGGCGGATCAACCGGGACCGGGCCGCCTCCGAGAGGCTCCTGCCGTTCCCGGACACCCATCCAGGCGGCGGCAGGTGGTCAACCGAGTCAACCAGACTTGCCGGTTGGGATTCTTCGATTGGGGCGGGTGTTGAACCGGACGGACCCGCATCTTCTTCACGCTTAAGCTCATCGCCGGTTGATTGCGCAGCCTCGCTGCGTGTTCGCAGCTCATTCAGCCGAACGTCGCGATCGTGAGCTAGTTGCCGCGCCCAGTCTCCGAGGGCCATCAGATCGGCACTGCCCAACCGCCACCGGGCGCCTGCCAGAAGCCTCATCATGGCGTCCGAACGCTCCGGATCACCAAGGACGCGCAGCACCGAGAGTATCTCGATGACCTCGGGCGTTCGAAGGAGCCCTCCAAGCCCGATGATCTGGACGGGAAGACCCGCTGAGGTCAACGCGCGGCGCAGGGCTTCAAACTGGCGCCGTCCCCTACAGAGCACGGCGATCGTCGGCCGTAGAAGACTGCCTGCCTCATCCACGTCGAAGGACCGGCGCCGCTGCGCCTCGATGATGCGTGTGAGTGCCGACGCTTCATCGCTCATTGGATCCGTCGGATGGGATGCGGGCTGCGCATCGGATGCGCTCTCGCTCAGATAGCGGGCGAGGTAGACCTCACCCCGAGGAGCTTTGGGCCGGGGCTGCAGGCGTGGGACTTCGAGCCGGTGTTGTTCGCCGATCCACGGCGGGGGAACGTTCAACGGTGAGGATACTGCGTTGGCTGCGGCAAGGATACTGGTTGAGTTGCGCCAGGCGACCGAAAGGTTGACTACGGGTGCTGGGGTCAGCGTGTCCGGCCTGGAGATTGGAAAACGGGTTCTGAACGTTCCGAGCTGTCCGGCCGATGCACCCCGGAAACCATAGATGGACTGGTGCGGGTCTCCGACCGCCGTGACGGAACGGCCATCGCCGAAGAGCCGGGAAAACAGGACCATTTGGGCGTGGGATGTGTCCTGGAACTCGTCCAGCAGGATCACGGCGTATTTCTGCCGTTCCACCTGTACGGCTTCGGGCACCTCACTCACGATGCGGGCAGCGAGCGATACGAGGTCACCGAAGTCGAGCTGTCCGCCCTGCTGCTTCGCGGCGGAGTAGCGTTCGACGAGTTCGGTGACCGTGATTCGCGTACGGAGCTTGTTGAGGAGCTTCTCGACGCCCTGGGTTGGTGGCTTGGTCTTGCCCGCCTGGAACTGACGTACGCCGATAGCATCGATGTGCTCCACAAGCGCCCGCCGGACCTTGGCCGGTTCCACAAGATGCTCGGCGCACTCCGAAGCCATGGTGAGAACGGCGTTCGTCAGCGTCGACTTCGCGGCGGTGATGTGTTCCCAGGCGCCCGTATGCGACTCCACTATCCTGCTGGCGAGCTGCCAGGACTGTGCCGAACCCAACATGACTGCATCACGCTCGACACCGATCCGGAGCCCGTAGTCCTGGACGATGCCATTGGCATAGGAATGGTAAGTAGAGATGGATGGTTCCAGGTGCTCGTCCAGGGTGTCGGTTTCAGCCTCGCCCTGCGCCCGATAGAGCGCGGCGAGCTGCTGCCGAATCCGGGCGGCTAGTTCGCCTGCCGCCTTACGGGTGAAGGTGACCCCCAGGATCTGCTCCGGCCGCACCAGCTTGTTGGCGACAAGCCAGACAACCCGGTCAGCCATCGTCTTGGTCTTGCCGGATCCCGCACCGGCGAGCACGAGCAACGGCTGCAGTGGCGCCTCGATGATGAGTACCTGCTCATCGGTCGGATAGAGCACCTGTGCGCCAGCCTCAGACTGAAGAAGCCTGGCCAGATTCTCCGCCGACAGGCTCCCATCCAGCGCATCATGGTCAAGCGATGAGGATGCTTTCACACTCATTCGGTCACCTGCCTGCCCTCGGCACACAGTGGACAGATTTCGGGAAGCCTGCACGCGGGAGGTCCATAGCCTGAGCGCTTCGGATCGTGGATGGCGTCGAACTCAACCGCCGACATCAGCCCCGCCGCCTGCTCGATCATCTCGTGAGCCCAGGAATCATCCGACCCGAGAGGCGGCTGTTCCTGCACCTTCGGCCCCTTGGTGGCGGTACCCAGGTGGACAAGCGCCGCCCCGCCGACAGCTGCTGTTCCTGCAGTATCGGGGGTCTGAAACCCGGCTTCCGTAGCGGCAACCTGATAGGCGGCGAGCTGTGCGTGTTGTGCGACATCCTCTGCTTGCGGGGCTGATTTTCCGGTCTTCAAGTCGATGATGAACAGGCGTCCGTCATGGTCGAGCTCAAGACGATCCACTTGGCCACGCAAACGCGCGATGCGTTCGACACCTTCCACTGTGACGGGCAGTTCCACGTCGAAGTCCACTTCCGTACTCTCAAGAGTGCGTCCGGCTCGGCGCATCTCGACCAGGTACCCACCCAACTTCCTGACCATTTGTTCAGCGCGGCGTAAGTCAGCCTTTCCTTCCCAGGTGTCCTTCATCCCCAGTGTTGGCCAGCGGCGGATGAGCTCAGCCGCGTACTCATTGCCGGTGGCATCCGGCAGATCCTGCGCGATCGAGTGCACGAGGGTTCCCAGTGTTCGGGCAAAGTCAGTGGGCCGCTCCCCTCCGGCAGCCGAAACGAACCAGTTCAGAGGCGACGCCAGAACTGCTTCCACCTTGGATGGCGACACCGGGATCAGGGCATCAGCCGGAACCACAGGCTCGGTGGAGGACAGGCTCGCCAGCCCCCACCACTGGTCCGGATGGGCACCAGGCACCTCAGGTTCGTGGTGCGCCATGACACCGAGATGATGCACAGCTTCCGTTGCAAGGTCCGGGTGGCGGTCCGGCTGCTGAGCATATTTGCGTAACTCGGCAACCAGCGCCCGCAGTGTCAGCGGCCGCATCACCACAGTCCGCGGACGAGTGGATTGCCCCGTCGGCAGCGGGTCAACGATGTCGAGGAACGAGGATGGTTGGAGGTCCTCCGAATCCACTGCGACACACAAGAGTTCCTCGGCAGCCCGACTGATCGCCGCGGAGAAACTTCGAAGCTCATCTGCCCGGGTGAGCTGCATGAGGCCGTGCGGGTCCCGGTACCGCCGAAACTCCGGGCCGTGTTCCAATAACGCCACCAGGTCACCGGAGCCCAGTAGCTCACCCCGAATCCGCAGGTTGGGCCACACGCCTTCCTGCACACCGGCAACTATGACGAACGGCCACTGCCTGCCGGCCGCTGCTGCCGGGGTCATGATCGCTACAGCAGCACCTTTCTGGGCACGCGCGGCGAGCGTGTCCATCGGTAGCTCCTGGCTCAGCAGGTATTCGAGGAATCCTGTGGTGGGCGCTCCGGGCATCTGGTCGACATACCTCTCGGCTGTCTCGAACAGCGCGACGACGGCGTCCAGGTCGCGGTCAGCCCTCGCGGAGGAGAGGCCGGACTTCAATGCCGCCTCCTCCCACCGGGCAGACAGACCGGAGGCGGACCATATGGCCCACAGGACGGTCTCCGGTGTGCCGGCGCCGTCTTCGAGTGCCGCGCGCCCGGCAGCCAGCATTGCGGAGAGCCTGCGGACCGGCCGGAACTGCGGTCGGGCGTCATCAACCGCTCCGGCGCTCAGGGCGTCGACAATCAGGTGGTCAGAATCGCGTTCGCCGCCGGACAGTCGTTCCTCGCGACGGAGCAACTGTCTGAGGCGCCGTATCTCAAGGGCTCCCGAACCGCCGATCCGCGACGTCATGATGGAAACGGCGAGTTCTGCCTCGAGTTCCCGCGCACCAGTGAGAACCGCCAGGATGTCCAGCAGGGGTTGTACCGCCGGCTCATCACGAATAGCGCGCTCGGCCGGCGGTACGCTGACCGGAATGTCCTGAGCGGCGAGGTACCGCTGAAGTTCGGAAACATGAGCGCCTGTCCGGGTAATGACAGCGATGTCGTCGAAGCTGCGTTCCTGCTCGACATGGGCTTCGAGGATTCGCTGGGCTATATACCTGTGCTCGTGGTAACCGGAATCAACCACGTGTGCCGAGACAGTACCCGCATTGGCTGTGTCGCGGGCAGCGACAGCGGGCACCGGCGCGTTTCGCTCCTCGAGGTTGCGGTATCGCACGGAGGTCCCAGCCACCGGTGTGCGGGAGGCGACGGAGAACCACGCGGATGCGATGGACGCGGGCAGGCGGTGGGAGGTGGTCAGCGCCATAGTGCGCAGGTCCTCCCCCAGCACCTCCGAAAGCCTGCCTGCGAGTTCCGGACGTGCACCGCGGAACCCCTGGACCACGGTGTCCGGACACGCCGTCACAATGGTGTCCTTGCCCTCCGCAATCACTCCACACAGCGCATGGATGGCAGTGTTGGACTCCTGGTAATCATCGACAAGAATGAGCCCGTACTTGCTGCGCTCCGCTGCGAGAAATTCGGGATTGTGTTCCAGTATCCCCCGGGCGGCGGTGAGAATTCCCGCGGGATCGAAGGCTTCAGGCATGCGCAGGTCCAGGACGTCACGGTATTCGCGATAGAGGCCGGCGGCCGCCGTCCAGTCCGGGCGGTCAAACCTTCTGCCGAAGTCCGCCAGGTCTTCGGCGTGCAAACTGTATTCGCTGACCCGGTCAAACAGCTCACGCACCTCCTGCCGGAACCCGCGCGTCCCCAGTGCCAGCTGGAGGCTCTCCGGCCAGCGGGATTGCAGGACGCCGAGCCTGCGGTGGCCTTCCAGTAACTCCTTGATGATGAGATCCTGCTCGGCACCGGAGAGAAGCCGCGGGGCCCGTGAGAGTTCGGGGAGGAGACCGGCGACGCGTGCCCGCCGGATGAGGTCGAACGCATACGAGGACCAGGTGCGCGCCGGCGGGGCACTCAAACTGCGGTCAAGGCGTGTGGTCAAATCATCACGGAGCCGCGCGGCTGCCAGACGCGTAGGGGCAACGATCAGGATCCGGGCCGCATCCAGCTCACCCTGGACGATCCTGTTGGCCGCGGCCTCTACAAGGAGCTGTGTTTTCCCCGTACCAGGTCCTCCAAGCACCAGCACCGGCCCAGCCCCACTGCCGAGATCCAGGACCTGCTGCTGATCCGGGCTCGGCCGAAACTCTTCCCGTGCACAACGTGCACCCGATGCAGCGATTGGGAGCCGGAGCGCAGCGGGCTGCTCCGAGACCTGATTGGAACCAGGGTTCACGGACGTTCGGCTGTTCATAGGTTCATTGCATCATCCGGCTCGGACAATTCCTCCCCGCTGCCACGCAAGCGCCGTGCCAGGCGCTTCCGGATGCCCTGCAGCTGCTCCTGATCGACCGGTTCGGGGTTCCATCTGGCAGTTTTCATGTCAACGAGGTAGCCCAGGCCGTGCGTCGCCGCACCTCCCGCGCGGGGGTGGCGGAGGGGTGTCGACTCCTGCCTGTAGTGTTCGACCGCGGCCGCTTCGAGTCCGTGCGGAGGTTTCCCTCCGGCGCGGATCACCCTCCACCAGGGCACTTCGCTTCCCAGAGCCATCACGGCTCCGACCTGGCGGGGGCCGCCCTGTTCGAGGATCTCTGCAATGTCGCCGTAGGTGAGCACTTTCCCGGGCGGTATCAACCGCACGATGTCGAGGACCGCTTCCGCGTAATCGTCGCTGCGTTCGCGCATCAATCCGGCCATCAATCCAGCGTAGTGGGCGAGGGCCCCGGCGTGAGCGCCAGCGAGTGCTGGGAGCCCATTACGCGCGTAGTGGGCGAGGGCCCCGGCGTGAGCGCCAGCGAGTGCTGGGAGCCGCTTTAGGAACGGTCGGGCGAGCCGTCGCCGGAAATGTCGGACGCGGCCTATACCGTCGGGACCATGAGCAGCTGGCATGAATTACCCCGGGCGGCATTCGATCTCGAAACTACGGGTCGCAACCCTCTCACCGCGCGCATTGTCACGGCCTCGATCATCCTGGTGGATGGGCGTGGGGAGGTGCTCGAGCACCATGAGTGGCTCGCGGACCCGGGTGTTCCCATCCCTGAGGAAGCCGCGGCGATCCATGGAGTGGACACCCGGACTGCTGCAACACTTGGCCAACCGGTTGCGCTGGTTGTAGACGGAATATCCCGTGTTATCGGTTCGTACTTTCAAGGCGGGATTCCGGTCCTGGCCTTCAACGCCCGTTACGACTTCACCGTCCTGGCCTGCGAGGGCTTGCGGCACGGGGTCCGGATTCCAGATCCGCGGCCTGTGCTTGATCCCTATGTGATGGACAAGCATGCTGACCGCTATCGGCGGGGCAAGCGCACGCTGAGTGCCATGTGCGATCACTACGGTGTGGAACTAACCCGTGCCCACACGTCGGCTGCGGACGTGATGGCAACGCTGGGTGTCGCCGCGGTACTCGCTGATCGGTTCGCGCAGCTGCGACGCCCAGCGACGGATCTCCACGAGTCCCAGGTGGTGTGGGCACTGAGACAGGCTGCGAGCTTCCAGGAATACCTCCGGCGCACCGATCCCGAAGCGGTAGTCGAGGGGCGCTGGCCAGCCGTCGCATCCTAATTCCGCCAAACACCGCAGATTCTTCGATCATCGTCCCTCTCCGTCCCCATCGGTTCAATTCACGTGACTCTGAGCACTAAATTTCAGTCACTTCTTTCGACCGTGCCACAATGAAAAAGCATCGCAGCGCGTCCGGAGCAATGCTCCGGATAGTCGACGACACCCCCTCAGGACATCCCTGTTCAACGCGTCTGTCGATGCTTTTTCATGCCCGGACGGAGCGGAAGCCCGCAGCGACCCTGCGGCCCACGGACAGCACGAGGATCCATGATTACAGTTACCAATCTGCGCAAGACCTACCGCCAGGGAGGTCGAACCATTACTGCGCTCGACGACGTCACCCTGTCGGTGCCCAAAGGATCAATTCACGGCATCATCGGCCACTCAGGAGCAGGCAAGTCCACTCTTGTCCGCTGCCTTACGCTGCTTGACCGTCCGACGTCGGGCGCCGTCGTCATCGATGGCCGTGAGCTCACCCGCGTCAAGGACTCGGAAATCCGCACTGCCCGCCGACGCATCGGCATGGTGTTCCAGCACGCCAACCTGATGGATTCGAGGACGGCCGCACAGAACGTGGCGCACCCGCTGGAACTGGTGAAGACGCCGAAGGCGGAGACCAGCCGGAAAGTAGCTGAGCTGCTGTCCCTCGTGGGCCTGTCTGAATTCGCGGATGCTTACCCGTCGCAGCTATCCGGCGGCCAGAAGCAGCGCGTAGGCATTGCCCGCGCGCTGGCCACGGGCCCTGACCTTCTGCTCTGCGATGAGCCCACCTCGGCGCTCGATCCGGCAACTACCGAGGACATCCTCACGCTGATCCGCCGGCTGACCCAAACGCTGGACCTGACCGTTCTGGTCATCACGCATGAAATGCACGTGGTCAAGCGGATCTGCGACTCGGTCTCGCTGCTGGAACGCGGCCGGATCATCGAACACGGTCCCCTGCGGGATGTCGTAGGAAACCGCGACGGCTCGCTCGGTAGATCCCTCATGCCGCTGGCACGCAGCGAGGGTGACCGCGCGTTGCCCGAACTGGAGTTGCTGCTCGTCGGGGACACCGCCTCAGCGCCAGTCCTGTCCGAACTGACGCGGCGGTTCAACGCGAATATCAATGTCCTGGCCGGCACGGTGGAAACCCTGGGCGGCAGCCGGTTTGGACGGCTGCGGGTAGAGGTGGAGTCAGCGGTACCGCTGACCGAAATCACGGACTACCTTGAGAGCACCGGCGTGCACGTGGAGGTGGCGGCGTGAACCTCCTCGACGACCTCTTCACGAACCCAGGAATCACCGAAGCGCTGCCCGAGGAGTTCGCGGCAACCCTGCAGATGGTTGGCATCTCCGGGCTGTTCACGCTCCTGATCGGCCTGCCGCTCGGCGTGTTCCTGCACGCCAGCAGCCCTGACGGTCTTCGTCCCATGCCTCTGACCAACCGAATCGTGAGCGATGTGATTGTCAACATCACCCGTTCCATTCCCTTCGCCATTCTCATGGTGTCCCTGATACCGCTCGCCCGGTTCCTCACAGGCTCCTCGATCGGTCCTGTCGCAGCGTCTGTGTCATTGAGTATCGGCACCATTCCATTCTTCGCGCGCCTGGTCGAAACGAGCCTGCGCGACGTGTCATCAGGAAAGATCGATGCGGCACTCGTGATGGGCTCCACACGCCTGCAGGTCATCACCAAGGTGCTGATCCCCGAGGCACTTCCGGCGCTGATCTCGGCTTTCACCACCACCCTGGTCACCCTGGTGGGCTACTCCGCCATGGCCGGAATTATCGGAGGGGGCGGGCTCGGGAGGCTTGCGTATAACTACGGCCTCCAACGCTTCGACACAACTGTCATGGTGGTGATCATCGTGATCATCGTGATCATCGTCCAGGTGATCCAGCTCGTGGGTGACCGCCTGGCGCAGCGGGTTGACCACCGTACCGCGTCTACCGCGGGAACGGCCCGAAAGCGGCATGAACGCACCGTCGATCACCACATCCGCGATACCTCCGCGCACGACGACGTCGTCGGTACGCCCTGAGCCCGGCCCGCCCTGAGCGGGACTAACGACGGCCGGTAGCCGCCGGCCGCCACCCTTTCGGCACACGGTCCACCCGACCGGACGTGCCGGTACTACGAAAGGAACGCACTAAAACCATGCGTCAGCAGTTCTCCCTTGCGGCCGCCGGACTGGCCGCACTTCTCACCCTCTCAGCATGCGGCGCGACGGACAGCGCTCCCGCCGCCGTCGAGACCCTGGACCCGGCGAACCCGGCGACGGTGACCGTCGGCGCGAGCCCGGTGCCGCACGCCCAGATCCTCGAGTTTGTGCGGGACAACCTCGCAGACGGGACCGGCATCGAGATCGAGATCCAGGAATTCGATGATTACACCACCCCCAACATCGCCCTGAGCGAAGGTGACCTGGACGCCAATTACTTCCAGCACCTGCCGTACTTCGAGAGTCAGGTCGAGAGCCAGGGGTACGAGTTTGCGCACGGCGAAGGCGTGCACATTGAGCCATACGCGGCATTCTCAGAGAAGCACGACGACGCCTCAGCTATCCCTGACGGCGGTCGCGTTGCCATCACAAACGATCCTTCCAACCAGGCGCGCGCCCTGACGCTGCTGCAGGAGGCTGGGTTGCTCGAAAACATCGAGGCCGACGCCTCGGTGCTCGCCCTGACCGAGGAACAGAACCCGAAGGGTCTGGAGTTTATTGAGAACCAGCCTGAGCTGTTGCTCAATGACCTGCAGGATCCCACGGTGGACCTGGCAATCATCAACGGGAACTACATCCTGGACGCCGGCCTCAGTACCGACAATGCCCTCGTCGTGGAATCCGTCGAGAACAACCCCTATGCGAACTTCCTGGCCTGGAATATCTCGTCGGAGGGCGATGCGCGGATTGCCAAGCTGGAGGAACTGCTGCACTCCCCCGAGGTCAAGCAGTACATCGAAGAGACCTGGCCAAGCGGCGACGTAACGCCCGCCTTCTAGGCTTCCTGCATTCGAAGACGGCCGATGGCTGCTCGTGAAGAGCAGCCACCGGCCGTTCGTTTATTCGGAGAAGCCTACTGGACACCCGGTGGGCTAGACCCCCGGTGGCGTTGCTCCGGCAGCTGCGGCTGCCCGTGCTGCGGCGGGAAGCGCGCTAAGGATCCGCTCCATCGCGGCGTCGTCGTGCGCCGAAGAGAGGAACCAGGCTTCGAAGACCGACGGCGGCAGGTACACACCGGCGTCGAGCATGGAATGGAAGAACGGGGCGTACCGGAAAGTCTCCTGCGCCTGCGCGTCGGCGTAATTGGTGACGCCCCGTGCAGAGGTCCCGAACGCGACGCTGAAGAGGTTGCCGGCACGCTGGATGGAGTGGTCGACGCCGGCGCGGTTCAGTTCCTCGGACAACGCACCGGAGAGTTCCAGCGACCGGGCATCGATGTGCCGGTAGACCTCATCTGTAGCGTGGGTCAGCTGGGCGACTCCCGCAGCCATCGCAAGTGGGTTCCCGGAGAGGGTGCCCGCCTGGTAGACCGGTCCCAGCGGAGCGAGATAGTCCATGATCTCGGCACGTCCGCCGAGGGCTGCGGCCGGCAATCCACCGCCGATGACCTTGCCGAACGTCAACAGGTCCGGTGTCCAGCCTTCATGGCGTCCAGTCAGCCCCCAGTATCCGCCGGCTCCGACCCTGAACCCCGTCAGCACCTCGTCCACGATGAGCAGCGCACCATGTTCGGTGGTGATCCGTGACAGTGCGGCATTGAATCCAGGGGCCGGCTCCACCACGCCCATGTTCGCCGGCGCTGCCTCGGTGATGACGGCGGCGATTGCAGGGCCGTGCTCCCGGAAAGCGGCTTCGACGGCGTCGACGTCGTTATAGGGCAGGACCAGCGTCTCGGCGGCCGTCGCGTCCGTTACGCCGGCCGAACCGGGCAGCGCGAGCGTCGCAACGCCCGAGCCTGCGGCGGCGAGTAACCCATCGAGGTGCCCGTGATAACAGCCCGCGAACTTCACGACGAGGTTACGTCCGGTGAACCCGCGGGCGAGCCGGACAGCGGTCATCGTCGCTTCGGTACCGGTGGACACCATGCGGAGTCGCTCGACGGCGGGAACACGTTCCTGGACGAGTTGCGCGAGGTCCGCTTCGGCCGGCGTCGAAGCGCCGAAGGAGAGTCCGCGGTCCACTGCCTGGTGAACCGCCTCCAGGACGGCCGGGTGTGCGTGACCCAGCAGGGCCGGCCCCCAGGAGCAGACGAGGTCCACGTACTCGCGTCCGTCCGCGTCCGTGACGTAGGGCCCCTGCGCCGAGACGAGGAAGCGCGGCGTCCCGCCGACCGAGCCGAAGGCCCGCACCGGCGAGTTGACGCCGCCGGGCATGAGCGTCTGTGCGCGTGTGAAAAGTTCCTCGGAAGTTGTCATTACTCGCTCTCTTTCAGCCAGACGGCCAGTTCCGATGCCCAGTAGGTGAGAATCATCTGTGCCCCGGCACGCTTGATGCCGAGCACCGATTCCTCAATTGCACGACGGCGGTCGATCCAGCCGTTCGCGGCGGCGGCCTCGATCATGGCGTACTCGCCGGAGATCTGATAAGCCGCGACAGGTACGGGAGACATGGCGGCAACGTCTGCGACGATGTCGAGGTAGCTCATGGCCGGCTTCACCATGACCATGTCAGCACCTTCCTCAAGGTCCAGCTCCACCTCCAGCAGCGCCTCACGACGGTTCGCGGCGTCCATCTGGTAGGTGCGGCGGTCTCCGGTCAGCTGGGAATCCACTGCTTCCCGGAAGGGCCCGTAAAACGCCGAGGCGTACTTGGCGGCATACGCGAGCACCGCGGTCTCCTGATGGCCGGCCGCGTCAAGGGCCTGGCGGATCACGGCGACCTGGCCGTCCATCATGCCTGAGGGTCCGAGTACGTGGGCACCGGCATCCGCCTGCGCTACGGCCATCTGTCCGTAGAGTTCCAGCGTGGCATCGTTGTCCACCGTGCCATCGGCGGCGAGAACACCGCAGTGGCCGTGATCCGTGAACTCGTCGAGGCATACGTCGCTCATGACCACCAGATCATCGCCGACTTCGGCGCGTACGTCCGCGATCGCCCGGTTCAGCACCCCGTTCGGATCCAGTCCGGCGCTACCTGTCGCATCGCGCTCGGCGGGGATGCCGAAGAGCATGATTCCGCCCACTCCGCGCCCGACGGCTTCCGCGGCGGCCCGCTTCAACGTTTCGGTACTGTGTTGCACCACGCCCGGCATCGACGAAATGGCCACAGGTTCGGTCAATCCTTCGCGGATGAACGCGGGCAGGATCAGGTCGGGAGCACTGAGGCGGTGCTCGGCGGTAAGCCGCCGGATCGCCTTCGTGGAACGCAGCCTGCGCGGCCGGTGCTGGGGGAAGCTCATGGCGTTACCCTTTCCTTGGTTGATTGGCGACGGCGGCACTCACCGCATCCGCGATACCGGCAGGCCCCGGCGTAGCAGCCACCGCGTCTATCCGCAGGCCAATCGCCGCGGCGTCGTTCGCGGTGCGTTGGCCGATTGCGACTGTCACAAGCCCAACGGGCAACTCTCCCATGATGGCATGCAGGCGCTCAGCCGTGCTGGGAGAGGTCACGACGACGACGTCGATAGTCCCCGCCGCGATCTCACGAACAAGTTCTTCACCGGCCAGTTCAGTTCGCGGTTTCCCGGACTCCCCTGGTTCCCCGGAATCCGGAACACGCCGATCTGCCGCGGCCGGATAGTCGACGGTTGCATACGCTGTCACGGCGTCAACGGTCCAGCCGCGCCGCTCTAGTCCCTCGCCCAGTGTTGCTGCGGCGAGGTCGGACTGCGGCAGCAGGGCCCGGGCCGGGTGCGCGGGCAGTGCCTCCAACAGGCCTGACGCTGATTGGTCCACTGCCGGCACTACGGCTGCCAACACGCCCAGTTCCCGAAGGGCAGTGCGCGTAGCCGATCCGACGCAGGCAACCCGGACGCCGCGAAGCAACTCGGACAGCTCGGTCCCGAGCACGAGTGCGCGCCGGTGAAGCACCCGGACGGTGGTCACGCTGGTCAGTACAACCCAGTCATACGTGGACGCGGCCCGGAGGAAGCGATCCAACTCGGTAGTGTCCTCGGGGAACTCCCAGGCGATGAGCGGCACCAGGACAGTGTCCGCTCCCCTGCGTTCGAGTTCCTCCGCCATGGCTGCGCCGCGTTCCGGGGTGCGCAGCAGCGCCACCCGTACCCCATCCAGTGCAGCCCTGCCGGTATCGGCGGTCATGGATCAGGCCGTGAGCCCGGCGATCTCCGCTGCGCCGGAATCGAGCAGCTCCTCCGCCAACAGGACACCGAGCGCCTCGGCGCCTTCAACGGTGGCTTCCGGCGTTCTCCGGGTGCGCCGCAGCAGGCGGCTGCCGTCGGAGTTGCACACGACAGCTTCCAGGATCAGCGAACCGTCGGTCAGCGCCGCGTGCGCGCCGATCGGCGCAGTGCAACCCGCTTCGAGCCGCCGGAGCACAGCCCGTTCCGCGGTGACTGCGAGGCGGGTGGGCAGGTGGTCATACTGTCGGAGTGCGTCCGCAAATGGTGAGGAACCGGCGTCGTCGGTCCTGCACTCGACGGCAAGCGCGCCCTGGCCCGGCGCGGGCAGCATAAGCGCCGGATCCAGGAACTCCGTAATGACGTCCTGCCTGCCGAGGCGGGACAGGCCCGCTGCGGCCAGGACGACGGCGTCGAGGTCGCCTGGCCCGCCCTCTACGAGCCCCGCCACACGACCAAGCCGCGTATCCACATTGCCGCGGATATCGATCACGGAGAGATCTGGACGGGCTGCCCGGAGCTGCGCGGCCCGTCGTGGCGAACCCGTACCCACGCTCGCTCCCACGGGAAGTCCGGCGAGCGTCAGTCCATCACGGGCACACAGGGCGTCACGAATGTCGGCGCGTTCAGGGACGGCGGCCACGCTCAGGCCCTCCGCCTGGCCGGTTGGCAGGTCCTTCAGTGAGTGCACCGCGATATCGCAGGTGTCATCGAGCAGCGCTTCGCGCAGGGCGGCGACGAATACACCGGTTCCGCCGATTTGGGACAGCGAGGCACGGTTGACGTCCCCGGTGGTGCTGACGCGCACCAGCTCATAGTCGAACCCGCCAAGAGCGGCCAGCGACTCCGCCACGGTGGTGGTCTGGGTCAGTGCCAGCGCGCTGGCACGGGTTCCCACCCGGACGGGTTTGCTCATGCCCGTCCTGCTTCAGGAAGACCGACCGTCGAGTCCGCCCCCGCCACTGTGGGCTTCTCACCGCGCCGGTTCGCACAGCAATTGGGGCGGCACACGTCAAACCAGGGCCCCAGGTCCGTGGTAGCCGGGCGGTCGAGGATTGTGCTGTCCGCTGTGCGCTCACTCACCAGGTCGATCAAACCCGAGACGAACTTGGCATGGGTCCCCGGTGTAGGCACGCGCTCAGCAGTCAGACCGAGCTCGGCGCAGGTCGCGAGTGCTTCAGTGTCAAGGTCCCAGACCACTTCCATGTGGTCGCTCACGAAACCGAGCGGCACAATGACCACTCCCTTGGCGCCCTTGGCAGCAAGATCGCCCAGTGCGTCATTGATGTCCGGCTCGAGCCACGGGATGTGGGGTGCACCGGAGCGGGACTGGTAGACCAGGGACCATTCGCAGTCGGCAGCTTCCGGTACACGGTCGAGTACGGACTGCGCCGTCGCCAGGTGCTGCGCCACGTAGGCGCCGTCTTCGAGGGCGGGGCCGCCGTCGGCATTTCGAGGGCCTGCAGCCTCGGCATCCCCGGTGGGAATGGAATGGGTAGCGAACATGATGTGGATCGGCGCATCGGACTCGCCGTCCGCCGCAAGCCGGGCCCGCACCGACGCGAGGCCGCTTGTCACGCCCTCAACAAAGGGCTCGACAAAGCCGGGATGGTCGAAGTATTGGCGGACCTTGTCCACCTCAAGCCGGCCGTCAAGGCCCGTTTCCACGAGCGCCATCCCCAAATCCTCGCGGTACTGGCGGCAGCTGGAGTAACAGGAATAGGCACTCGTGGTGACGGCGAGGATGCGGCGGTAACCGGCGTCGTACGCTTCCTTGAGTGTGTCGGCAATGAAGGGCTCCCAATTTCGGTTGCCCCACAACACCGGCAGGTCAATTTCCCGGCGGGCGAGTTCTGCCTCCATGGCAGCCTGGAGCTCACGGTTCTGCCGGTTGATGGGGCTGATACCGCCGAAGGCCCGGTAGTGGTGGGATACCTCTTCGAGTCGTTCGTCGGGGATGCCCCGGCCGCGGGTGACGTTGCGCAGGAAGGGGATGACGTCTTCCTGCCCTTCCGGCCCACCGAAGGAGGCAAGGACGATGGCGTCGTACTTCTTGGGCGCCATGCGGCCGTTTTCATCGACGCCGTCGAGGGGATGGAAAGTGTGCGTGCTCATCGAAGCACCTCGGCAACCTCACGGGCGTCGATGCGTCGGCCGGTGTAGAACGGGATTTCCTCACGGACGTGGCGGCGGGCCTCCGTCTCACGAAGGTGGCGCATGAGGTCCACCAGGTCGACCAGCTCGGGGGCCTCCAGAGCGAGGATCCATTCCCAGTCGCCGAGTGCGAAGGACGACACCGTATTGGAAAGCACCTGCGGGTACTGGCGGCCCTTCATCCCATGGTCGTACAGCATTTCGCGGCGTTCCTCACTGGGGAGGATGTACCAGTCATAGGAACGAACGAACGGATAGACACAGACCCAGGTGCTCGGCTCGACACCGCGGGAGAAGGCAGGCGAGTGGCTCTTGGAGAACTCAGCATCGCGGTGAACGCCCATGGCGGACCACGCGATCTCGGCACCGGCGAAGGTTGCCGTGCGGCGGAGGGTCCTCACCCCGGCCTGCAGGTCTTCGGCGCGGGACCCGTGCAGCCAGACCATGATGTCCGCGTCCTCGCGCATGGCCGAGACGTCGTAGAAGCCGCGGACGGTAACCTGGGCGCCGTCGAGTTCAGTGACAGCGGCTTCCAGCGCCGCGCCGTCGTCCGGTGTTCCTGCCGAGCGCTTGAATACGGTCCAGAGAGTGAAGAACTGCGTCGCTGCGGCGTCGTCGCCGGAAGTGGAAGCCGATGTGGAATCGGTGCGGGAGGTTGTGTTGGTGGCGGCCGGGCCTGCAATCTCGCTCATGAATCCAGTCTGCTCCTGTCAGCGGCTAATTCGAAAATTGATGGGTTCTACAGCCTGTAGAAGGTTATCAATGTCACACAGAGCGGTGCTACCGCGCGGCCATCCGCCGTCCGAGGGCCGCGCCGCGCTTGCGTGCGTCGTCAATAACCGCAACCAGCCCGGTCCCGGCCAGCCAGGCACCGGTGACCTCCAGATCGCGCTGGGTTGCCGTCACGGCCCTGATGCGGGCCACGCGGTCGCGGTGGCCGAGCGTTGCATGCGGCAGCGCGTTGTTCCAGCGGACAACATCCCAGTCGACGACGTCGGCCTCCCCCACCTCGACGCCGAGCAGCATCGAGGCATCGTGCAGTGCTGCCTGGAACAGCTCGGCATCCGTTTCCTGCGCCGTACGGTCCTCCCCGGCCCTGCCGTAGGAGAGCCGCAGCACATGACTGCCCGGCCCGGTTCGCTCGGCCAGCCAGGGCCATTTCGCGGTGGCATGGGTAAGCGCCTTCGCCCGTACACCGGGGCTGCCTGCTGCAACCAGGACGCCGGTTCCTCGTGGTTCGGCGTCAAGCTCAGGTACGTCGACAACCAGGCTCACCAGCGCAACACCGGGCACCACCGCCGGCCGGTCGGCCTCAAGCTCCATAAGCGTGGGCGAAAGAAGATCGACGGCGCTGGGGCCGTCCGTCGCCACCACTACGGCGTCCGCACTGAGGGTCTGCGTGTCCATCCTGACGGTCCAGCCGCCCGCGCCCCGGCTGAGCTCCAGCACCGGGGCGGAGGAGGTCAGCTGCGCGCCGTCCCGCTCCAGCCTCACAGCGAGCGCGGACGCAAGTTGCCCCATGCCGCCCTCAAGGCCGCCTACGGCCGAACCTGCGGGTGCTGCCTTCCGCATCGCGCCGACGGCCGCCCCCAGTGAACCGTATTTGCGCATGGCTGCACGCAGGCCCGGTACGGCGGCGTCGACGTCGAGGTCGTCAGGATCTGCCGAAAGGACGCCGCCCACAACGGGCGCGACAAGCCGGGTCAGCACCTCGGCCCCCATCCGCGCCCGCACCACCGCACCGAGGCTGAGCTGCTGCTCGTTCAGGAGGCCGCCCAACGGCAGTGCACGGTCGAGTGCGGCACGGACGCTGCCTGCACGACCGATCAGCCGGGTCAGCTCCGGGTCGCGCACGTCCGCCGGGATGCCAAGCAGCCCGGTTTTGGGAAGTGGCATCGCGAAGGGTTCGCCGCCAGGGGTCGAGAGGTAGAGCCATGCGCCCACAGGATTGGGGCTGCGCACCAGGGCGCCGAGACCGAGCTCGCGCGCGAGGGAAGGAACGGTGTCCGATCGCGTCGAGAAGGACTCGGCACCGGCGTCGAGCGTAAGGCCGGCCAGCTCGTGGCTGCCCACACTTCCGCAGAAAGTCGGCGCGGACTCAAGAACACGAACCGCCAGGCCGGCTTTGGTGAGCTCGTGCGCGGCGCACAGGCCGGCAATGCCCCCGCCGATGACGACGACGGCGGGCGCCAGGTTGGCAGCGGGCTGGCGGCTCATCGTGCCGGCGGCACCGAGTGAATCAGTGTGACGACCTTCGTCAACACCTCGGGGTCGGTGTCCGGCGGCACTCCGTGGCCGAGGTTGACCACGTGGCCGGGCGCTGACGCTCCGGCGTCGAGCACTGAACGGACGTGCGCTTCCAGGACTTCCCATGGCGCCGACAGCAGGGCCGGATCGATATTGCCCTGCAACGCGACCGAACCTCCCAGCCGTCGGTTGGCCTCATCCAGCGGCAGCCGATAGTCCACGCCGACTACGTCCACTCCGACGTCGCGCATGGCCACGAGCAGCTCCGAGGTGCCGGTACCAAAGTGCACCAGCGGCGCTCCGAGTCCCCGTACGTGATCCAGGGCCCGGGTTGAGGCGGGCGCCACGTGCTCCACGTAGTCCGCGAGGCCCAGGGAGCCCGCCCAGGAGTCGAAAAGTTGTGCGGCACTCGCACCGGCCTCAAGCTGTGCCCGCAGGAAACGACCGGAGGCATCTGCCGCCCATTCAGTGAGGGCACTCCAGGTCGAGGGGTCAGCGTGCATCATGGTGCGCGGCCCGAGATGGTCCCTCGAAGGCTTTCCTTCAACCATGTAGGCGGCGAGCGTGAAGGGCGCGCCTGCGAACCCGATCAGGGGCGTGCTTCCGAGCTCCGCAACTGTTTTCGCGACGGCCTCGCGTATCGGTTCGAGGGCTTCGTCCGTGAGTTCAGGAAGCGCGGCGACGTCCGCAGCCGTCTGGATCGGCTTGTCCAGGACCGGTCCTACTCCGGGAACGATGTCGACGCCGACGCCGGCAAGCTTGAGTGGGATCACGATGTCAGAGAAAAAGATCGCTGCGTCAACGTCGTGCCGCCGGACCGGCTGCAGCGTGATCTCGGCAGCCATGTCCGGGTTGAGGCAGGCATCGAGCATTGCGGTGCCCTCACGCAATTCGCGGTATTCGGGCAGTGAGCGTCCCGCCTGCCGCATGAACCACACCGGCCGGCGGGAGGGGAGGTTGCCGCGATACGACTCGACGAGCGGCGAGTTTGACGTGCGGCCGTCCAGGAGCGGGTGTGAAGGGCTGAGGGTCATACGTTGATTCTGCCGAAGTTCGCTGCGCTTGGATAACTGCGCCCACTCCTGGTGTCCGAAATCACTCGCCGTACACCATTGCGTTCCATCTCCGCGAGCCAGTAATTTCGTTGTGATCATGCGGAAAAGCAGGGAAACTGACGGCTTGGGAAGACCTTGGGACTAAGGCTTGCCTATTAGGGGCAGGGCAGCCATCTTGGCTATGCTGGAGGGGCTGTGAACTACTTCTCCCTGGTTGCGACCCACTCAGATATCGACTTGGAGACCGTTGCCCGCCTCAGCGTCGGGGCGTCCCAGGTGGCATCGTCCGCGCTTCAAGACAGCGCGGCACTGTCCGGGGCCGTGTCGCTGGCTACGTGCAACCGCCTCGAAATTTACGGGGAAGCGACCTCCGAACAGGACATCGAAGCCGCACGCTCCTCCATCATTACAGCGATCAGCGCGCAATCCGGGCTCCCCAAGACCACCGTTTCAGGTTCCTTCACCACCCTTACCGGCCAGGACGTTCCGCGCCACCTCTTCAGTGTCAGCTCCGGTCTCGATTCTGCGGTCGTCGGCGAACGTGAGATTGCGGGGCAGGTCCGCCGTGCCCTGATCGAGTCGCAGGGCTCCGGAACAGCCAGCGGAGGGCTTGTCCGCCTGTTCCAGGCCGCCTCGCGGACCGCACGGGATGTAGGCGCCCAAACCGCGCTCGGCAGCAGGGGCCGGTCGATCGTCTCGGTGGCGCTCGACCTCGCAGCTGATCTTTCCAGCACCCCCAACCTGGATGACAAGTCGGTTGTGGTCTTCGGCACCGGTGCCTATGCCGGCGCCACGATGGCCCTGCTTCGGGAGCGCGGCTGCACGGACATCGCTGTCTTCTCGCCATCCGGCCGCGCCGAAAGCTTCGTTGCCAGCCGTGGCGGAACAGCCCTGACGGACGAAAGCGTGCGGGCGGCACTCCGGGAGGCCGACATCGTCATCGGTTGCAGTGGCAGCGAACGCCGCGTGGAAGCCTCCGACATCCGTGAACTCCGTGCGGGCGTGGCGCGCACCCTGGTCATCGTGGACCTTGCCCTGAGCCACGACTTCGACCCTGCAGTTGACACCGTGGAGAACGTCGAACTCATCACCCTTGAGTCCGTTCGCCTCGCCGCGCCCGAGGAACAGGCCGAATCCCTGCGCCAGGCAGGTGTTCTGGTGTCCAAGGCCGCCAACGCGTTCCAGGAGCAGGTTACTGCGCGCTCGGTTGACGCCGCGATCGTGGCGCTGCGCAAGCACACACAACAGGTACTCGACGCGGAGATGGCACGCGTCCGCGCGCAGCACGGCTGCACGGCTGCGGCAGAGGAAGTCGAGTTCGCCCTGCGGCGTATGGTGCGCCAGCTTCTCCACGTCCCCACCGTGAGGGCACGTGAACTGGCCGCTGAGGGCCGCCAGGAAGAATACACGGCAGCCCTTGAGGCCCTGTACGGCATCGAGCCCGAGGAAGCCGCCACGGATACGGCTCAGCAGGGGTGCCCGGTTCAGCAGAACGAGGAAGCGCGGGCGGACTCCGCCTGAGAACGCAGTACTGAACTGCCGATATTATGGCCGCTCAGTGCCGGTCCTCCTAGTACACCGGTTTCTCCGGCTCCACCTCGCGCACCCACTGCAGGATGCCGCCGTCAACGTTATAGACCTTCCGTGCCCCGCGTTCACGCAGGTGACGCACCACGTTGGCCGACCGGGTTCCGGCTTTGCAATGGACGTACACTTCCCGCTCCTGATCAATCTCGGCGTCTCCGGTCAGGATCCGGTTCTGTGGAATCAGGGTGGCTCCGTCGATGCGGACGATGTCATACTCCCCCGGTTCGCGGACATCGATCAGGTCAAACTCGCGGCTTCCCGCTGCCCGCTGCTGAAGCAGCTCCTCCAGTTGGGCAACGGTGACGGATGGAACGCCGTCGTCAACCCCGCCTGCCGGTGGAGCCAGTCCGCAGAAGGCCTCATAGTCTGTCAGCTCGGTGATCGCTGCAGCATTAGGGTCGCGGCGCACCTTCAGCTCGCGCCAGGTCATGTCGAGTGCGTTGAAGACCAGCACCCGTCCCAGCAGGGTGGTGCCGATTCCGGTAATGAGCTTGATCGTCTCGTTGACCATGACCGAGCCGATCTGCGCGCAGAGCACGCCCAACACGCCGCCTTCGGCGCAGGATGGCACCGCTCCGGGCGGGGGCGCTTCCGGGTAGAGATCGCGGTAGCTCGGCCCGCCAACCGACGGGTCCGGCCAGAACACGCTCACCTGGCCGTCGAAACGGAGGATCGAGCCCCACACATAGGGCTTGCCGAGGATTTCAGCGGCGTCGCTCACAAGGTAGCGCGTTGCGAAGTTGTCCGTACCGTCGAGTATGACGTCGTAGCCGCGGAAAATATCCAGTGCGTTGCCTGAGTCCAGGCGCACCTCATGCCGAATCACCGATACGTGCGGGTTGAGCTCGGAGATGCTCTGCTCCGCGGACAGCGCCTTGGCCTGCCCAACGTTACCCATTCCATGGATTACCTGCCGCTGCAGGTTGGATACGTCCACGGCGTCGTCGTCCACGATTCCGAGTGTGCCCACACCGGCTGCCGCCAGGTACAGCAGCGCGGGCGAACCGAGGCCTCCCGCTCCAATGACCAGCACGCGCGCGTTCTTCAGGCGCTTCTGCGCCTCAATGCCGAATTCGGGAAGAATGAGGTGGCGGGAGTAGCGCTCGGTTTCCTCGCGGGTGAGTTCGCCGGCGGGTTCAACCAAAGGACCCGGGGCGCCGTTCAAAGAGCTCATGGTTCAATGTATGCCCTGTCAGCCGCCGTCGCGCAACCTTGCGCTGGGCACCTCCCAAACCGGGCACGCGCGGGGTTAACGGATCTCTGCCGTCGGGACTTCTTACTTGTTACGCGCGGGTAGACTGGAACGCACCGCCGCTTTCAAACGGCGGACCCGAGTCAGACAACCGAAAGCCCTGGACACGTGAGCTCAGAAGCACCGGCGAGCGGCAAAGCCATGCGGCTGCCGCGGGATGAGCGACGACGCCAACTGCTGCGCGCCGCCCACGAGGTGTTTGTCTCGAACGGCTATCACGGCGCAGCCATGGACGAAATAGCGGAGGTGGCGCGGGTCAGCAAGCCCGTGTTGTATCAGCACTTCCCTGGCAAGAGAGAGTTGTACCTGGCCCTGCTGGAGAGCCATCTGGCCTCGTTGACCGAGCTGCTGGTGGATGCCTTGCAGTCAACCACTGATAATAAGCAGCGTGTGCACGCCACTATGCGCGCCTATTTCCAGTTCATTGCCCAGGACAGTCAGGCACACCGAATCGTTTTCGAGTCGGATCTCAATAATGATCCGGATGTGAGCCGCCGGCTTGAGGAATTCAACGCCCATTTCGCCGATGCGATCGCTGGAGTAATTTCGGGTGATACCCGCCTTTCGCATCTGGAGGCAACGCTTCTGGGCCGGGCAATGGCCGGTATGGCTCAGGTGAGTGCCCGGTACTGGCTCGAGACGGACGGCAGCCTGGACATCGATGCCGCCAGCGAGCTCATCTATCGTTTAGCTTGGCGCGGAATCAGCCGGTTCCCCAAGGAAATGTGAGTTAGATTTCCCTTGGGTACGGCGGCGCAGGAAGTGCTCCTGGCGCCCGCAACCAAGGTGCTTAGGAATTATTCATCTCGACAATCAGAAAGGCCCAGCTGTGGAAATCAAGATCGGCGTCCAGAACGTCAACCGTGAGATCGTCCTGGAATCGAACCAGACGGCGGACGAGGTCGCGGATGTTGTGTCCAAGGCTATGAACGGCGGCGCTGAGCTTCGCCTGACCGACTCCAAGGGCCGGCAGGTGATTGTGCCCTCGGGTGTCCTCGGATACGTGGAGATCGGGGAGCCCGAGTCCCGTCGCATTGGGTTCGGCGCTCTCTAACGGACGTTCCAGGGTTGGCTGTCATGGTTTCACTGATTGTCGTTACAGGCGTCGCCATCACACTGGGGTTCGGCGTCTGGTTCGCCGATCGAAGGCACCACCGGTACGGGCTGTTCCTCTTGCCGGGTGTGTGCCTGGGATCGGCGCTGCTGATGTGGATCATCCTGCAGTTCGCTGGCCTTGGCTATCATCCGGAACTGTTCTGGCTGGCCTGGCTACTCCCGCTGGTGGCTGCACTCGCCCTGACTGTGGTGGCGGCCTGGTGGTTTGGCCGGCACCGCGAGAAAGCCGATGCCGACGCCATGACCGCGATCCTCAAACAGCGCTGAGGCAGGTCCCCTAAAGGTCCGCCCGATCAGCGAAGGGTGATGACGCAAGTGCATGCTCGCGCCTGGGTATACGTCCTGCCCCCGCGGCCAGGCGCCCTGCGATGACGGCATGCCGGAAGGCAGCGGCCATAGCTACCGGGTCCTGGGCCCGGGTAACGGCGGTCGCCAGCAGCACGGCGTCACAGCCAAGTTCCATGGCGAGGGCGGCATCCGAGGCAGTCCCGATACCGGCGTCGAGCACCACCGGCACGGAAGCCCGGGACACAATGAGTTCGATGTTGTGCGGATTGAGGATCCCCAGCCCGGTTCCAATGGGAGCGCCCAAAGGCATAACGACGGCGGCGCCAAGCTGTTCCAGCCGCAGGGCAAGCACCGGGTCGTCGTTCGTGTAGACAAACACTGTGAAGCCGCGGGCCACCAGCGATTCCGTGGCCTCAACGAGTTCTACCGCATCGGGCAGAAGCGTCTGCTCATCGGCTATCACTTCCAGCTTCACCCAGTTCGTCTCCAACGCCTCCCGTGCCAATTCGGCGGTGAGCACAGCCTCGCGGGCTGTGAAGCAGCCGGCCGTGTTCGGCAGGATCCGCATGCCACGCTCGCTGAGCAACTGGAACAGCGAGGCTCCGGCTTGCGGACTGTACCGCCGCATTGCCACCGTGGTGAGTTCCGTTCCGGAGGCGGCCAGCGCATCGGCGAGTCCATCGATGCTGGGCGCTCCGCCGGTCCCCATGATCAACCGCGAGCCAAGTGGCACACCGTCAATCACCAGCGCATCGGTTGTGAGTTCTGTCTGGATCGATTGCATGTCATCCTCCCTGTACTGCGGTGACGAGTTCAACGTCGTCGCCTTCGGTAAGCTCTCGTTCTGCCCACTGGCTGCGCGGAACCACTGTGGCGTTCACTGCAACTGCCAGCCCGAGCCTCGCGCCGTCGATCGGCTGGCCACTTGGAGCAAGCTTCCTGCCGGTGACGTTCGAGACCAGCGCCAGCAGGTCTGCGTCCGAGGTTTCGGAAGCCTTCCCGTTGAGTGTGATGTTCATTGTTGTCCTTTCCCGAACCGGTCCGGTCGATAGCGTTCGATTCCTGGTGGTACCGGTTTGCCCTTCAGCAGGTCCACGCAGAGAGCCGCAGCCGCCGGAGTCAGCAGAACCCCGTGACGGAAGAACCCGGTGGCAATGAGGAGTCCGTCCACCCCGGGCACGCCGCCAAGCAGTGGTGCGTTATCCGGCGTGCCCGGCCTGGCGCGGCACAGGATCTCCTCGAGTTCCAGCTCTGCCACCGCTGGTACCAGCTGCTGTGCATCACGCAGTAACTGGTACACGCCGCCGGCCGACACTGCATTGCTGCCGTCCTCACGGATCGTTGCGCCGAGGACCACCGTTCCGTCGGCGCGCGGCACCAGATAGACGGCGTGCCCTCGGACCAGTCCCCTAACGGTATGGGTGAGCAGGGGTTGGAGGGACGTCGGTACACGCAGCCTCAAGATGTCGCCGTACACCGGGCGCATGGGCAGCTGAACGGGCAGGTGCGTAAGTTCAGAGGCAGCCAGCCCGTTCGCAACGATGGTGTGGCGTGCCGCCACTGTACCGCCGTCGTGCAGTTTCACCCCGATCACGCGATCGCCGTTCCGCTCCAGTGCGCTGGCGGTCGCCGCAAGAATGGTTCCGCGCGCTAAGACAGCGGAGTGCAGGGACGCTGCGAGCTTGCGGGGATCCAGCTGGTGATCCTCCCCCGCGCGGAATGCTCCGGTTGCCGCGGGTCCGATCATCGGCTCGCTACGGCGCGCCTCACGCACCGAGATCTGCTCGACGTCCAACCCGTGCGCGGACTGTACGGTCCGCAGGTCCGCGAGCGCCTGACGATCGGCGCCATCCACGGCGAGCACCAGCGTGCCGGTGTTGCGGTAGCCGGGGTCAATCCCGGTCCAGGCGAGTGAAGTGATGAACTCGGGATACCTGCGGGCGGAGTCCATGGTGAGTTCGAGGAGGTGTTCCTCGCGGTAGTGCAGCTCGCTGGCGGGTGCGATCATCCCTGCCGCGGCACGGGTGGCACCCGTTGCCGGAGCCGGATCGATCAGGGTCACCGAGTGTCCCCTGCGAACCGCCTCCCAGGCGATGCCGAGGCCCACGATTCCACCGCCGACGACGGCGACATCCACTGAAGCTTCCAAGAAAGGCCCTTCCCTACGCCGGCATGACCCGGATCAGGTTCGTTGTTCTCACAACGCGGTCGGCGCCGAACGCCCTCTCAGCCAGTGTGCCCGTGTCCGGACACCGCGGCTCCCGCAGTACCCCTTTATTGTAGGTGGTATGCAACTGATAACCTCCCGGCTATACCTGTGCACGGATTCCCGCGGAAAACAGCAGGACTTCGGCGACTTCGTCAATGCCGCCTTTGCCGGCGGCGTCGACATCATTCAGCTACGGGACAAGTCCATTGAGGCAGCGCAGGAACTTGAGCTCCTTGAGGTCCTCCGCGCGGCGGCGGTTTCACACGGGAAGCTGTGGGGTGTGAATGACCGGGCAGACATCGCTGCCCTCAGCGGCGCACCCGTCCTTCATATCGGTCAGCGAGACCTGCCTCCTGCCCTTGCGCAGCCGTTCCTGCACGACGGCGGTGTGCTGGGGCTCTCAACGCACTCACCCGAGCAGGTCCAGGCCGCAGCGTCGAACAAGGAAGTGGATTACTTCTGCACCGGGCCCGTCTGGGCGACCCCGACCAAACCCGGGCGGGCCGCGGTCGGCCTGGATCTGGTCCGTTCTGCCGCCAGTCTTGAGGCATCGCTCGCCGAGCAGGGCCGGGAGCTGAAACCGTGGTTCGCCATCGGCGGGATTGACCTGGGAAATATCGGCGAGGTGGTCGAAGCCGGGGCGGGGCGCGTCGTCGTCGTTCGCGCGATCACCGAAGCCGATGACCCTGCGGAGGCGGCGGCACGGATCAGGGCTGAACTTCCCGAGTAAATACTCTCGTGAGCGGGTCAGGCGGTCAGGCCGAGCGCGCTCATCCGTCGTGAGTGGTTGCGTGTCAGTTGGGCGAACAGTTGGACGGTCTCGCGTTCCTGGTCTTCGGCCGTTCCCTGGAAGAGCAGCCCGCCGAGGAATTGCCGCTCGATCCCTACGCGCTGGGCCTGCGTCAGCGCCTCGCCCACGAGGCGACGCCCCCACAGGGCCAGCCGGGAGGCCAGCCGAGGATCGTCGGCCAGCGCGGCCTTCAACCGTGACTGCAGCAGTCCCCCCTGCTCCGTGGTCGACTGGATGCGGCCGATGAGTTCGCGGGTAGCCTCATCCAGGCGGCCGGCGAGCGCCGTGTAGAAGTCACCCGAGATTGCGTCGATGACGTATGCCTTCATCAGGGACTCGTACCAGTCTGCTGGACGGGTGCGCTCGTGGAAGGAATCGATCGACCCCTGGAAGGGACGCATCGCCTCCTCCACATCGACGCCGAGTCCGGCCAGATGCGCACTGACCATCTCAAAGTGCTCGAACTCCGTGACGGCGAGGCGTCCCAGCGCTGCCCTGTCACGCAGCGTCGGGGAGAACCGTGCATCCGAGGACAGCCGCTCGAAGGCTGAGAGCTCTCCGTAGGCCATGACGCCGAAAAGGTCGACGACGAACCTGTTCAGGGTGCCCATGTCCGGGGACGTTATTCCCGTGGTGCGTGCGGATGGTCCCGCCGTCGGGGTCTGCGAGTCCAAAGCTGCCATGCGCTTAAGGGTACCTGTGCTGTGCGAACCCGTCGGAGCCGGTGCGCTGAGTGGAATTTGGTGCGGGTTCTGCGGAATGTGGCGCAGACGGCGCGTCAGCACGTGGATGACGTGTATTAGGGTTTGATTTGTGCCGTATTCGCATCTGGATCTGAGCAACCGGGATTCCCAATCCCAGCTCACCGCTGCGCTCGAGGGCCTCCGGGAAGAACTGGAGCTGCACGCCGAGTTCCCGCCGGAGGTGCGCGAGGAGGCACAGCGGGCTGTGGAGCAGCAGGTGCTGCCGGAGCGGGATCTGACCGCTTTGGGCTTCATCACCGTGGACCCGCTCGGTTCCACCGATCTGGACCAGGCTTTCCACCTCGAACGGCATGCGGCCGGCTACCGTGTCTGGTACGCCATTGCGGATGTGCCCTCTTTCGTTGCACCGGGAGGCGCCATCGACGCCGAAGCACGACGGCGGGGCCAGACGATGTACGCGCCCGACGGTCGAATCTCCCTTCATCCGGAAGTCATTGCAGAGGATGCCGCCAGCCTGCTACCCGGTCGCAACCGTTCGGCGTACGTCTGGGAGTTCGTCCTCGATGCCGCCGCCCGAGTGGAGTCCGTCGTCGTCGAACGCGCTGTGATCCGCAGCCGCGCACAGCTGACTTATGAGCAGGTGCAGGAGGACATCGATTCAGGCGGAGCCGCCGAGAACCTCACACTGCTCAAGGAGATCGGAAACCTGCGGATCGGGCTGGAAAAGGAACGTGGAGGAGCAAGCCTCAACCTCCCCGAACAGGAGATCGCGCACGACGGCGAGAGGTACTTCATTCTCGCTCGTCCCCCGTTGCCTGCGGAGGACTGGAATGCCCAGCTTTCCCTGATGACCGGGATGGCGGCTGCGGAAATCATGCTCAAGGGCGGTGTGGGAATCCTGCGCACCATGCCGGCACCGGATGAAACCTCGCTCGCCCGCTTCCGGCACCAGGCGCGTGCTCTGGGACGTGCCTGGCCGCACGATCTCCCCTACGGCGAGTTCCTGCGCAGCCTGGACACCACCGACCCGCGGCAGCTTTCCCTGATGCACGCGGCGGCTTCCCTGTTCCGGGGGGCGGGTTACACCGCGTTCGACGGCGAACTCCCGGAAGCCGTGGAGCAGGCGGCCATCGCTGCGCCCTACGCCCACACCACCGCTCCCCTACGGCGGCTCGTAGACCGGTTTGTCCTCATCACGTGTGAGGCGCTGTGCGCCGGACGGGATGTGCCCTCCTGGGTGCGGGATGCGCTTCCTGAACTGAATTCTCTGATGTCTTCGTCGAACCAATTGGCGTCGCGGCTGGAGAGCGGCGCGATTGCCGCGGTTGAGGCCGCACTGCTCAGCAATCGCGTAGGGGAGGAGTTTCCCGCCGTCGTGATCACGGGGTCCAAACCGCCCAACCCGCCCAACGGGACCAGCGGCAAAAACGGAAACAACAACGGGAACGGGAGTCCGCACGGTGTCATCCAGATTGCCGAGCCCGCGGTCGAAGGACGCTGCGACGGCGTGATGACGGCCGGTGAGGAAGTCCGGGTTCGGCTGGTGGCTGCGGACATCGACCGGCGGGAAGTTCGCTTTGAGCTGGCGGAAGGCGCGACTCAGGAGGCGCCGTCGTCGGAAAGCAAGCGGGCAGCAGGGTAGACTTGACTGCGTAGTAATGGATGCCCGGTCGTTTCAGTAATAATTCTTGCTTGCACTCCCGGTCCGTCGCAGTTCCAGGAACTTTCGTTCCCAACATGCGGCTTACCGGCGCAAACCGACCCGCAATACCTACGCGATCTTGAGTTTCCCAGCTCGAAGCGGACCGATCCGCTTCCGGGCCGCAGTTGATAGCCCGCGATCGGCTTCCACTGGACGCCCTGTTCCACCCTGCTCCGGCGGGCCGTGACCGGCCCGGCGTTGAGCCCGGCGGCAGCAGTGCCTAATTGAACGGTAGTAAGAGTGACCACAGACAATCATCACCTCCATGCGGACAACAGCGACGACGAAATCTTCGTCGAGGAAACGCTGGTCAGCACCGAAGAACCCCACCATGAAGCGGCCGAGACCTTCGCGGATTTCAAGGTCCGCGCCGACATCGTCGAGTCCCTTGCCGACGCTGGCATTGTGCACCCCTTCCCCATCCAGGCGATGACCCTGTCGATCGCCCTTGACGGCCACGACATCATCGGCCAGGCGAAGACCGGCACCGGCAAAACCCTGGGATTCGGTGTCCCCGCGCTTCAGCGCGTCGTCGGCCCGTCCGACGAAGGCTATGACCGCCTCCCCGCTCCGGGAGCCCCGCAGGCACTCGTGGTGGTTCCAACCCGCGAATTGGCCGTGCAGGTCGCGGATGACCTGACGAAGGCCGCGAAGAAGCGCAACGCCCGCATCGTGACCATCTATGGCGGCCGCGCCTACGAGCCACAGGTTGAGGCCCTGAAGAGGGGCACGGAGATTGTAGTCGGCACCCCCGGCCGCTTGATCGACCTGTACCGCCAGAAGATTCTGTCCCTGAAGAACGTCCGCATCGTTGTGCTGGACGAGGCCGACGAAATGCTGGACCTCGGGTTCCTGCCGGACGTCGAAACGCTCATGGCGGCTACTCCCTCGGTACGCCAGACGCTCCTTTTCTCAGCCACCATGCCCGGCCCGGTGGTCGCGATGGCCCGCCGCTACATGTCCCACCCCACGCACATCCGCGCGGCGGACCCGGAGGACGACGGCGCCACCAAGAAGGACATCCGCCAGGTCATCTACCGCGCGCACAACCTGGACAAGGACGAAGTGGTCGCACGGATCCTGCAGGCTCGGGGTCGCGGCCGGACCATCATCTTCACCAAGACCAAGCGGACCGCCGCGAAACTGTCGGAGGAACTCGTTGACCGCGGGTTCGCTGCCGGCGCGATCCACGGCGATCTCGGACAGGGTGCGCGTGAGCAGGCGCTGCGTGCGTTCCGTGGCGACAAGATCGATGTGCTGGTGGCTACAGAGGTTGCAGCGCGCGGCATCGACGTGGAGGACATTACCCACGTCATCAACTTCCAGTGCCCCGAGGATGAGAAAGCGTACCTTCACCGGGTGGGCCGCACCGGCCGTGCCGGCAAGAAGGGCACCGCCATCACGTTCGTGGACTGGGACGACGTGCCGAGGTGGGGCCTGATCAACAAGGCGTTGGGCCTGGATCAGGCAGAGCCTGTGGAAACCTACTCATCCTCCCCGCACCTGTACACCGACCTCGACATTCCCGAAGGCACCAAAGGCCGGCTTCCCCGAAGCCAGCGCACCCTCGCCGGCATCAATGCGGAGAAGATCGAGGATCTCGGCGAGACCGGCAAGAAGAACCGTTCGGCTTCAGGCTCCGGGTCCAGTGGACGCGGAGGCCGCAGCCGGCAGGGCGGCTCCGCGGAGAATGGCGGCGGCCGTCGTCGATCGGGTGGACCCGGGACAAATGGCGAGGAACGCACCGAGGGCGAGGCTTCCAAACCTGCTGACCGTCCGAAGCGGAACCGGAGCCGCACCCGCCGTCGTAACGGCGAGGTAGTTCCCAAGTCCGCTCCCGAGGCCTAAAGCCCCGTGCAGGATGCGGCGGCCCCTCCGGCCTGGCGGCCGGACGGGCCAAACCTCGTTGTGGAGGCCAATAACGCCGAGTACCTTCCCGGTTTGCCGGACGGTGCATTCACGATGATTTATGTGGATCCGCCGTTCAACACGGGCCGCTCGCAGCGCAGGCAGCAGACCTCCATGGTGCGCAGTGCGCCCGGCGCCGGAGACCGCGTCGGCTTCAAAGGGCACAGCTATTCGACCGTCAAGGGGATTCTCGCCAGCTATGACGACGCCTTCGAGGACTACTGGGAGTTCCTCGCGCCACGCCTCACCGAGGCGTGGCGGCTCCTGGCCGATGACGGCACGCTCTACGTGCACCTGGACTACCGGGAAGTGCACTACGCGAAGGTCATGCTTGACGCATTGTTCGGGCGGGATTGCTTCCTCAACGAGATCATCTGGGCCTATGACTACGGTGCCCGTGCGCGCCGCAAGTGGCCGGCCAAACACGACAACATCCTCGTGTACGTGAAGAACCCTGATCGCTACTACTTCAACAACGCCGACGTCGACAGGGAGCCGTACATGGCGCCCGGCCTGGTCACCCCGGAGAAGGCTGCCCTCGGCAAGCTGCCAACGGATGTCTGGTGGCACACCATTGTCTCCCCCACCGGGCGGGAGAAAACGGGTTATCCCACCCAGAAACCCGAGGGCCTCATCCGGCGCGCCGTGACGGCCAGCAGCAGGCCCGGGGACTGGGTGCTCGATTTCTTCGCCGGCTCCGGAACGCTGGGCGCTGTGGCCGGGAAACTTGGACGGCGGTTCGTGTGCATCGACAGTAACCGCCAGGCCATTGATGTCATGGAAAACCGGCTTGCCCCCTGGTGCGGAGCCGTTCAGCCAGCGGACGAGGAGCCGGCCGCTACCGGATGACGCGGCTACCGGTCGCGAGCTGCTCCATACGCGACAGGACCTCGGGCCGTGTCAGGTTCTCGCCCAACCGGTTGGGTTTTCCCGTGCCGTGATAGTCACTCGATCCGGTAACCAGCAAGTCGTGTTGCGCGGCGATCGCGCGAAGCTCGCCCCGGCCCTCGTCGGGGTTGTCCCGGTGCTCGATCTCCAGCCCCAGGAGTCCTGCGCCGATCATCTCCTCCGTGACGCCGCGGTCCACGATACGTCCGCGTGAGGAGGCGACGGGATGGGCGAACACGGGGATCCCGCCCGCAGCGCGGACCAGTTCGACGGCGTCAGCCGGGTTCGGTGCGTAGTGGCTCACCCAGTACGGTGACCGGGCGCTGAGGATATGCGCGAAGGCCTCGCTCCGGCTGGCAACAACCTTAAGCGCAACCAGCGTGTCCGCAATGTGTGGCCGGCCGATCGTCGCGCCAACAGCTACGTGCTCGAGCACGTGCGCCCAGGAAATTGGGTAGTCCACGGCAAGTTTCTCCACCATCCGTTCGGCCCGGGTCAGGCGGGCGTCCCGGGAACGTTCCACTTCCGCGAGGAGCGCCGGATGGGTGGGGTCATGCAGGTAGGACAGCACATGGACGCTGATGCCGGTGTCCGTCCGGCAGGACACCTCCATTCCGGGCACGAGCGCCAACCCCAGTTCCCTGCTTGCGCGGCCTGCTTCCGCCCAACCGGCTGTCGAGTCATGGTCGGTGAGCGCAACCACGTCGAGTCCTGCGGCAGCGGCCGCGCGGACCACGTCCGCTGGGCTTTCGGTGCCGTCGGACACCGTCGAGTGGGTGTGCAGGTCGATTCTCACCAAACAACTGTACGTCGGACAACTCCTAAGTCATTGTCCGGAACGCACGAGCTCAGCGTAGACCTGGCCTCCGTGCGGCCCCGGGTGAATTCCGTCGTCGGCAAAGTCCTGGACCTCGCCGGCTGCTTGGTTCCAGTCGCGGAGTTCCACGTTCTGCCGGGCTGCAGCAAAGGAGCGTAGCTTGTCGTTCACCGCGCCAACCCAGTCCCGCGGTCCGTGTGCCGTCACCAGGATCAGCCGTCGGTCCGGGCCGACAGCCCGCGCAAGGTCATCGAGTACCGACGGATCGAAATCGCCGTTCGTGCCGAGCCCGACGACGACAACCTGCCTCAGCAACCCCTCACGTTCCAGCGCCTCAACCAGGGCTGGAGCCTCACCCATCTGCCGGCCGACCTCGGCACGCACATCGATCCCGGGCAGTTGCGCTACCAGCTGCGGCGCCGCGGCGAGCATGACCGAGTCGCCCAGCGCGGTCATGGCCGAGCCGTCGAGCACAGCGTGTTCGGATCCGGGCGGCTTGGGGGACGACGGCGGGTGCTGCGGATGAGCGGGCTGCACCGGAGCTGCGGACGGTGAAGGCGTGTGTTTCACCGCCGCTGCCGCTTGCCGTGCTGCCGCCTGTCCTGCTTCCAACTGTTCCTCGAGCTGCGTCGAGGGAGGCGAAACGGCAACCGCCGTACCTGCCAGGACCGATACCGAGGCAATGGCGGCGGTTCCGCTCACCAGGGCAGGCTGGACGCTTCCGCCACGCCAGCGACCTAGGACGCCCCTTACAGAGCCCTTCAGCCCGTGAGCGAGGACCGGCTGCTCAAGATAGCGCCAGCTGGCGGCAGCGCACATCAGCGTGAGTGGTACGACGACGGCGGCAGCCCATTGATCCGCGCCGGCGGGCAGCCAGCCACTCACGAGCACCGTCCATGGCCAGTGCCACAGATAGATTCCGTAGCTACGCCGGCCCACCCATTGCAGCGGCGCGCTCGCCAACCAACTCGCTGCGGGACCCGTTGCGTTGCGCAGTAGCGCCACTACGAGTACCGACACGGCGCTGAAGGCGAACATGCCGCCCTGGTACGCGGCAGCGCCATCGTCGTGCAGGATCAGGAAGAACAGCGTGAGCCCCAGCAGGGCTGCAGGAAGCACCATCCGTGCGGTCGCCGGTGGGACGACCACGGTGGTACGCCCGGCGGCCAGCGCCAGCCAGGCACCGAGGAGCAGACCGAAACCATGGGTATCGGTCCCGAAGTACAACCGGCTGGGATCGGCGCCCGGCGTGTATTGAAGACCCATCGCCAGGGCGCTCAGCACGGCCCCGCCCAGTGCGAGCGATGCCACCCACAACGGAAGTGCAGCCCCAATCCGGCCTCCGCCGATTTTCCATAGGAGCAGCAGAAGCAGCGGCCACAGCAGATAGAACTGTTCCTCCACCGCGAGGGACCACAGGTGCAGCAGCAACGGAGGCTCCGATTCCGCGAAGTACGAACCACCGGATGCGAGCTGCACCCAGTTTGTGCTGAAAGTCGCGGCGCCGGCGGCCTGGCTCTTGAGCGTGCGGTCCGCCTCGGTGGGAAAGAGCAGCACGAGTGTGAAGGCGACGAGGACCACGGGAACCAGTGCGGGAACAATCCGGCGGAGACGTCGAATCCAGAACCGTGCGAGGTCGAGGCGGCCGGTTATCCGTAGCTCTTCCAGCGCCAACCCGGTGATGAGGTAACCGCTGAGGACGAAGAACAGATCCACACCCAGAAAACCCCCGGGCAGCCCTGCCGGAACGAGGTGGTAGGCGACGACGGCCGCAACAGCAACGGCTCTCAGTCCGTCCAGTGGCTTGTTGCGCGCTCTGGGCGTATTCGGTGGCATAAGTCCTTCGGTGTGTGGCTTCCAGTTCCTTGCGCTGTTCGCAAGCCCCCGGGTTACCTTACAAAGCCTCCGGGTGCCCCGAAGGAAAATATCGATGGAATTCCCGTCAGGATCCGCTGGCAATTACCTGAGTGTTTTGCCCGGTGGACCGGTCTGGAGGGTTTTGCCCGCCAAGCCCCCAGTGAGACGATGGAACGGTGAGTACAGCAGAGAACACCCCATCCACAGCGACCACCACAGCTCCGGGCAACGGCGAAGACGCGACCCCCGTCACGCCGGAAGAACAGCCCCTTTCCAGCCGCAACGAGAACCGCTCACAGCGGCCGGACTCCGACGCCTTCAAAGCCTTCATGGGCTCAAAGTGGGCACCGAAGGCCACCGAACTTCCCGCGGAGTCGGAAGTTGCAGGCTACGCAGCGCAGCGTCGGCTGAAGATTTCCCGGCTCTTCCCGGGCGAGCGCCTGGTCATTCCCGCCGGCCCGTTGAAGGTCCGGTCGAATGACACCGATTACCGTTTCCGGCCGCATTCGGCGTTCGCACACCTCACGGGCCTGGGCGTTGACCACGAGCCGGATGCAGTCCTCGTCTTCGAGCCCACGGAGGAAGGCAAGGGCGACGACGGCGGCAACCACCACGCCACGCTCTACTTCCGGGAACTGGCCGGCAGGGACAGCGCCGAGTTCTACGCGAACGCCCGCTACGGCGAGTTCTGGATCGGATCCAGGCTGTCCAGGGCTGAGGTCCGGGCGCTGCTGTCGCTGGAGACAGCTGACCTTGCCGACCTGGAGACCGCGGTGACCAAGGACGCCGGAGTTGTTGAGGTGGGAGGCATCCGTGTCCGCCTGCTGCGCGAAGTTGACCTCAACGCGGACGCGCTGGTTGACACGTCCCGGATCAACACCGGGGTGGACCTTGAAGCATCCGATGAGCTCGATGCCAAGCTGGCCGAGGCACTGTCCGAGCTCCGGCTCATCAAGGATGAGTGGGAAGTCGAGCAGATGCGCAAGGCCGTGGCGGCAACCGTGAATGGCTTCCACGAAGTAGTCAAGGAACTTCCGCGCGCCATTTCGCACCCGCGCGGAGAGCGCGTCATCGAGGGCGCCTTCTTTGCCCGCGCCCGTGAAGAGGGTAACGATCTCGGCTATGACACCATCGCGGCGTCGGGAAACAACGCGACAGTCCTGCACTGGATCCGCAACAACGGCACGGTCAAGGCTGACGAGCTGCTGCTCCTAGACGCCGGTGTGGAGGCTGACAGTCTGTACACCGCCGACATCACCCGCACCCTGCCCGTGAGCGGGAAGTACTCGGAGATCCAGCGGAAGGTCTACCAGGCGGTGCTGGACGCAGCCGATGCCGGCTTCGCCGCAGCCACGATCGGTACCAGGTTCCGCGAAGTGCACCAGGCCGCGATCACCGTCCTTGCGGAACGCCTGGACCAGTGGGGACTTCTGCCGGTATCACTCGGAGAGGTGCTCGCACCCGAGGGCCAGCACCACCGCCGGTGGATGCCGCACGGCACCAGCCACCACCTCGGGATGGACGTGCACGACTGCGCACAGGCGAAGCGCGAGCTGTACCTTGACGGAACTCTGACCGAGGGCATGGTCTTCACCATCGAACCCGGCCTCTACTTCAAGGAAGAGGACCTCGCCGTTCCGGAGGAATACCGTGGCATCGGTGTGCGCATCGAAGATGACATCCTGATGACGGCGGACGGCCCGGTCAATCTCAGCGCCGCACTACCCAGGGAAGCGGACGACGTCGAAGCCTGGATGGCCGGTATCTTCAGCCCCACGGGCGAATAGGTTCGAACGGACCTGCAAACAAAGCGGGTGGGCAGCCGATTGGCTGCCCGTCCGCTTGTCTTGATGATCAGTTCTTACGCGGCTGCTCGTCCTGGCCAGTAGTGGCGTTGGCGTCCTGCTCACGGTCCCCTGGCTGTTGCGGCACACGGACGCCGTACTGCGGCCGCCCATCGGGCAGGTCGGGGAACTGGCCGCGGGTGGCAGGCTTCGCCGGGTCCTGCTGCGCGCCATCTTCGGGCCTGAGCCCGTCCTGCTGGCCCGGTTCCTGGGGGTTAGCCGGTGGCTCAGCTGGAGGCTGTCCCGGAGGGGTTCCCCACCCCTCGGGGCGCTGCGGAGGCTGCTGAGGTGTCTGTGGCTGCTGCGTGCGGTCACCCCAGACCTGACCGTTCCCCGCACTGTTGCCAGGGCTGCCGTTTATAGGCAACTGCTGAAGGATGCGGCGGGCTTCCCCAACAACCGAGGGGTCCGCGATCACGTCATAGCTCGTGGCAACCACCTGGCTGGTCGAGGTAAAGTCCCGCTTGCCGCGCTGGAAGGCATAGGCGATCACGCCGAAGAGTACCCAGAACACGGCACCTAGCGCCATCGACGAAATGATCGGCAGGTAAGTCGAGTCCCCGCCGAAGAGCGTAAGGATGAACCCGACGAAGAGACCGAACCAGGCACCGGTGGCGGCGCTGGCGAGCGCCACCCTGGGGTAGCTGAGCCGACCCGTCACCCGTTCCACGGTCTTGAGGTCATTGCCGATGATGGAGACTTGCTGCACGGGGAACTTGCTGTCCGCCAGATAGTCGACGGCTTTCTGCGCATCCAGGTAGGAGCTGTACCGGCCGATGGTTTCGCCTTTGGGGAGGGTACGGCTCTCATCCCGCGAAGCAGTGCGTCCAAGAACGTTTGACATGTTTTCATTCTTGCCTAGATCCGGGCCACTGTGTTGCTGTATCGCTCGCAGTGAACTCGCACCGGTCCCCGTTGGATCGGGCCGGGCGCCGCGGTGTGGGTGCTGTCACGCAATACGGCGCCAGCGTGGCAACGGCAGTAGCCTAGGCATGTGAGCAGCAATCCGACGCGCGTTTTTGTGGCACGCCTGCTGGGCCTGGACGTTTTCGACCCCCTGGGCGATCGTCTCGGCCGCCTTCGGGATGCCGTTGTACTGGACCGTGGCCCGGGCGATACACCGCAGGTGGTTGGGCTCGTCGTTGAAGTTCCCGGTAAGAAGCGCGTGTTCGTTCCGATGACCCGTGTCACCTCGATCGATGCCGGCCAGATCATCTGTACCGGCCTGGTCAACCTTCGCCGTTTCGACCAGCGCGGTGCGGAACAGCTTGTTGTCGCTGAGCTGTTCGACCGCCGGATCACTCTCCGGGACGGCAGCGGCGAAGCGACCATCGAAGACATCGCCATGGAAAAGGACCGCTCCGGGGACTGGCATGTTTCCCAGGTCTTCATCCGGCGCGGCGTCGGGCAGTCGCGGCTTCGGGGGCTTCGCAGGGGCGAGCGCCTCATCATCGACTGGCTTGATGCGTTCCACGGCGACTCCGCCGAGCCCCAGGCCGCCACACAGTTCGTCGCCCAGCATGACGATCTGAAGGCAGCCGACTTCGCCGATGCCCTGCATGAGATGAGCGAAAAGCGCCGCATCGAGGTGGCGAGTGAGCTTCAGGACCAGCGGCTCGCGGACATCCTTCAGGAGCTCCCGGATGATGACCAGGTGCAGATCCTGTCCTCACTGGACCGCGAACGCGCGGCAGACGTCCTGGAAGAAATGGACCCGGACGACGCCGCCGACCTCCTGAACGAACTGCCCGAGGAGCAGAAGGAAGAGCTTCTGCAGCTGATGGAACCGGACGACGCCGAAGACGTCCGCCGCCTGCTCGAATACGAGGAGGATACAGCGGGTTCGCTGATGACAACGGTCCCGGTCATCCTTCCACCGGAGGCAACCGTCGCGGAGGCCCTGGCGCACGTGCGCAGGGAGGAACTTACGCCTGCCCTGGCTTCATCGATCTTCGTTTGCCGGCCACCGCTGGAGACTCCGACCGGCCGGTACCTTGGTGTCGTCCATATCCAGCAGTTGCTTCGTTTCCCGCCTCCTGAACCGCTGGGAAACATCGTGGACACCGATCTGGAACCGGTGGGCGACCAGGCGACGATCAGCGAGGTTTCGCGAATCCTCGCCACATACAACCTGAACTCGTTGCCGATCGTTAATAGCGACGGCCGCCTGGTGGGGGCGGTGACTGTAGATGACGTCCTGGACCACCTGCTTCCGGAAGACTGGCGTGCCCAGGACATAACGCCCGATAGTTCGCGGGGAGGTTTGAATGGCTGAGAAGAGCAGAACCGTGGCAAGCGGACTGGACACGCCGCGGGAGAGCCGGAAGAGATGGCTCCCCCGATTGCGGCCGAACCCGGACGCCTTCGGCAGCGCCACCGAGAATTTCGCGCGTTTCATGGGAACACCCCAGTTCCTGTTCTATATGACCGTCTTCGTGGCGGTCTGGCTCGCATTCAACAGCTGGGCACCCGAGGAATGGCGGTTCGACAGCGCGGCCATCGGATTCACGCTGCTGACGCTGATGCTGTCGCTGCAGGCTTCGTACGCCGCTCCCCTGCTGCTTCTCGCGCAAAACCGCCAGGATGACCGCGACCGCGTCTCCCTCCAACAGGACAGGCAGCGCGCCGAACGGAATCTCTCGGATACGGAGTACCTCACGCGCGAGATCGCCGAACTCCGGATTGCGCTGCGCGAAGTCGCCACCCGCGACTTCGTTCGCTCGGAGCTAAGGTCAGTTCTTGAGGAACTCCTGGAGTCCCCGGACGGCCAGGAATCCCCGACCCAGCGCAAGCCCAAGCGCAGGGTATCGGACACCACCGCCGTCCTGCCCAAAATTCCGCCGCGGAGGGACAGTCAGTGACACTGGAAGCCACAGTCCATGACGCCCTGTCCGGCGTGATCGACCCCGAGCTTCGCCGCCCCATCACTGAGCTGGGGATGGTAGAGGGCGTTACAGTGAACGACGACGGCGCCGTCGTCGTCCGCGTTCTCCTCACTATCGCAGGGTGTCCCCTGCGTGAGACCATCACACGCGATGTTGAGGGTGCGCTTGCGGGCATCGACGGGATAACCCGGGTGTCGGTTGAGCTGGGCGTCATGTCGCAGCAACAACGGGATGACCTGAAGGAACGGCTGCGGGGAGCCGGGGGCAAACGGCGAATCCCATTCAATGACCCCGGTTCACTCACGCGGGTGTACGCGGTTGCGAGCGGAAAGGGCGGGGTCGGCAAATCCAGCGTTACCGTCAATCTCGCGACGGCGATGGCGGCGGACGGACTGAGGGTCGGCATTGTCGATGCCGACGTCTACGGCTTCTCCGTCCCCGCACTCATGGGAATCACGCAATCTCCCACCCGCGTGGATGAACTCATCCTGCCGCCCGTAGCTTACGGGGTGAAGGCGATCTCGATCGGCATGTTCGTAGAGGGCAACCAGCCGGTCGCCTGGCGTGGTCCGATGCTGCACCGTGCCCTGGAACAGTTCCTCGGTGACGTGTACTTCGGTGACCTGGACGTGCTCTTCCTGGATCTGCCGCCGGGAACCGGGGATATCGCGATTTCCGTTTCGCAGCTGCTTCCGGACGCCGAACTCCTCGTCGTTACGACGCCCCAGACTGCTGCCGCTGACGTCGCAGAACGTGCCGGCTCCATGGCGGTACAGACCGGCCAGAAAGTGGCCGGCGTGATCGAGAATATGTCCTGGCTGGAGTTACCCGGCGGGGAGCGGATGGAGATCTTCGGCTCGGGTGGCGGTGAAGAACTTGCTCGGAGGCTGACATCGACCGTGGGCTACGACGTCGGGCTGTTGGGGCATATTCCACTGGAACCCGCCCTCCGTGAGGGCGGCGACAGCGGCAACCCTGTTGTTCTCGGACCGTCTTCCCCAGCTGCCCTGGAACTCAAGCAGATTGCTGCAAACTTGTCCCGCCGGCCCCGTGGGCTCAGCGACAAGCTGCTGAAGGTAACACCGAAGCTGGCGTGAGCGGCTCCTCGTCAGGAAGAGGGTCAGGTCGCTTCGGCGTCGAAAGGCGCCGCCTGACCGGCCGAAAGCCGGGGAGCTGCCGTCGAAGTAGAGGTTCCAGGAACAGACGCGGAGCCGATTGATTTCTGCTGCGGCTCGGGAGCATTATCATTCACTGGTTTGATGGCGTCCTCAAGGTCATCGAGGAGCGCCTCCTTGATGATGCGCCGTGGATCATACTGGCGCGGGTCCAGTTTCCGCCAGTCGACGTCGTCGAAATCCGAGCCGACTTCATCCCGCAGCTGCTCCCGGGCTCCGGTGGCCATGCGCCGCAGGCCCTTCACAAGCTGGGCCAGCTGCGAAGCGTATTCGGGCAGACGTTCGGGACCAAGGACGATGACAGCGATGAGCGCCAACAAGAGGAACTCGTATCCATTGATTCCCAACACGGAAGAAGCCTACCTGCTTACGACGGGCGGAAGCGATTTACGTCACGGTGAGGGCCGAGCCAGTTTCTCCAGCCCACGCAGGATGCGGCTCAGTGGATCGTCCGGGGTGTCCGGGCGGGAGTAAGCGAGTTGCGAATGCTCGGTAAGCATGAGCTGGCTCACAGTCCTTGGCATGTCTGCTATGGGCAGCGTGGAAACAACTGTGTAAGTTACGGAGCCGGAGTCGATTACGAGTTGCCATGAACGGCCGGGATGCACCCAGACAGTCCGCTGGGTTCCCCCGACCTCCTCGAATCCGTCCTCCACCACAGTGTTGCCGGTTGCTCCGTTGACGGGTACGGCATCCGCTGCACCTGACGACTGGCCGCGCTGCTCGAAGATGGTCAGCGTGTGCTCACCGTCGTCAAGCTTCAACTGCAGCGTTGGACGGCCGTCAACCGTCAACGCTTCCGCGCCAATCAGGTTAAAACCCATTGTTTTCAGTTCGGGACAGAACCATCCGTCATCGCGGAGCTGTTCAATCTCGGGTTCGGAAAGAGATGCAGGCGTTTGTGCGGCAATAGATTCCCAGCTATTTGAGACAGCTGCTGTACCTCCCGCAGCGACGAATTCGTCGGGTTGAATCTCCGACCCGAGCGCATAGGCCGCCGTCAACGTAGCAGCAGTCACAACGGCCATGCCTCCACCGATGGCCAGGGCGGTGCGGTGACGGTGGGCAAAAGACGGGTTCAGAACGCGATGGCCCTGCTCCCGTTCCGAGCCGGGCCGGGCCGAAGGGCCGCCAGCCGCATTCGAGTCATCCGAAGCCTGCAGCAGGATGCGCTCACAGAGGTCGGCTGAAGGGTCAGGGGTCGCAGCGTTCTGGAGACGGTGCCGGACACTTGCCTCCTGCTCGACGGCATGGCTGCACTGTCGGCATTGCAGGAGGTGTTTCTCGATGGCCCGCTGGCGCACAGGTCCGAGTTCACCGGCGACGTAGTCGGTGAGAAAACGCGTTGGATGGCGCATGGACCTAGCGGGCACCCGCGATCCGAGGCAGGTTCAGCCGGGTGGTGCTGGGCGGGACTTGGCGGGGATCACGGTGTGCCAACTTCTCCCGGAGTATTGTCCGGCCACGGTGGATACGCGAGCGGACCGTTCCGAGCTTCACGCCAAGCACGCGAGCCACCTCGTCATACGCCAGGCCCTCCAGGTCACAGAGTACAACGGCTGCCCGGAAGTCCGGCGGCAGCTCCTCCAGCGCCGCCTGCACGTCCAGGTCCAGGTTGTTGAACTCGAAACTGCGCTCCGGACTCGGCTGGGTGCTGGGCAGGCGGCTCTCGGCATCGTCCGCGAGGCCGTCGAACCGGATGCGGCTCTTGCGCCGGGCCTGGTCAAGGAAGAGATTGGTGGTAATGCGGTGAAGCCAGCCATCAAGGGTTCCGGGCTTGAAGTTGGCGAGCGAACGGAAGACGCGTACGAACACTTCCTGTGTGAGGTCCTCCGCGTCGTACTTGTTGCCGGTCAGCCGGTAGGCAAGGCGATAGACCTTGGGGGAATGGTCTCGGACAACTTCCTCCCAGGACGGCGCCACCCAGGCAACCTCGTTAGGATCCTGCTCGCCGGTGGTGACTGTATTGGCCGCTGCGCGGGAAGTAGACATCGACTCTCTCCTCTCACCCTCGAATCGGGAGCTGGTGCGCGGCCCGCAAGTCTGCAGGTCCGCGACCTTCCGCTAGTTATTCGGGGCGTCGCCTCTGTTGGATGCCTTGCGTCCTATATTTTGCCGAATGCACCTGAAAGGTAGCTGGAAGATCCTGGAGTAGCAGCAGGGCGCGGTGATGCGTGGTGCCGGCGGTCCACGGCAGTAGGCTGAAGACAAATCCGCTTGCGTATGCAGCGCGACCCCTTCCATTCCATCCTCCTGAACAGAACGGAATCTCATGAGCACGGAGAAGCAGGCCAACTGGACCTACACGGAAGGCCTGCCAGTTGAGGACGATGTGCTGCTGCGCGCGCGTGACCGGTCCTACGAGCTCGGCGTGACACCCGTAAGCACGGGTATTGCAGCAGCACTGACCGTTCTTGCTGCGGGTTCCAAGGCTATGACGGTTGTCGAGGTAGGATCGGGCGCTGGGGTCTCGGGCGTCTGTCTGCTACGCGGCATGGGCCAACATTCGGTGCTCACGACGATCGATTCAGACGTCGACCATTTGCGTGCCGCACGAGAGGCTTACACGGAAGCAGGAATTCCCGGTAACCGCACACGGACAATCTCAGGGCGGGCTGCGGATGTCCTTCCCCGCCTTACGGATGCCGCCTACGATCTGGTGTTTCTCGACGCAGACAAAGCGGGCTTGCCGGTCTACGCCGAGCAGGCGGTTCGTCTGCTCAAAGGCGGCGGAATGCTTTTGATCAATGACGCGCTCGACGGCGGAAAGGTGGCAGATCCCGCTGTCCGCGAAGCATCGACCAACACACTGCGCCAGGTCGGAAAGACGCTCAGGTCCCATGAACAGTTAGTGTCTGCGCTCCTGCCTGCCGGGAACGGCTTGCAGATGGCCGTCAAAATACTGTCCTAGCAGTTCTCCCACTGGGCGGCTGCTGGTTCTGGCGACTACCGGCCTCCAGCGTTCAGGCGCTCAAGCCCGGTGCCCTCGCCCGTCAGCGACTACCCCGGTGCCCTCGCCCGTTAGCGACTACCGGGCTCCCAACTTTCGCTGGCGCTCAAGCCGGGGCCTCGCCCTTTACTCTGTGACCGTGAGCAGGCAGTCTTTGAGCTTGCCCGCCTCTTCTGCGTTGAGCTCCACGACCAGGCGTCCGCCGCCGTCGATCGGAACCCGCATAATCAGGCTGCGTCCCTCTTTGGTGACTTCCATGGGTCCGTCACCGGTACGCGGTTTCATCGCAGCCATTAAGAGTATTCCTTCCACAGTGCGCGGCCGTAAGCCGCGGTCAACAATGCACGGTGGAGTGATCCCCCGTACGCTCATCCGTTCCTATTATCCCGTACAACTGCGCGCCGGGCGAATCGCCCTGCGGTGCATATCACACCGTCAGGGTGAGTGGTCCGCACCTTCGAACATCGGAAAATAGGCCCATAGCCACGCCACCCAAACCACCTGCAGGCAGGCGAACACGGCGACGGCAAGCCCTCGGTACGCCCGCGAAGTGGATGCCAGTACCGCGACCAGGGCAAGGGGGAACAGCGGCAACAGGACGCGGAAGGTGCTGGTCTGCGGGTTCCAGAACGCCGCGAGGTACAGGAGATAGGCCCCGCACCAGAGCTGAAGTGGCAGGCCCAGCTGCCGGCCCGCGGGAGACAGCAGGGCGCCGATAAATCCGCCCGCGACAAGGGCGAGGGTGATCGGCCCAAGCACCGGCCCCAGCAGTTCGACTGACACGTCCACCCACGGCACAAACACCGTCAGGTGAGTGCCCCGCCACACCGTCTCGGTTTGCACGTAGGCGTCCGGTACACCGGTTGCGACCCAGGCTGCGAAGGGCCACGCCAGCGCCGCAAGGCCTGAGAACACGGTGAGGCAAGCCAACCGGATCAGCGCCGCCGTCTCCGCACGGTGGAACATGAGCCGTGCCAGCAGTAACAGTCCGAGCATCGCGGCGAACGGAACCCCGGCCGGCCGTGCGAGACACATCAGCACCACCACAGGAATTGCCGAGAGGTACCGCTCGGTGACCACCAGATACAGCGCTACTGCCAGGAGCATCAGGTGCAATGACTCCGCGTATGGGATCTGGAGTATCGGGGACACCGGGAAGAAGGCCACCAACGCCACAGCCCACAGGGCGTCCCGATGGTCGGCCCGCAGTCGGAAGATGCGGTAGATGACAAGCGCTGCGAGCGCCCCGCATACCGCGGCGAGAATCGGCGCGGTGGGATTCCACCCTGCTCCCGTGAGTTGGGAAGCCAATCGTACGGAGGCGGGAAACAACGGGTAGAAGGCCCATTGGTTCTGGAGTACCTCGCCGTCGTCACCGCGTGGCAGTTCGGTGGGATATCCGCCGTCGTAAATGCGCTCGTACCAGCCACTGTCCCAGAAGTTCACAAACTCCACATAACCGGGCGACGCTGAAGCCCACGGGCTCGGAACCTGCCGTGAGGCCACAGCACCGAGCACGATGGTGGAGAACGCCCGGGCGGCTGCGTAGATGAACAGCACGTGGGCCCACCAGGGAAGCTTCGCGAGCCGTTGGCCCACCGCCAGGAGGCGTGCCTGAATGGCCGAGTCAGGAACCGAACGCAACACGGTCCCGCACCCAACACGTGGCGAGGTGGTCATTCACATACCCGGTGGCCTGCTGCATGGCATAGGCAGTGGTGGGCCCCACGAATCGGAATCCGTGCGAACGCAGCGCCTTGGCCAGCGCCACGGACTCCGGCACGACGGCGGGGACATCGGCGAGACCAGCGGGCGCCGCTTTTGGAGCCGGCTGGTGTGCTGCGAGGATACCGCTGAGGGTAGTCCCCTCCGGTAGCGCGAGGAGGGCCCGCGCGTTGGCGATTGTGGCGAGGATTTTTGCGCGGTTGCGCACTATGCCGGCGTCGGCGAGGAGGCGGGCGACGTCGTCGTCGTCGAATCCCGCGACCGCCTGCGGATTGAACCCGGCGAAGGCTTCACGGAAGGCCTCACGCTTGCGCAGGATAGTGATCCAGCTGAGGCCTGATTGGAATGCCTCCAGACTGATCCGCTCGAACAGTGCGGCCTCGCCGTTGACCGGACGGCCCCACTCGGTGTCGTGGTACAGCTCGTAGTCGCTGCTGGAGACGGCCCAGCCGCAGCGCAGGCGGCCGTCGCTGCCGGTCACAGCTGTCATGGGCTCTCCTCTTCCCGGTCCTGCGGCTCGTCTTGTACTTCGCTTTGTCCCGGGCTCCGCTTTTCACGCAGGACTGTGATGAGCTCGTCCCGTTCTTCCAGCGCGGAGGCGAGGCGGTCAAGAACTTCGTCGACCTGGTCCATGCGGTATCCGCGGAGCCCAAGTGAGAAGCGGATCCGGCCTACATCGTCCGCTGTGGGATTTTCTGGCAGCAGTACTGGGGGCAGCGTGGGTGTCGGTTCCACCAGACCGGGAACGACGCCGGGCTCCCGCACGCTGGCGGGAGCGTTGCCTGCGCGGTTCCTTCCCACTGCGAAGAAGGCAGTCGCACCGACGATCAGAATGGCGACCAACACCAGGAAGATTGACATGGTCAGGGGCCGCTGTGCGCCGCGGTGTCAGCCAGGACCAGACGAACGGCCTCGGCGGGATCGTCAACGAGATGGACAAGTGAGAGGTCCTTTTCGGAGATCATTCCGTTGGCTAGGAGCGTATTTCGCACCCAATCCCACAGCGGGCCCCAGAACTGTGTTCCGATCAACACAATGGGGAAGGAGGTCACTTTCTGTGTCTGCACCAGCGTCATCGCCTCAAACAGTTCGTCCAAAGTCCCGAATCCGCCTGGCAGCACAACGAAGCCCTGCGCATACTTCACGAACATGGTCTTGCGGGCGAAGAAGTACCTGAAGTTGATGCCAAGGTCCACCCACTCGTTCATCCCCTGTTCGAAGGGAAGCTCGATGCCGAGGCCCACAGACATCCCGCCGGCTTCGCAGGCACCCTTGTTGGCAGCCTCCATCGCGCCTGGGCCCCCACCCGTGATCACTGCGTAACCGGCCTCGACGAGCAGTCGGCCCACTTCCTCGCCAACTGCGTAGTACGGCGAGTCCCGAGGTGTCCTCGCAGACCCGAAGACGCTGATGGCGCGTCCCAGCTCGGAAAGCGTGCCGAACCCTTCCACGAACTCGCTCTGGATGCGCAGGACGCGCCAGGGATCCGTCTTGGTGAAGGGGGTTTCCTCTTCGGAGTCCAGAAGATAGCGGTCGGACTGCATCGATTTGGCCTGATCACGTCGAAGTTCCACCTGGCCTCGCCGCCGGGTGGGGGCGCTCGAAGCTCCGGGCTGCTGGTTCTCGTTACCGATGTGAGGACTCATGAACTCAAGGCTAGCGGTCCGTGGGTGCGGATCTGTTTTGGTTGCTCTTGAATCACGATTCCCGGTTTGCATCAAGCGGCGTATTGCCAGCGGGTAATCTTTCGCTACATTCTAGGTATGACCCGTGACCCACAGTCGAGCCCGTCCGCATCCGCACCCGACTCGTCAGCACAGCCACTCGTCTTGCTCAAGAAAGTCAACAAGCACTTCGGTGAACTGCACGTGCTCAAGGACATCAACCTTGAGGTCGCGCGCGGCGAGGTCGTGGTGGTCATCGGTCCCTCAGGCTCGGGGAAATCCACTCTGTGCCGTGCGATCAACCGTCTCGAGACCATCGACAACGGCGAGATCCGCATAGACGGCAAGGAACTCCCGGCTGAAGGCAAGGCATTGGCCAAACTGCGTGCCGACGTCGGAATGGTGTTCCAGTCGTTCAACCTGTTCGCGCATAAGTCGATCCTCGAGAACGTGACCCTGGGGCCGGTGAAGGTCAAAGGTATGAAGGGCAATGCCGCGAAGGAACTCGCCATGTCGCTGCTGAAGAGGGTCGGCGTCGACAATCAGGCACAGAAGCTGCCGGCGCAGCTCTCAGGCGGCCAGCAGCAGCGCGTGGCAATTGCACGGGCCCTGGCGATGCAACCGAAGGTCATGCTCTTCGATGAGCCGACCTCAGCACTGGACCCGGAAATGATCAACGAAGTCCTCGACGCCATGGTGGCGCTCGCCAAGGAAGGCATGACCATGATCGTGGTCACTCACGAGATGGGCTTCGCCCGGAAGGCTGCGGACCGCGTGATCTTCATGGCGGACGGCCAGATCGTTGAGCAGGCCAAGCCGGAAGAGTTCTTCACCAACCCCCGGAGTGATCGCGCCAAGGACTTCCTCGGCAAGATCCTGGCCCACTGACTACTTACGAATTTCAATCAGGAAAGAACGCGAGGAGAAATCATGCGAACAACACGATATGCAGCCGCAGCAATGGCAGCAGCTGCGGCGTTGACCCTGTCCGCCTGCGGCGGCGGAGGCGAGAGCGGCGGTGAAGGCGGCGGCGAAGGCGGCGGCGAGGCCGGCGGTGAGACGGTCCGCATCGGCATCAAGTTTGACCAGCCAGGACTCGGCTTCGACGAGGGCGGCTCCTACACCGGCTTCGACGTGGACGTCGCCAAGTACGTTGCAGGTGAGCTTGGGTACACCGAGGATCAGATCGAGTGGGTCGAATCCCCTTCGGCCAACCGAGAGAACATGCTCGCCAACGAGCAGGTCGACATGATCTTCGCAACCTACTCGATCACCGATACGCGCAAGGAGACCGTCGACTTCGCGGGCCCTTATTTCATAGCTGGCCAGGACCTGCTGGTACCCGCTGACAGCGACATCTCGGGTCCAGAAGACCTCGAGGGCAAGAATCTCTGCTCCGTGACCGGCTCCACCTCGGCGACCAAAATCAAAGAGGAGTACCCCGGGGTCAACCTCGTGGAGCAGCCAGGCTACGCCGAGTGTGTTTCGGTCATGGCGAGCGGCGCGATCGACGCCGTTACAACCGATGACATTATCCTCGCTGGGCTTGCTGCCAACGCGGAAAGTGGAGATTTCAAGGTCGTCGGCAATACCTTCTCAGAAGAGCGCTACGGCGTAGGGCTCACCAAGGGTAGCGAGCTGTGCTCGGACATCAACGCCGCAATCGAGAAGATGATTGAAGAGGGCGCCTGGGAAGAGGCCCTGCAGAACAACCTCGAAGGTGTGGACTACGAGCCGAACGCGGAACTGAACCCGCCGACGCCGGATGACTGCGCCTGATTGACACTAATCGCGGTGGGGCAGCTACGGCTGTCCCACCGCTCGTCTATGCATTGGAGGCCGAATAATGGAGGACTACCTGTCCCTCCTGGTCGAATACGATGTCCTCGGGGCATTCTGGGTCAACATTCAACTGACCCTTTGGGCCGGACTGTGGTCGTTCCTGCTAGGCACGCTGCTGGCACTCATGCGGATCTCGCCCATAGCCAGTCTGCAGTGGCTTGGCGCGGCCTACGTCAACGTCTTCCGAAATACCCCGCTGACCATCATCCTCGCCTTCGGTTTCCTTGGCCTGTTTGGTCAGCTCGGCTTCACGCTCGATGAGGACCTCAATGTAAGCCTGTTCCGCATCGCGATCCTCGGGCTCGCTATTTACCACGCGGCCTTTGTTTGCGAAGCTATCCGGAGCGGGGTGAATACCGTCCCGCTCGGTCAGGCGGAAGCAGCCCGTGCGATCGGCCTGAGCTTCATGCCAGCCGCCCGGCTTGTCATCCTGCCGCAAGCTTTCCGCGGCGCAATTGCGCCGCTTGGCAACGTGCTGATCGCCCTTATCAAAAACTCGACGGTCGCAGCCGCAGGGTCCGTTGCAATTGAGACTTCGACGGTCATGAAGGAAATGATCGAGTTCCGTTCCGACGTGATCTATCCAATCTTCTTCACTTTCGCAATTGGATTTGTGATTCTTGTAATTCCAATCGGCCTGCTCACTACCTGGGCTTCAAAGAAACTGGCGGTGGCACGATGAGCGCACAGCAGGTTCTCTTCGATGCGCCGGGGCCGAAATCCCGCCGCAACATCCTGATCGGCAACATTATTGGTGCGATCATTATTGTCGGACTCATCGGTTATCTGATTGTGGCCCTGACTGCCCAGGGCCAGTTTGCACCGGAACGATGGAGCCCGTTCCTTGAATGGGACACTTGGCGGTTCTTCCTGCTTGAGGGACTTTTCTACACACTCCGTGCGGCAGCAATTTCCGTAGTGACCTCGATTATCTTCGGCCTGATTTTCGGTTTAGGACGTCTGTCTCACGTGGCCGCGATTCGGTGGTTCAGCGGGATCGTAGTCGAGTTTTTCCGCGCGGTACCTGTGCTTCTCATGATGATCTTCTTCTGGCTGCTGCTAGGCAACTTCGGTATTTTCCGCCCCCAGGACTCACCCTTCGTTGCAGTAATTCTCGGCCTTACGCTGTACAACGGATCGGTCATTGCGGAGCTGGTCCGGTCGGGCGTCCACAACCTTCCCAAGGGTCAGCGTGAAGCTGGACTCGCGATTGGTATGACGCGAACGCAATCGCTGCGTGCAATTGAGATCCCGCAAGCGCTGGTCGCCATGTTGCCGGCATTGGTCAGCCAGTTCGTGGTGATCCTGAAGGACTCTGCGCTCGGCTACATCATCACCTACTCCGAGCTACTCGCCTATGCGCGGCGCCTTGGCTCGGGTGAGGGAAACATTTTCCAGTCACTCATTGTTGCTGCGGTGATCTTCATCATCATCAACTTCCTGCTGACCTCTCTTGCCACCAAGCTATCCCGGCTGCTGAGTTTCAGGACCGGAGGAAAGACGCGCAAGGACAAGAACGAAAAAGTGCTCGTCGCTGATCCGACGAATACAGGAACAGGTGTCGGAGCAGCTTAGCTGAACGCAGCTGTAATTGGATGGCTCGTCTGGACCTTCGGGATCAGGCGAGCCACTCGTTTAACGCCTTAAGGCAGGCACGGATCGCATCGGCGTGCACGTGCTCATCATCGGAATGGGCCAGGAGTGGGTCTCCCGGACCGAAGTTCACAGCTGGGATTCCCATTGCGCTGAACCGTGCGACGTCGGTCCAGCCGTACTTCGGTTTCGGTTCTTCGCCGACCGCCGCAACAAACTCCGCTGCTGCAGGGTGGTTCAGGCCAGGACGCGCACCGGCAGCGGCGTCAGTGCGAACAACGTCGAAGCCCTCCAAGAGACTGCGGACATATTCCTCCGCCTGTTCGGGCGTCTTGTCGGGTGCGAAGCGGTAGTTCACTTCGACGACGGCGCGGTCCGGAATCACGTTCCCCGCCGTTCCGCCTGTGATCAGCACCGCGTTGAGGCTCTCGCGGAAATCCAGTCCGTCAACCGTTACCGTCGCGGGCTCGTGGTCCCGCAACCTCACCAGCACCTCCGCAACTCCGTGAATTGCGTTCTCCCCCATCCATGCGCGCGCAGAGTGGGCGGCTCGCCCCGTCGTCGTAACGTCGAAACGGGCGGTGCCATTGCAACCGCCCTCGACCGTTCCGTTGGTCGGTTCAAGCAACACCGCGAAGTCGCCTTGCAACCACTCCGGAAAGCTCCCTACCAATCGGCCCAGGCCGCTCAAGGAAGCTTCCACCTCCTCGTGGTCGTAGAACACGTAGGTGACGTCCCGTGAGGGTTCGGTAAGCGCAACTGCGAGGGCAAGCTGCACGGCAACTCCGCCCTTCATGTCGGTGGCACCGCGTCCATAGAGAACGTCGCCTTCCCACCTGCTTGGCACGGTCCCTCGCGAACCCTGCACGTGCGGGAGGGGAACGGTGTCGAGGTGTCCGGCAAGGATTACCCTCTCCTGCCGCCCCAGATTGGTTCTGGCGATCAGCGAGTCACCCTCCCGGACAACTTCAAGGTGTTCACAGGACCGGAGCACTGCCCCAACGGCGTCGGCGAGCGCTTTCTCGTTCCCCGAGACGCTCTCGATATCCATGATGTCCGCCGTGAGCTGCGCGACATCGGCGGTCGGGTCGAGTGTCAATATTTCGGAAGCCGTCATGTTTCCAAGCGTACTGGGCGAGGGTCCCGGGCCGAGCGCGCGAGGTTTGGGAGCCCAGGAAGCGCGTACTGGGCGAGGGTCCCGGGCCGAGCGCGCGAGGTTTGGGAGCCCAGGAAGCGCGTACTGGGCGAGGGTCCCGGGCCGAGCGCGCGAGGTTTGGGAGCCCAGGAAGCGCGTACTGGGCGAGGGTCCCGGGCCGAGCGCGCGAGGTTTGGGAGCCCAGGAAGCGCGTACTGGGCGAGGGTCCCGGGCCGAGCGCGCGAGGTTTGGGAGCCCAGGAAGCGCGTACTGGGCGAGGGTCCCGGGCCGAGCGCGCGAGGTTTGGGAGCCCAGGAAGCGCGTACTGGGCGCGAGGTTGCAGGATCCCCGGAAGGCTCTCGGTAGAATGGAGGCCATGACTGAAACCGCATCCGCTCCCCTGACCGCCTCTGTGCCCGCCGGCCGAACCGCATCCGGTGTCGGGCTGGCTACCGTAGCCGAGGACGGAACCGTATTGGATGCCTGGTATCCGCAGCCCGTTCTCGGCGCTCTGGAAGGCAGCGATGATCCGCTGCGCGCGGAGTTGGCTGCAGTCGCAGCCCCCGACGCCCTTCGCGGCGTCACTCAGGAGGTTCTCACAACACAGATCAACCTCGATGATGCGCCATTGGACGCAGCCGATGCGTACCTGCGCCTCCACCTTCTCTCCCACCGCCTGGTCCAGCCGAACTCGATCAATCTGGACGGCATATTCGGGTTGCTCGCCAACGTGGTGTGGACCAACTTCGGCCCCTGCCCGGTCGCCAATTTCGAAATGACGCGGCTCAGGCTGCGTTCCCGCGGCACCGTGGTGGTCTACGGCGTCGACAAGTTCCCTCGGATGGTTGACTACGTCCTTCCTTCGGGCGTTCGGATCGCGGACGCCGACCGTGTTCGGCTCGGCGCACACCTCGCTGAGGGCACCACTGTGATGCACGAGGGTTTCGTCAACTTCAACGCCGGCACACTGGGGCATTCGATGGTCGAGGGCCGCATCTCTGCGGGAGTGGTAGTGGGGAACGGCTCCGATATCGGCGGCGGCTCTTCCATCATGGGCACACTCTCAGGCGGCGGAAAGGCAAGGATCTCCATCGGCGAGCGCTGCCTCCTGAGCGCTCAGGCCGGTATCGGCATTTCCCTCGGCGACGACTGCGTGGTCGAAGCCGGCCTCTACATCACGGCGGGCACCAAAGTTACCCTTCCGGATGGCAGCATCGTGAAGGCCGCTGAACTCTCGGGACAGTCAGGTGTCCTCTTCATCCGCAACTCGACCACCGGCGTCGTCGAAGCGCGCCAGCGCTCCGGGCAGGGTATTGCCCTGAATGCGGCACTGCACGCCAACTAGGTTCCTGCCGTGGTCATGACCAAAGCACAGCGACGACGACGGCGCCGCTTCCGCGCCGCGGGCGTCCTCACCACTCTGGTGGTGGTGGTCGGCGGCGGAACCTATCTTGCGATCAGCCAGCTGAATTCCTCGGAGGTTCTGGTGCGGGAGCGGTGCAGCGCCGTCGTTGGAACCACCACCTATGAACTGGCGCCGGAGCAAACGGCGAATGCCTCCACTATCGCCGGTATCGCGGTGAGCCGCGAACTGCCGCCGCGCGCAGCCTCTATCGCGCTCGCCACGGCGGTACAGGAGTCTGGCCTGCGGAACCTTGATTACGGTGATCTCGCCGGCCCCGACTCCCGCGGGCTGTTTCAGCAGCGACCGTCGCAGGGTTGGGGCACCGAAGAGCAGGTGCAGAATCCGGTCTATGCTGCCGGGGCTTTCTATGACGAGCTGGTGACCGTTCCCGGCTATGAATCCCTGCCGATCACGGAGGCCGCACAGACTGTGCAGCGAAGCGCCTACCCCGACGCCTACGCGGACCATGAACCGGAGGCACGGGCCTTCGCCTCGGCGCTCACCGGTCAGTCCCCTGCATCCCTCAACTGCGTACTGCGCAAGCCGACTGAATCGGTTGCCCCTGCGGCCGTTGAAGCGGACATCGCTGCTGTCTTCCCGAACATGCCGGTCTCTCCCGAGGTACAGGGCGTCGTCGTCAATGCAACAGGCTCGCAGGGATGGGCTGCCGCACAGTGGGCTGTGGCACACGCCAAGAAGCTGGGAATCACTTCCGTATCCCACGCGGGGCTCCAGTGGGAACGCAGCGAAGGCGGCTGGAGCACTTCGGAAACCGAAACCGGGCAGGTTGTCATTACGCTCGCACAAGAATCAGCCTAAGCTGGCCTGTCAGACGTGGAGTGTCAGGCGATGAACTCCACGACCGGCTGGACGTAGCTGCGAAACGCGGTTTCGTCGTCGTGCAGGTCTTCACTGACAAGCAGCATGTCCGGTTCGACGAACCAGGCCCGCGTCTCGCTCAGCGGCAGTTCGACGATGTCGAGTGTGAAGTTTCGCGCAGCGCGGCCCAGTTCCAGCTCGCGCTCGCGGACCAACTCGCCTACGTCCAGACGGGCGCCCCTCGCCATCCGGCTCCGTTCCCGTTCCCGGTGCGCTGCATCATATTCCTCTGTCCACGTCAGCGCGGTGCCGTAGTGGGCATGGGTCAGCTGCTGGAGGGCTGGCATCGCCTGGAGCTCCGGAAACTCGGGCGGCGTCGGCACTCTGTGCCCGTTTCCGCGGCCGGCAACAAGCTCATACCACCAGGCTTCCCATTCCACCCGAAGCGCGGTCATCCCACCGACGGCATGGACCGCCTGGCGCGGATCCGTGCAATGGACCGACGGCTTCACGGGCGAAACAGCAGGTTGGCCGATAACGCCCAGACCCGCACAGTCCCGCAGATACAGAGCGAAGCACATAGACGGCGAGGTACGCACACGCACTTTCCAGGAAGGCTCCCTGTTCACGCGCATCCGCTGCCCCGGCCTTTCCGCCGGCGTACCCGTCCGGCTTCCATGGGTGGTCTTCCAAGGGTAGACCTGTAGGGCCAAGGGCTCCAGAGGTTATCCCGCCCAGACTGAAGACTCACTTCGTCTGCACGGTGCCCATATAACTAGCGCCTCCCCGCCCCCCAAAGACTCGCTTCGCTCGCTTCAGGTCCCTACGGATAGGCTTAGACGCATGAAGATTTTGGTTACCGGCGGCAGCGGTTACATCGGCTCACATACAACCCTCGCCCTCCTGGAGGCGGGACACGACGTGGTTGTGGTGGACAACCTGTACAACTCCAGCGAGGCGGCGCTGAAGCGCGTGGAGGAACTCGCCGGCCGTCAGCTGACCTTCCAGAAGGTGGATCTTCTGGACGAGCACGCACTCGACGCCGTGTTCGCCGCCGAGCCCATCGACGCCGTCGTACACTTCGCTGGCCTCAAGGCGGTGGGGGAATCCGTGGAGAAGCCACTGTTCTACTACCAGAACAACGTGGGCGGCACGCTGAACCTGCTCCGGGTGATGGACCGCCACGATGTCTGCACCCTGGTCTTCAGCTCGTCAGCGACGGTCTACGGCGCTCCCGAGGAAGTACCGCTGATCGAGAAGATGCCGTTGGACGCCACCAACCCGTACGGCCGCACCAAGGAACAGATCGAGGACATCCTCAGCGACGTCGGCGCTGCAGACGGTCGATGGAACATCGCCTTGCTGCGCTACTTCAACCCCGTCGGCGCCCACGAATCCGGCCGGATCGGCGAAGACCCCACGGGCATCCCGAACAACCTGCTCCCCTTCGTGGCCCAGGTGGCAGTCGGGCGGCGCGAGAAGGTGATGGTCTTCGGCAACGACTACCCCACGCCCGACGGCACCGGGATCCGGGACTACATCCACGTGGTGGACCTTGCGGACGGCCACGTCGCCGCCCTGAACTACCTCACCACGCACTCCGGGGTGCACCGCTGGAACCTCGGCACGGGCAACGGCTCATCCGTGCTCGAAGTCCTCACCGCGTTCTCCAAAGCGGCCGGACACCAGATTCCCTACGAGTTCGCTCCGCGGCGTCCCGGCGACGCAGCGGTCAGTTACGCAGATCCCTCCTCCGCGTTGGCCGATCTGGGCTGGTCCGCGCACCGCTCCCTGGACCAGATGTGCGAGGACCACTGGCGCTGGCAGAAGAACAACCCCCAGGGATACGCCTCCTGATTTCCATCGAGCGGGCGCTGACGACGACGGCGGGCGGTTACCTCGCGCTTGCAAGGTAACCGCCCGCCGTCGTCCTTCGATGATGTTCTAGCGCGCCGGGTACTGGCGCTCTCCGGCGCCCGTGTACAGCTGACGGGGACGGCCGATCTTGGTCTGGGGATCCTTGATCATCTCGCGCCACTGGGCAATCCAGCCCGGCAGACGACCGATCGCGAAGAGCACCGTGAACATCTTCTCCGGGAAGCCCATCGCCTTGTAGATAAGACCCGTGTAGAAGTCCACGTTGGGGTACAACTTGCGCTCGATGAAGTAATCGTCAGCGAGGGCCTTCTCCTCAAGCCGCATGGCGATGTCGAGCAGCTCGTCGTTGCCGCCGAGCCGGGACAGGATGTCGTGGGCTGTGGCCTTGACGATCTTGGCCCGCGGATCATAATTCTTGTAGACGCGGTGACCGAAGCCCATGAGCTTCACGCCGTCTTCCTTATTCTTGACCTTCTCCATGAAGTCCTCGGGCTGCATGCCCTTGGCCTGGATCTCGCGGAGCATGTTGAGCACGGCCTCGTTGGCGCCGCCATGCAAGGGGCCGAAGAGCGCGTTGATGCCGGCGGAGATCGACGCGAACATATTGGCGTTCGAGCTGCCTACCAGACGGACCGTGGAAGTGGAACAGTTCTGCTCATGATCCGCGTGCAGGATAAGCAGCAGGTCGAGCGCCTTGACCATCAGTGGGTCCAGATCATACGGCTCGGCCGGAAGCCCGAAGCACAGGCGCATGAAGTTCTCGACGAGGTTCATCGAGTTGTCCGGGTACAGCATGGGCTGGCCGATGGACTTCTTGTGCGCGTACGCCGCGATGACCGGGAGCTTCGCCATGAGGCGGAAGGTGGAGAGTTCCACCTGCTCGTCGTCGAACGGGTCGAGCGAGTCCTGGTAGAACGTCGAGAGGGCCGAAACAGCCGAGGAGAGCACGGGCATGGGGTGCGCGTCCCGGGGGAACCCGCCGAAGAAGCCCTTCAACTCTTCGTGGAGAAGCGTGTGGCGGCGAATACGCTGGTCGAACGCGTCCAGTTCCGTTGGCGTGGGCAGGTTCCCGTAGATGAGGAGGTAGGAGACCTCGAGGAAGCTGGAGTGCTGCGCCAGTTGGTCGATTGGGTAACCCCGATAGCGGAGGATGCCCTCGTCGCCGTCGATGTAGGTAATTGCTGAGGTAGTGGCCGCGGTGTTCATGAACCCGGGGTCAAAGGTAACGGCACCGGTCTGCTTGAGAAGCTTCGAAACGTCGTACCCGTGGTTGCCTTCTGCCGCGTTGATCAGCGGGAGGCTGAGGCTTCCCCCGTGGTACTGCAGCGAGGCGCCGTTGTGCTCAGTCATTGACTCTCCTTGTGGAGCTTGTGGAAAAGCATGCGAGTTTTGCCGATGGTCAGCTAAAACGCTACCGGCAGCAACACCCTCAGCACTAATCGAAACGTCCGTTGTTGTGCAATAGCAACACAGACCACCTAGGGTTGCAGCCTTCGCACTGCAGCGTCTATACGTTGGTCCGATCCGGTCAGCGCCACACGGATGAAACCGTTACCGGCCTCGCCGTAGAAGGTGCCCGGCCCGACAATGATTCCCAGCTCCGCGAACCGTTTCACGGTCAGCCACGTATCTTCCCCCGCTGTCCCCCACAGGTACAGGCCTGCCTCGGAATGGGAGATCTTGAGCCCGAATGCCTCAAGTGACGGAAGCAGCTGCTCGCGCCGGGCGCGGTATAGATCTTTCTGCGCTGCGACATGGGAGTCATCGCCGAGCGCAACACGCATCGCTTCCTGGACCGGATACGGCACAATCATCCCCGCGTGCTTGCGGGAATTGATCAGGTTCGGCATCACAGTGGCGTCCCCTGCAACGAAGGCCGCCCGGTACCCGGCAAGGTTGGACTGCTTACTCAGCGAGTACACGGCGAGCAAAAGGTCAGTCGAGCCACCGCTCACGCGCTCGTCCAGCACGCTCGGGACCGGCTCTCCACCCGAGGAAGGGTCCCAACTTCCCCACCCGAGCTCCGCATAACACTCGTCCGAGGCGACCATCGCTCCCAGGCCACGGGCGTCGTCGACAATTGACTTCAGCTCGTTCACGCCCAGCACCTTGCCGGTCGGGTTGGACGGTGAGTTCAGCCAGACCAGGCGTACCCTGCTGCGCGTGTCAGGATCCAGTTCAGCCAGGGAATCTGCTGCCACCGGGGTTGCTCCCGCGAAGTGGGCGCCCATGTCATAGGTGGGATAGGCGGCGGTCGGGCGAACGACGACGTCGCCTTCCCCCAGCCCCAACAGCGTTGGCAGCCATGCTACGAGCTCCTTGGACCCGACAGTCGGCATGATGGCCGCGGGATCCAGGTTCGGGACATTACGACGACGGCGGAACCAGCTGCTGACCGCTTCCCGCAACTGGGTGGTTCCATGTGTTGTGGGGTAACCCGGGGCGTCGGAAGCGCCGCGAAGCGCCTGCTGTATCAGGTCCGGCGTGGGGTCAACGGGCGTGCCGATGGACAGGTTCACTTCGCCGTCGGGGTGCCGTTGCGCTTCCTGGACATAGGGCGCCATGGCGTCCCATGGATAGTCCGGAAGGCTGAGCCCGAAGGCTCCCTGCAGGCTCACGCTGCTCTTACGCTTCCTGGTTTTGAGGCGGCAGCGCGGCGATTATCGGATGGTCCTTGCCCGTGTTGCCCAGCTTGGCTGCTCCGCCGGGAGAACCGATGTCGTCGAAGAACTCGACGTTGGCCTTGTAGTACTCGGCCCATTCGTCCGGGGTGTCATCCTCGTAGTAGATGGCCTCAACCGGGCAGACGGGTTCGCATGCACCACAGTCCACGCATTCATCCGGGTGGATGTACAAGGACCGTTCGCCTTCATAGATGCAGTCAACCGGGCACTCTTCGATGCAGGCCTTGTCTTTCACATCCACGCACGGCTGTGCGATTACGTAGGTCACTTCCCACGCCTTCCCTCGGGTTTGTTTGGCGGCTAGCGGCCAAGGTGTTGCCTTCCAGCCACTGCTCGTTCCGGCCGCGGCTGCCAGCCATTGTTGCTTTTCCAGCTTAACGCAACGATCGAAGTGACCGGCATCGCCGGGCGCTGTTCGTAATATGACAGGCTTGAAGTATGGCCCCGCACCCGAAGACCATCCTTATGACGCTGCCGCTGGGTAGCCGGGTGGTGGTGCGGTATCGCATCGAGGATGGGCTCACCGATGCGCTCGGTGACCTGGTGGCGAGGGACGGTGTCAGTTGTACTATCAACGGACGCCGAGGGGCCGTCGTCGTGTCGTTGGATGCCGTAATTGCAGCGAAGCCTGTTCCGCCGCCGCCACCACGTCGCAGTGCTGTTCCGGGCCGCGGGATATGACGCTGTGTGATTGACTATTGTCAATCAGTACGCCATGCTGACGTATGCTTTTGAGTATGGAAACAGATGAGGACGTCCAGGCACGCGGCAGGGCGCTGAGCTCCCCCGTTCGGCTCAGAATCCTCCGTCTCTGTCTGCACAAGGCGCGCACCAACAAGGAAATCGCCGAGGTGCTGGAGCTCAATCCCGCCACCGCCCTGCATCACGTACGCACGCTGCTGTCCACGGGATTCCTCCAGGCCGAAGAACCGCGCACCGGCAATCGCGGAGCAAAGGAAATTCCGTACCGCGCTACGGGGCTCTCCTGGGGAAGCCGGATGCCCAACGCCGCTCCGGTCCTGGTGGAGACCTTCCTGCAGGAGATTGAGGGACTCAACCCATCGGAGATTGATGTCTGGCGGTTGGGTGTGAGGCTCAATGACGCCAATCGCGCTGAGATGATGGAGAAGATCCGCACGGTCTTCGAGGAATACGCGCAACGCCAGTCCGACGAAGACGGTACCGCGACATCAATCATGCTGGCCCACCATCTGGACCGCACAGCCAACTAGCAGAGCAATACCGCGCTTACCGGCGGGTGGACCGCCGGTCGGACAGCCGGAGCACCCGCCAGGACACAGCGACGGCGCCAACGGTCCCGACCGCCAGCCCAATCACCCAGACATAACCGGCTACCGCGACGGGCGGCGTATCCCCCGCTACGAGAATTCCGGCTGCGATGAGACTTCCGGCACCCGTCGCGGACATCAGGCCGACCAGCGCATACGCAACTACCCCGGTCAGGGCAGCCATCATCACATTCCGGGCCCACAGTCCGACGAAGACCGCGAGACTTGCGCTCAGAAGTACTGAGCCGATCGCACCCACCGGGATATGGGCCCCACCCACATGCCACACGTGCGCGTGCAGCGCTGTACCGAGAGTTGCGGCAGCTATCCCGGCGATGAGGGCCGCGGCCACACCGCGCCGGATGCTGGTTCCGTTGGAACGCACGACGACGGCGGTAGCCGGCGTGGCGCCGTCGTCGTACGTTCCGTGCGGCTCGCCCGCCGTCGGTACCGTCACGCGGTTCTAGGCGCGGGCTCGGGAACGGGCTGCGCGGAGACGCTCATTGGCGTCGAGGATGACCTTGCGGATGCGGATGGACTCGGGCGTGACCTCGACGCACTCGTCCTCGCGGGCGAATTCAAGGGATTCCTCAAGGGTCAGCTTCCTCGGCGGGGTGAGGTTCTCGAAGCTGTCGGAGGATGCCGCACGCATGTTGGTGAGCTTCTTCTCCTTGGTGATGTTGACGTCCATGTCGTCTGCACGGGAGTTCTCGCCGACGATCATGCCCTCATACACCTCGGACGTAGGCTCCACGAAGAAGGAGCCACGCTCCTGCAGGTTGATCATTGCGAACGGGGTGACCACGCCGGTGCGATCCGCGATCATGGAACCGTTGGTGCGGTACTCGATGTCGCCGGTCCACGGCTCGTAGCCCTCGGAGTAGGACGAGGCGATGCCGGCGCCACGGGTATCCGTGAGGAAACGCGTTCGGAAACCGATCAGTCCGCGCGCAGGAACGATGAACTCCATGCGCACCCAGCCGGTACCGTGGTTGGCCATGTTGGTCATGCGGCCCTTGCGTGCCGCCATGAGCTGGGTGACGCCGCCGAGGTATTCCTCCGGGACGTCGATGGTCATGTGCTCCATGGGCTCATGGATTTTGCCGTCGACGGTCCGGGTAACAACCTGTGGCTTGCCGACAGTCAGTTCAAAGCCCTCGCGGCGCATCTGCTCCACGAGGATTGCCAGCGCAAGCTCGCCACGGCCCTGGACTTCCCAGGCATCCGGGCGCGCCGTGGGCAGGACACGCAAGGACACGTTACCGATGAGCTCCTTGTCCAAGCGGTCCTTCACCTGGCGGGCAGTGACCTTAGCGCCCTTGACCTTGCCGGCCAGAGGGGAGGTGTTGATACCGATGGTCACCGAGATCGCAGGATCATCGACGGTAATCAGCGGAAGCGGCTGGGGATTCTCCACATCGGTGAGCGTCTCACCGATGGTGATGCCCTCAATGCCGGCTACAGCAACAATCTCGCCCGGGCCTGCAGATTCAGCCGGTACCCGCTCGAGGGCCTTCGTCGCGAGCAGTTCGGTGATCTTCACGGTCTTGAGCTCGCCGTTCTGGCGCGCCCAGGCCACCTGCTGGCCCTTGCGAAGGGTTCCGTTGAAGATGCGAAGGAGTGCGAGACGGCCGAGGAACGGCGATGCGTCGAGGTTGGTTACGTGTGCCTGCAGGACGCCGTCGGGGTTGTAACGCGGTGCCGGGATGTGCTCGACGATGGTCTTGAACAACGGCTCGAGGTTGTCATTGTCTGGAATCGACCCATCGGCGGGCTGTTCCAGGGAGGCTGCACCGGCGCGGGCGGCCGCGTAGACAACCGGCACGTTCAGCACGGAATCCAGGTCCAGGTCGGGGACCTCATCGGAGAGGTCCGAGGCCAGGCCAAGCAGCAGGTCCATCGACTCGCTGACAACCTCGTCGATGCGGGAGTCCGGGCGGTCCGTCTTGTTGACCAGCAGTACAACCGGCAACTTTGCCGCGAGGGCCTTGCGCAGGACGAAGCGGGTCTGGGGCAGCGGCCCTTCCGAGGCATCAACCAGGAGGACCACGCCGTCGACCATGGACAGCCCGCGTTCAACCTCGCCACCGAAGTCCGCGTGGCCCGGGGTGTCGATCACGTTGATGGTGATGGGCTCGCCATTGGCTGAGGGTCCGTCGTAGAACACGGTGGTGTTCTTGGCGAGGATGGTGATGCCCTTCTCGCGCTCAAGGTCGCCCGAGTCCATGACGCGGTCGGCAACCTCGCCATGGGCCGCGAAGGAGTTGGTCTGCTTCAGCATGGCGTCCACAAGGGTTGTCTTGCCATGGTCCACGTGGGCCACGATGGCAACGTTGCGGAGGTCGCTGCGAACTGCAGTGTTGCTCGTGGATACAGGCATGCGTGATGACTCAATTCATGGTGTGGAGAAAGATGTGAAAGTGGGCAGCACAGCGCACTTCAGTTAACAGTCTAAACTCTGCAGCAAAAGAAGGCCTAAACGGACCCAGCCAACGACGACGACGACGCCCCCTTCCGGTGGGCGTCGCCGTCGTCGTTTGCTGCAGGCTGAGTGGTTACTCAGCGGCCGCCAGAAGGCGCGCGCGCAGCTCACGGCGCTCGCGCTGCTTCTCGGGATCCGGCAATGGAACCGCTGCCAGCAGGCGCTGCGTGTACGGGTCCTGAGGGTTGCGCAGGATCTGGTCGCGCGTGCCCTGCTCAACGATCTTGCCGCGGCGCATAACGCAGATGTAGTCGGCAAGAACGTCGACCACGGCCAGGTCGTGTGTGACGAAGAGGCACGCGAAGCCCATCTCCTGCTGAAGGTTCTGGAAGAGCTCAAGTACCTTTGCCTGCACCGATACGTCGAGTGCGGAGGTTGGCTCATCAGCAACCATGAGCTTCGGCTTGAGCGAGAGCGCACGGGCAATGCCCACGCGCTGCTTCTGCCCGCCGGAGAGCTCATGCGGGTACCGGTTCCGGTAGGAGCGCGGAAGTTCCACCTGGTCCAGCAGCGTCTCGATGCGCTTCTGGAGGTCCGCGCCCTTCGCCTCGCCGGCAAGGAACATCGGTTCGCCGATACTCTCACCGATCGGAAGGCGGGGGTTCAGGGACGACGACGGGTCCTGGAAGACCATGCCGACATTCCGCCGGACGGCGCCCAACTCGCGGGAGGTGGGCTTGAAGCCGGAGATGTCAGTCCCGACAACGTTCAGGGAACCTTCCGCAACCGGAAGTAGCCCGACGGCGGCGCGGCCGATCGTCGTCTTGCCCGAGCCCGACTCCCCCACCAGTCCCATGACTTCACCCGGGTGAATGCTCAGTGTTGCATTCTCGACCGCACGAAAAGCAGGGACTCGACCCTGCTTCGGGTACTCGATCGCAACTTCGCGCAGCTCCAGCACAGCTTCGCCGCGCTTCGACCTCCGCTCCTCGGCGTTCTCATCCAATCCCTGGAGCACGGCACGCTCGCGACGCTCGAGTTCTTCTTTATCCACTCCGGCGAGGTCCGAATGGGTGGCAGCTGCCAGTGCAGCGGTAATGTCCACGTCGTCCCCACCGCCTTCAGTGCCCTGACCAAGGTGGGGTACAGCCGCCAGCAGAGCTTGAGTGTACGGGTGCTCCGGGTTGCTGAAGATTTTCTCTGCGGTACCGGTCTCGACGATGACACCCTTGCGCATCACTGCAATGCGGTCTGCGAGGTCAGCAACAACACCCATATCGTGAGTGATGAGCACAATTGCACTGTCCAGCTTGTTGCGGAGGTTGCGCATTAGGTCGAGGATTTCGGCCTGCACGGTGACATCCAATGCGGTTGTCGGTTCGTCTGCGAGGAGGAGTTTCGGGTCGCACGAGAGCGACTGCGCGATCATGGCGCGCTGACGCTGTCCGCCTGACAACTGGTGAGGGTAGGAGCGGAACGCCTTCTCAGGATCCGGCAGCTCAACCATGTCCAGCAGCTTGATGGCCCGCTCCCGGGCTTCCTCGGGCGAGATTGCATTGTGCAGCCTGAGCGTCTCAATGATCTGGAATCCCACTGTATAGACGGGGTTCAACGCGGTCATGGGCTCCTGGAAGATCACTGCGACATCGTTGCCGCGCACTTCGCGGAGTTTACTGGCTGAAAGGTTCAGGATCGACTTGCCGTTGAGGTTCACCTCTCCCGTCACACGGCTGTTGCTGGGAAGGAGGCCCAGCAGCGCCATCGAGCTTGCACTCTTGCCTGAACCGGATTCGCCGACGATGGCGAGAACCTCACCAGCGTTGACGTAGTAGTTCAGGTCAATCGCTGCAGGAACCCACTCCTTTTCCACGCCGAAGTCGACGCTGAGGTTCTTGACCTCGAGGACCGGGCCGCGGGACGATTTCTTCCCGTTTTCGCTCCCGTTGCCATCAATAATGTCGTTGGTCATAGTGCTGTCCTTCCACTGTGTGACCGTTGGCGCTGAGCAGTTGCAGGGCCTGTTTGGCCCCCGATTACTGCACTTGACCTGAATCTTGAAAATATGGGGGTATGACTTCGCCTACCGGACCGGCCCAGAGAATTGTTTTCCGTCCCCGCAGCAGCAAATGGATCATCGCAATCGCCGGAACCGTGATCGGGATTGGCCTGGTGGGTTCCGTCGTGACGTCCGGCCTGCCTGCACTGGTCACCTCCGCACCACTGCTCACCGTTGGAGCCGCCGCGTGGTGGCTGTTCTGGTACCCGTACGTCGCTGTCGGGCCAACCGCCGTGGAACTCCGCAATCCGCTGCGGACCTTCGAGGTCCCCTGGGCCGCGCTGATCCACGTTGACACCAAGTACGCACTGAAGCTTGTAACGCCTGGAGGCAGCTTTACCGCCTGGGCTGCACCAGCGCCTGGCATCCGAGGAACGCACACCGGCAAACCGGAGCACATGCAGCACCTTCCAGGGAGCAGTTACGGCGCGGGAGGAAGCGTTCGTCCAGGTGACTTGCGTAATACCGATTCCGGTATGGCCGCGCTGCTCGTTCGCACCGAGTGGGAACGGCAGGTCGAAAGCGGCTTGATCGACGTTGACACCACGGAGCAGACCATGGTGATCCGCAGGATCAACTGGCTCCCTCTCGGGCTCATTGCCGGACTGCTGCTGCTGAGCGTGGCCACTCTGAGCGTTCAGTAGCAGCAGATCGGCATCCGGGCTGGCCGTAAGACCGGCCAGCCCGTCGAAGGTCGCTATCATCAGGCCGGCTTCTTCGGCTCTGCAGCCTTTTTGGCGTTGAACTTCTTCTGACGTGGGTCAAACGCATCGCGAAGCCCGTCACCAATGAAGTTGATCGACAGGCAGATGATCACGATGAAGAGCCCAGGCCACCAGAACAACCAAGGACGGGTATTGAAAGCCGCCTGGTTGTCGCTGATCAGGCTTCCGAGCGAGATATCCGGAGCTTGAACACCGATTCCAAGGTAAGACAGCGCGGTCTCAAGAAGAATCGCCGAAGCCATCACCAACGTGGTGTTGACGATGATGACGCCGACAGCGTTGGGCACGATGTGCTTGAAGATGATTCGGCTGTTCGAGGCACCGGCAATTCTCGCTGCATCCACGAACTCGCGTTCACGCAGAGAGAGGAACTCGCCACGGACAAGACGGGCAAGACCAGTCCAGATGATGAAGCCGACGAAAATTCCGAGCAGGATCACGCCCGCGCTTCCACCGAAAATCGTGTCAAAGAAGGTTCCAGGTCCGGACAAGCTCCGCCCAAAAGTTCCCAGCACCGCTGCGATGATCACAAGCGGGATGATGATGATGACATCGGTCAGTCGCATCAGGACGGTTTCAACCCAGCCGCGGAAGTAGCCGGCAACGCCGCCGATTACTACCCCGATCAGGCCGCCCACGAATCCGATGATGAACATGATGATCAGTGAAAGTTGCGCCCCGCGCATCGTCATGGCGAAGAGATCGCGTCCGACCCGGTCTTGTCCGAACGGGTGATCGCCGAATGCGAACCACGATCCTGGATTTCCTAGTTCCGGGCTCCATGTAGGTTCGCCAGTGGGAGTCGCGAGCCTGGGAGTTTCAACATAGTTCCACTGCCACCAGCCTGGAATGCCGGCGTAGCCGACTGAGGTGAACGCGAGAATCACGACACAGGCGAAGATGATCAGGCTCACGACCGCTGCCGTGTGACCGAAAAAGCGTTTCCGGACTATCTGTCCCTGGCTGAGACCCTTGGCCTCTTCGGGTTGCTGCTGCTTGGTTTCTTGTGCGGTAGTGCTCATGCTTTCACCCTTACGCGCGGGTCAAGTACGGAGTAGACAAGGTCGGCCACCAGGTTGAATACCAGAGCCACGATGCCAGTGATCAGGAAGACGCCCATCACCGGGTTGAGGTCGCGCGCTTGCAAGCCATCAATGAACAGCTGGCCCATGCCGCTGAATGCGAAGACGTTCTCGGTGATGATGGCTCCGCCAATCAGCCCGCCGATGTCGAAAGCGACCAGGGTGGCCAGCGGGATCAGCGCGTTACGGAACGCATGCCGCATGACGACGGTTCGCTCACCTAAACCTTTTGCACGAGCGGTGCGGATGTAGTCCTGGTTCATGATCTCCAACATCGACGCGCGGGAATACCGGCTGTAGCCTGCAAGCGAGATCAGCATCAGCGCAATGGTGGGAAGCAAGAGGTGCGTATATATATCGATGCCGCCAACCCAGAAGTCGCCCTCCAGGTTTGGAGTTGAGGAGCCAATGGTGGCGATGGGGCGACCGTTGATTCGGTTGTTGTCGAAGTAGTCCGGCCAGGATTGCATGAACCGATCGAGCAGGATGAGGAAACCCATCAGGAACGCGGTGAGTCCAGCGGCGTTCATGTTCTGGCGCTTGTCATAGCCGCCCATGAAGTAGCCGACTACCAAGCCGATCAGCACCGTTGCGACAGCGAGCAGGATGACCATCAAAAGGGTTGCGCGATCCAGCAACGGCTGCACCGCGAAGTAGGCAATGACGCCGATTCCGACCACGATCAGGGAGCTGTAGAGGGCCTTGCGATTCTTCAGCCCTGCGGTGAGGAGAGTTACACCGTATGCAATGCCTACCGAGAGCAGCGCAATGACGATCGGTCCGAAGCCTGGGGTGAGGAACCAACCAGTGAAGTCGAGGAACCAGACGAGAGCGAACGCGAAGGCAAATCCGATGGCGGCCCAGAGAAGCTTCCGCTTCATGGTTCCACCCGAGGTCAAGAAGAAGAGGAATCCAGCTATTAATCCACAGATAATAGTGGCTGCAAAACTTATGTCTGGTTCGGCCAGAAAGTTATTGAAGCCAATCGCACCGAATTCCTTGAGTAGCACGGCTACCCAGAAGACCGGGAGCGAGAAGAAAAGAAAGGCCATCATGGTTACGCCATAGTCAAGGCCGCTGTACTGCCGGAGCGCAGTCACGATGCCGAGCGTGATGCCAATGATGATGGCGAGCACGGTAGCGGCTGATACGAGCAGGATGGTTTGTCCCATCGCGCGGCCTAGCAGCTGGGTGACCTCGATGCCGGTGACGCTGTTTCCCAAGTCGCAGGTAAGCGCGAAGGGGACCAGGCACTTCACTGCGCCTGATAACCACGCAAAGTAACGAAGAACAGGCGGTACGTCGAGATCCAGCAGTTCAATGCGTTGTTGGATCAACGCCTCTCTGTTAGGGGCGTTGCTCTGACGCAAGTCCTCAAGTGGGTCGCCTGACAGCGCAGTCAAGACGTACACGAGGAAGGATGCGCCAAAGAGGATGAGCACGGCGGCGATCAGCCGCCGGACAATATACGTCAGCATAGTTTGTGAGCCTCAGTGTTGAGCGTTGGGCAAGTGCCCGGAGGTGCCCCGGATGATGCCGGGTTGTGGCAAGAAGTGTAATGCACGTTACGTTCCAGCTGAATTTGGGAATCGCCAATCAGTGTCGATTCGTTCACTGCGGCAGGAAGCGTTGGGACGCTGCTGCGTCCCAACGCTTCCATTACCTTTGGGTCCTAATGAGCTGGAACCGGCCGCTTACTCAGCGATCGACCACTCCCAGAAGTTCCACCAGATACCGGTCTGGTTGCCCATGTACTCGGTTCCTTCGATCTGATCGCTCAGAGCGTTGATACCAACAGACTGGAACAGGGGCAGACCGAAGCCGGTCTCAAAGAGAGCGGTGTCGACCTGGATCTGCAGCTCCTGCTGCTGGGCTTCATCGGTAGTGATGATGAGCTCGTCCATTGCTGCCTGAGCTTCTTCGTCACACCACTGAGCGTAGTTCGACGCAGATCCGCAACCGTACAGCTGAGGTACGCCGGTTACGCCGACGCCCGTGCTGATCCATCCGAAGATGGTTGCGTCCCAACCCGATCCACCGTTGGCCAGAGCTGCACCCCACTCTGCACCGGGAAGGCCACCGTCGACAACCCGGAAGCCGGCCTGCTCTGCACTCTCAGCGATAAGGGTGTAGGCATCTACGCGGTTCGGGTTGTCCGCATTGTACATGATGCGAACTTCGGGCGTTGCGCCGCCAAGCAACTCGGTAGCGCGCGCGATATCGACCTCAGCGTAAGCATCAGACCCATTGGTTTCGATAGCTGCGTTGTAGCCATCTGTCCCGAAGTCAAAGATGTGCGAGTTTCGCGGTGCAGCCTCAGGGTCCAATGGACGGATAGTTGCGTCGACGATTGATTCACGGGGAATGGTCAGCATGAATGCCTCACGGACCTCAGGGTCCTCGAAGACTCCGCCCTGGAAGATGTCGATGTGGTCGAACGACAGCTCCGGGCCGCGCTGGATCTCGATGCCATCGATGGCCTCAAGCGCGGTCAACGTGTCAGCAGATGCCTGCGGCTGGATGATGTCGACTTCACCGTTTTGTAGCGCCAGCACCTGTGCATTGGCGTCCGGAATGTACCGGATGGTGATTTCTTCAACTGCCGGGACCGGTCCCCAGTTGTAGTCCTCGTTACGTACCAGCGTCATTGACTGGTCCGGAACCATGTCCTGGACAATGTACGGTCCGGTGGACAGGTACAGGCCCTGATCAGTGGGAAGCGTAGTGGTGTCGAACGCCGTATTCCAGTAGTCCGCGACCGCCTGAAGCTCGGGGCGCTCCTCCGGGTTCTCTGGGTCACCTGCAGGAGCGGACTGGAACAGCTCGATCAGTGCGTCTCCGTCAGCCAGGCCGCCGCCCGTTGCGACAACGTGAGCGGGAGTATCGAGAATATCGAACGCTGACTCCCAGTCGGCGTAAGGCTCTGAGTACACGAGAGTGATCGAACGGCCGTCTTCACCAATCTCGGGCACATCCGTGAGACCGAGGCCCTCGGTCGAACCAGCGTAGGTAAAGTAGTCAACCCCCGTTTCGTCGCCCTCGACTTCCGGATCCGGATCAGAAAGGTCGTTGTAATGACCGGAGGTGACTGCCCAGGCAAGCATCAGATCATCGGCGTCGACTGGTTCTCCATCGGACCAGGTGACGCCCTCGTTGACCGTGTAGGTGATAGTGAGTGGATCCTCGGATACAAGCTCGTAGGTGCCGAACTCCTCCCGGGGAACAAGTTCGTACTCGTTGCTGATGTAGTTGAATCCGCTGTGGGTCAGGTAGCTGACTTTGCCGTTGATATCAACGTTGCCAGTGGCGCTGTCCGAGTTGAATGAGGTGAACGGGTTGACCTCAGCAACGGTTACGGCGCCGCCGGCCGCTTCGTTACCGCCACCGTCGGTGCCAGTGTCGTCGCCGCCGCCGCTTTCAGCGCAGGCGCTCAGTGCAAGTGCAGCAATTGCCGCTACACCTACGGCTTTGGAAGTACGTCCGAAACGCATTCCGCCTCCTAGTTTCATGTTGTGGAAGATGTCCTTCATGGTTTTACAAAGGACTGACACGCACTCTGATGGTCAAAGTGGCGTGCCTCACATGATGAAAAGCCTAAGGGGTAATTGTTACTACTAGGTATCGAAAGCTAGGAGGGCCAGGTGTTGTTACCGAGATGCAACCAAAGATGCCCCTACCGACACCCGTCGGTTACCGCGCAGATGCCCTACGGTGATGTTCCTGCGCCTGGACTCTGAGGCGAATTTCTACCACGTTGCCACGGTTGGAAGCCCCAGAGGAGTCGATCTTGCCGATTGCAAGACCATCGTCGCGGGTGAGTGACGAGCCGTCGGCGATCTCTCCTGGGCTCGGTCTCGGTGAAGCGCCGACTACTCCCTTACACCGGCTGCTGTAGAGTCCCCACATGCCAGCATCCAGGAACGCCGTCCTCACCATCGCGGCCGATGGTGTGGGTGCGGTCTCCGCAGCTCTCGGTGGCCTACTGACCGTGGCCCCGCTGACGGGCGGGCGGTGGCTCGACTTAACTCGCACTGACGTTCGATATCGACGCGTACTTGGAATGGCAGACCTTGTCCTCGGCATCACGACCTTGGCCGGACGGTCGTCACGTTGGCGGTGGCGTGCTGTTGCGGCACGCTCCCTGCTTCACCTTCTATTCGGGCGCGAGTACATGCGAAAAGACCGCAGGCGCAATACCGTCACGATGTTTGCACTGTTCGTCATTGACGCGGTGATTGCAATGGGACTGCGCGGGGCACGTCGTTCCATCTGAGCAGACGTCCCGACGATGGCTTACGCACCTAGCGTCTGCTGTTTCTAACCGGCGCTGATCGCAGCAACTGTTTCGGAGTTGGGGCACAATAATCGTGTGGACAACTTGCGTGTACCCGCGGGGCCCGGCGCGCCCCGCGGCCTCCGGGTACCGGCGGGGGAGCTGGTCGAGCAGTTCTCCCGAGCATCCGGCCCCGGCGGCCAGAGCGTCAACACGGCCGACTCCCGTGTGCAACTCAGTCTCGATCTAGGCACAACATCAGCGCTCAATGAGGTCCAACGGGAACTCGCCATTTACCGGCTCTCCGAAAGGCTCTCGGGCACAGTACTTACCATCAGCGCCTCCGAGCACCGCTCCCAACGGCGCAACAGGATTGCGGCGCGGCAACGCCTTGCCGCGATCCTGCGAGAGGCAGTGGCTCCCGCTGTCATCCGGCGACCGACCCGCCCGACGATTGGCTCGCGACGTCGTCGCCTGGAAGGAAAACGGTTGCGCTCCGAGATCAAGCGCACCCGCAGTCGCCCTGACCCCGAATGAGCTGCCCGATTGGTGGAGCGCGGCGGTCAGACAGTCCACGGTTGAGCGGCTCGACACGGGTACCGGCGAATTCCTGACGGTGGCTTGCTTACCCAGATGCCAAAACGGGGACGTGGTGCCCGAGTCGCAGGTTCGGCTTCGCCATGGGTAGTCGAGCACCTCGCGCAGCCCGGAACGAAGGCTGCAGTCCGACCGCGCAAGGATCACGCAGGGAATAGCTTCCAGGTCCCTTCGGAGATGACGTCGATCTTGCCATTTTCGACACGGAGCGCAGTGTCGTCATCGATTGCGTAGACGGGGACCGGGATCCGATCTGCCCAGCGTCCGATGTTCTCGAGGGTCGTGTCGGGCATTTCAGGGTTCCCGAGGTGCGGGTACAGCGCGACGTCGACATGCCCGAGCGCTCGCTCGGCGTCCCGTCCCATATCGCTGTCCTCGGGGACGAACTCCAGATCGAACTCGGCGTCGCAGTTATACGGAGTGACGGCGATGCTCCCTGCACTCACCCCGACGTATACGGAGTCCTTGAGGGTCAGCAGGAGCTCCGCGAGACCTGATTCACGCATCCAATGAACCAGATAGAGCACGTCCCCGCCGTACACGAGAAGGGCGTCAGTCTCCTGCACATCCGGCACCCAGGCCTCGTCGCGGAGGGTAGGAAGCGCTGTGAGCTCGAGGACGCCCAAGGACTTCCACCCGAGCCCTGCCAACGGACTCGACGCCGCGCCGGTGATCGCATCGCGGGCCATGCCGCTGCCGCCGGGAAAGGGATACATGCCTGTCGCGACGATCAGCGCGCTGGCCTCGGCGATGGGCTTGCCGAGCAGGTCGACAAGCGCTTGCTCGATGCTCGGATTGCTGATCCCGCCCGATGTCAGGAGGTGCTTCACGAGTGCTCCGATCTCTGCGGCGGCCGTGCCAGCACGTAGTAGGGAAACTTACCTGAGGACTTCGCCCGAGGAGGCTGAAAGCCGGATTTCTCGAAATTGCCTGAGCTGGCCGAGGTCATCCCTGACAGATGTCTGACCGGAACCCAACTACACGTTGAATCTGAACTCCACCACGTCCCCGTCTGACATCACGTACTCTTTGCCCTCGATGCGGACCTTGCCACGGGACTTCGCTTCTGCCATCGACCCTGCAACAACCAGGTCGGCGAAGGAGACAACCTCAGCCTTGATGAAGCCGCGCTGGAAATCGGAATGGATCACTCCGGCCGCCTCGGGAGCGGTAGCGCCCTTCTTGATGGTCCAGGCACGAGCCTCCTTCGGACCCGCCGTGAGGTAGGTCTGAAGCCCGAGTGTGTGGAATCCAACGCGCGCCAGCTGGTCAAGGCCGGACTCTTCCTGCCCGTTCATCTCCAGCATCTCCCGCGCCTCTTCCGGGTCCAGTTCCACGAGGTCAGCTTCGAGCTTGGCGTCGAGGAAGATGCAGTCGGCGGGTTCTACCAGCGCGCGGAGTTCCTTCTGCCGCTCATCGCTCCCGAGTACTGCGTCATCCGCATTGAATACGTAGATGAAGGGTTTCGCCGTGAGCAGGCTCAGTTCCCGAAGGTGTTCCATTTCCAGCTTGTCCTGTGCAATCGAGGAGAAAATGGTGTCACCGCGCTCAAGGACTGCCTGTGCCGCTTGCATGGCGGACAGCTGCGCGGCCTCCCGCTTCTTGATCTTGACTTCCTTCTCCACGCGCGGGATCGCTTTCTCAAGCGTCTGCAGATCCGCGAGGATGAGTTCGGTGTTGATAGTTTCCATATCCGAGACCGGATTCACTGCGCCATCAACATGCACGACGTCGGGGTCATCGAACACCCGGACAACCTGAGCTATCGCTTCAGCTTCGCGGATGTTCGCGAGGAACTGGTTGCCAAGCCCCTCACCCTCAGATGCACCCTTCACGATCCCGGCTATGTCCACGAAGGAGACGGTGGCAGGCAGGATGCGCTGCGAACTAAAAATCTCTGCGAGCTCACCGAGCCGCGGGTCCGGCAGGCTGACCACGCCAACATTCGGTTCGATCGTTGCAAACGGATAGTTCGCAGCGAGAACGGTGTTCCTGGTGAGCGCGTTGAAGAGGGTTGATTTGCCGACGTTGGGCAGTCCGACGATGCCGATAGTAAGAGCCACGGAAAAATAGTCTACCGTCGGTGCCCGTGGCCGCCGCGCCGCTACGTCAATCAAGAATGTCACCGGCACCTGCAATGGTTGATCCATGGACGGATTCACGCTTCTCTCGATCATTCTCGCGGCTCTACTTGGCGTCGGCATTGGCGCAGGCGTTGCACTCGTTCTCTCACGTCGGTCTATTACCGACCTGCGCACTGAACTGGACGACGCCGGGGAAAGGCTTGGGCGGGCTGTGTCGGCCTGCGCTGCGGCTGAGGGCGAGAACCGCATCCTTCACGAGCACAACCGTCGGCTTACTGAGCAGTCGGGTGAGGAGCAGTCCGTCCTTCGTGCGCTGGCGCCTCTCGCGGACAAGCTGGGGCAGGTCCAGGCACAGGTAGGGCAACTGGAGCGGGAACGCGCGCAGCAGTTCGGCCACTTGGCACGGCAGTTGCAGGAAGCGCAGCTCTCCGATTCCAAGCTCTTGTCCACCACCCATTCGCTTGCGTCTGCGCTACGCAGCAGCACGGCGCGTGGTCAATGGGGTGAAGTGCAACTGCGCCGCGTGGTCGAGGCAGCGGGAATGCTTCCGCGCGTGGACTTCCATGAACAGACAACGTTCACGATCACTTCGAAGGAATCAGCCTCCACGGCACGGCCGGACATGGTCATCCAGCTTCCGGGGAACAAACAGATCGTCGTTGACTCCAAAGTGCCACTAGCGGCGTACCTGGAAGCGCAGAGTTCCATCGAGGACGGCGATGAACAACAGGTCGCTGCAGAGGAACGCCGTCGGCAGGATCTTCTCCTGCAACATGTGAAGGCCGTGCGGGCGCACGTTGACGCACTGAGTCGCAAGAAGTATTGGGAGGGCGCAGCCAACTCTCCCGATCTGGTGGTGTGCTTCATTCCTGTGGAGTCCGTATTGTCGGCGGCGCTCAACACTGACCCAGCACTGTTGGACTATGCCTTTTCGCGCAATGTGGTGCTCGCCTCCCCTGTGTCGTTGCTGGCGATCTTGAAGGGTGTCGCGTTCAGCTGGCGCCAGGATGTGCTGACGGAGAACGCCAAGGAGTTGTACGACCTGTCGCGCGAACTCTATGAGCGGCTTGGCACAATGGGTTCGCACATCACCCGGTTGGGCAGCTCTTTGAAAAGCTCCGTGGAGAAGTACAACTCGTTCGTCGGCACCCTCGAGTCACGGGTGCTGCCGACAGCCCGACGTATCAACGCCTTCGAGCCCGCTGATGTCGACGCTCCTCTATCGACCCAGACTGTAGAGACAACGCCAAGGCTATTGAGCGCGCCCGAACTCATCGATTCTGAGACCGGCTCGGAAGCTGAGGAACGCTCCGCTTAGCTGGACGGATCACTCAGGCGACGGTTGCGGCACTCAAGAGTCATTATCAGGAAGTGGGTCGCTGGCCGCGTCCGCCAAGCCCGCTCGATGGGTCGCCCATCGCCTTCAGCGCAGCCCTGATCTCCTTGGGCAGGGAGAAAATGATGTCTTCCTCGGCAGTGACCACTTCCTCGACATCGGCGTAGCCGTAATCTGCCAGCAATCGAAGGACGTCCTGAACCAGGTTCTCCGGCACAGAAGCTCCGGAAGTAACTCCAACTGTGGATACTCCCTCGAACCAGGACTCGTCCACCTCATTAGCGAAGTCGACACGATAGGAGGCCTTTGTCCCGTACTCGAGCGCAACCTCAACCAGCCGAACGGAGTTGGAGGAGTTCGACGACCCCACGACAATCACCAAATCGGCATCAGGGGCAATCTTCTTGATCGCTGCCTGGCGGTTCGAAGTCGCATAGCAGATGTCATCGCTGGGCGGATCCTGGAGCGTGGGAAACCGCTCCTTGAGCAGCGCGACGGTCTCCATGGTCTCGTCAACGCTGAGGGTGGTCTGAGAAAGCCAGATCACCCTGTCCGGATCGCGGACCGATACCTTATCCACGTCCTCCGGACCGTTGACTATCTGGATGTGCTCAGGTGCCTCACCCGAGGTTCCCTCTACTTCCTCGTGCCCCTCGTGACCAATCAAGAGGATGTCGAAGTCGTCACGCGCGAACCGGACCGCTTCACGATGCACCTTGGTGACAAGCGGACAGGTGGCGTCAATGGTTCGGAGGTTGCGGTCTTCCGCAGCCTGCACCACAGCCGGCGATACCCCGTGCGCCGAGAACACCACAAGCGCCCCCTCCGGGACCTCGTCAGTCTCCTCGACGAAAATGGCGCCCTTCTCCTCGAGGGTGGACACCACGTGGAGATTGTGAACGATCTGCTTCCGCACATACACGGGCGGGCCGTAATGGTCGAGCGCCTTCTCCACAGCAATGACAGCGCGGTCCACTCCGGCACAATAGCCTCGGGGAGCGGCAAGCAGCACCTTGCGGGACCCGGAAACGGGCGTTGCTGCGTGCACTTCTTCCGGCGTTCGGCGCTTCCTGGGCACCATGGGCATGGGAACCGGCACTGCTGTGGTGGACATATCTCCATGCTAGCGGCCTACGCTGCGCTACCCGCCCGGGAGCTACTCTCTGTCCGCTCAGAGCCGAGCGGTCCGGTCAGAGCCGAGCGGTCCGCTCAGACGGAAGCCGCCTGCGCCGAGACCCGCTCAGAAGGCGTGCGGCAAGCCCAGCAACCGCCAGCAGCAATCCGACCGCAATAGCGGCAAGACACCAGGCCTGGAAACCGTCAGCCGCACGAACGGTCAGCGCATCCTTGAAAACGTCCGCGACCGCGTTCGCGTCAGCGGTTCGATCAACGATTTGTGGAGCAAAGCCCGCGACGAACCAGAGGAGCGCTCCACCCAGCACGACTCCCAGGCCTAGTACTGCGAGGGTGGTGCTTCGCCGTCGGGCGATCAGAAGACTCAACACCGCTCCGATCGCTGCCGCCGCCGTAAGAGCGGGCCATAGTGAAGCGGCAGTTTCGACGCGCTCCAGGAGAGCTCGATGGTTTGCCTGACCGATGTTCACCAGTGTCTGTTGAGGCGCCGGCACATCCACTCCGAATTGGTTCCCGATCTCCGTTGTTACCAGCGCAACCAACGGTGCAACGTCCAGGGTGAACGAGGAGCTCGCGTCCGCCTCCGGCGGGAGTTGCCTTGAGTCGGCGAAGGTCAACGAGTGTGAACGCGTGAGAGTCTCATCCCACGCCTGCTCGAAGCCGGGCAGTTCCGTGATCCGCTCAGCTATCCCAGCGACAATCGGCTGGACGGTTTCCGCAATACCGGATGGCAGGTCCACGCCGGCAGTCGCTTCCTCGGAGAGCGCGTCAGCCAGTGCTTGCGTGAACTCAGGGTCTTCGCTGAGAGGAGACGCCAACTGTACGAATCCCTCCTCCGAGACCACATGCGCGGCAATCCAGGCGCTCGGCAGGGCGAGAACACCGAACACCACCGTAAAGAGGACAAAAAATGCCGATCCTACTGTTCTCATGAGCTCCCATTCCACCAGTAGCGCGTTCTTCCGATTATGCCCGCTTCATGACTTGCGATCCGCTCTACTCCTGCACAACAACAGTCCAGGTGCCACTGTTGTCGGGAGCACCTGATAAACATTAACTACAGACACCGCCCGCCAGGAGGGCAGGTGGTACGGGAGGACAGACAGACAATGAACGACGACGGCGCGTCGCTGGGCACCGCGATCGCGGCCGCTCCGGCTGGGGCGGCGGATCCATCCTCCCTTCCCGAAACCGCCGCTGAGACATCGGCGGACCGCCCCTGGCCCCTGCATGTGCTCTCCGAAAAGCTGAAGGCGCACATCGAACGCGCTCCAGCCGCTTGGGTGGAGGGTCAGGTCATTGAACTCAACAAACGCGGGACCATGTGCTTTGTCACCCTGCGCGATATCGACGCCGAGATTTCCCTTTCCCTTACCGTGTGGGGGACGGTGATGGACCGGCTGTCAATACCGCTTGAGCGCGGTTCACGGGTGGTCGCACGTCTGAAGGCAGACTTCTGGGTGAAGTCAGGGCGGCTGTCCATGCAGGCCTGGGACATCCGCCCCGTCGGGTTGGGAGACCTGCTCGCCAGAATCGAGCGGCTGCGACAATCGCTCGCTGCCGAAGGCCTGTTCGCTTCCCACCGCAAGAAGCCGCTGCCGCTGCTGCCGCACCGGATCGGGCTCATCACAGGCCGTGATTCCGATGCCAAGAAGGACGTGCTGCGCAATGCACGCCTTCGCTGGCCCGCGGTCGAATTTGAGATCCGGGAAGTTGCTGTCCAGGGCGTGAGCGCTGTTTCCCAAATGCGCTCTGCCCTGTCGGAACTGGATCGGATGCCTGGCGTGGATGTCATCATCATTGCGCGCGGCGGAGGGTCTCTGGAGGACCTGCTGCCCTTCAGCAATGAGGACCTCGTGCGCGCCGTCAGTTCGGCCACCACTCCCATTGTCAGTGCGATCGGCCACGAAGCTGACCATCCGCTGCTCGACGACGTAGCGGACCTTCGGGCCTCAACGCCCACCGATGCCGCCAAGCGCGTAGTGCCGGAGGTCACCGAGGAACTTCAGCGCATCAGGCAAGCCCGCACCCAGTTGTCCCGCTGCGTCGCGCAACTCGTATCCCGCGAGTCAGAACGCCTCACCCATCTGCGTTCCCGGCCCGTCCTCGCCCAGCCCATCGGCATGGTGACTGTGCGCCACGAAGACCTGCTGCGGATCCGCAAGCGGATAACCACGGCGATGGACAGCGCGGTCGCGAGGGAAGCAGACCGTGTGCTTCACCTCCGGGCGCAGGTACGTTCACTATCCCCCCAAAACACGCTCGACCGCGGCTATGCCGTAGTTCAGACAGAAGACGGCAGCGTAGTCCGGGAGGCGGAAACCGTGGCTCCGAGCTCGATGTTGGCTATCAGGGTGGCCAGTGGCAGATTGGCTGCCCGCACCGTTGGCGTCGACGGTGCGCCCGGGCAACCCGGCATGTCGGCTCCTGAAACCAGCAGCAAGAAACGCCCGACCAAGAAACGAGGCTCGGTGCGGCAAACAGAGAGTAAGGAACCAGAATGACCATCGATCCTTCACCTTCTGCAGGTGCTGGCCTGCCGCCGGTCTCCGAGCTGAGCTACGAGGATGCCCGCGAACAACTGGTCAAGGTTGTCAGCCAGCTCGAAGCCGGAGGCGTCAGTCTTGAGCAGTCGCTCGCGCTATGGGAGCGCGGTGAAGAACTTGCGGACCATTGCGAACAATGGTTGGAGGGAGCCCGGAAGCGCCTCGCCGCGGCCAGGAGTCAGCCGGAAGAGCAAGGCGGCTCCCAAACCCAGGCGTAGGGGGATACAACCAGGTGTCGGCCTGCAGCTCGGTACGCAGTGCACCAGACGAAGACTTATAGGTGCAGGCCTTCATCCAGGTTTGAAACACACCTAGCCTTCAGCTCGCCGCAAGTCTTGCTTTCTCGGCAGCCACATCGAAGGTGGCCTTTGGCCAGCTGAGTTGCATGCCGGTCAACACGTCGATCAGCAGTTGTTGAACCGCGATCCGCGCGTACCACTTCCGGTCGGCAGGCACTACAAACCAGGGAGCGTCGGGGCTGCTGGTGCGCTCGATCGCAGTCTGGTAGGCACGCTGGTACTCATCCCACAGCGCGCGCTCCTCAAGATCACCCGGGCTGTACTTCCAGTGTTTGTCCTTGCGTTCGAGCCGCTTGGAGAGTCGTTTCTTCTGCTCTTCCTTGCTCAGGTGCAGCATCACCTTGATCACGTGTGTCCCCGAGCTCACCAGCCCCGCCTCGAACTCCCGAATCTCCTCGTAGCGCTCTTCGATCACCGGAGGCGCCGCCAGCTTACGCACGCGTGCAATCAACACGTCCTCGTAATGCGATCGGTCGAAGACCCCGATCATGCCGGGACCCGGGAGCTCCTTCCTGATCCGCCAGAGGAAATGGTGGCGCTTCTCCGCCGCTGTCGGGGACTTGAAGGCGTGATGGTGGACGCCCTGAGGATCCACGGCACCGACCACATGGCGGACAATTCCGCCCTTACCCGCCGTGTCCATTGCCTGCAGAATCAGCAAAACCGAAATTTCACTCCCAAACCGGCTCTCTGCGAACAGCTTCTCCTGAAGCCCGGACAGTGCTTCGCGACCCGCAGCGAGCCGCGCCTGTCCAGCCTGCTTGCCGCCGTCGAACCCTGGTTTCGATGCAGGGTCCAGCTGATCCAGGCGGACATCCGGCCCGGCAAGCAGCGCCTGGCTCGGGGAGACACTGAAATCAGGAACAACCTGCATTGGAACCTCCTGGTGCGGCGCGAATGGACACTACTGAATCAGGGTTTGTACGTACTCAGGAACTCTGCGAGACGTCCGATCGCATCCTCGATGTCCTCAACGCTCGGCAGGGTAACCATCCGGAAGTGATCGGGATTGATCCAGTTGAACGCGGTTCCGTGGGAAATGAGAATCTTCTGCTGCTTCAGGAGATCCAGGGCGAACTTCTCATCGTCCTTGATCGGATAAACCTCTGGATCGAGCCGGGGGAAGAGGTAGAGCGCCCCCTGCGCCAACTCGCACGAGACACCGGGAATTGCGTTCAGCAACTGGTACGCCTTGTCTCGCTGCTGGCGCAAGCGTCCACCCGGGAGGATAAGGTCGTTGATGCTCTGGTAGCCGCCCAGAGCCGTCTGAATCGCGTGCTGTGCCGGGACATTGGCGCACAGGCGCATATTGGCCAGCAGATTGATGCCCTCAATGTAGTCGGCCGCCCGATGCTTCGGGCCGGAAATGGCCATCCAACCACTCCGGAACCCCGCGATCCGGTAGGCCTTGGACAGGCCGCTGTAAGTCAGGCACAGGACGTCGTCGCCGGTGACCGACGCGGCATTCACGTGGACGGCGTCGTCGTACAGGATTTTCTCGTAGATCTCGTCTGCAAAGATGATTAGGTCGTGGCGACGCGCGAGCTCGACAATCTGTTCGATGACCGCCCGCGGATAGACGGCCCCGGTCGGGTTGTTCGGGTTAATGAGGACAATGCCGCGGGTCTGCGGGGTGATCTTGGATTCCAGGTCCTCGACATCCGGCCACCAGGAGTTGCTCTCATCGCAGAGATAGTGCACGGCGGTTCCGCCTGCGAGGCTCACCGAAGCGGTCCACAGCGGATAGTCCGGAGTGGGAACGAGGATTTCCTCCCCGTTGTTCAGCAACGCCTGCAGTGAGAGGGTGATGAGCTCGCTGACGCCGTTCCCAAGATAGACGTCGTCAACGTCAATATTCTGGATCCCGCGGCCCTGGTAGTACTGCACCACTGCTGTGCGGGCAGAAAAAATCCCGCGGGAATCGCTGTAGCCCTGCGCGTTGGGCAGGTGACGGATCATATCGACGAGGATGGCGTCGGGTGCTTCGAATCCGAACGGAGCGGGATTCCCGATATTCAGCTTGAGGATGCGGTGGCCTTCCGCCTCCATGTACTTCGCGTGCTCAAGCAGCGGCCCCCTGATGTCATAGAGGACGTTCTGGAGCTTATCGGATTGCTTGAATTCGGCCATCAATAAAGGATGCCACAGCCCGGGCCCGCCCAGCCGCATTGTGATCAAGCGCATGCTGATCAAGCGCGGCTGGGCAGACCCGGGCTGGTGTTTGCTACTCCCCTGCCAGGCCCTTTTCCTCGAGCCAGTCGGCTGCGGCATCTGCGGGGTTGCGCTTCTCGTCGCCGCTGACCTCGCGGTTGAGGTCGATCAGGTCCTCGGTGGTGAGAACGCCGGATACCTCATTGAGCACAGCGCGCGCTTCTTCACCCACGGTGTCCAGGTTGACCAGTGGAACCACCTGCTGGGCAATGAAGTTATTCGCCGGATCTTCCAGCACCACCAGGTCGTTATCCGCGATCGATGGCGTGGTGGTGTAGATGTCGGCCACCTGGATGGTGTCGTTCAACAGCGCTTCCAGTGTCACCGGCCCGCCGCCGTCGTTGATTGCCTCGAAGGACTCCGGCACGCAGCCGTAGTTCTCCTCCAGCCCGGGCAGGCCGTAGGCCCGCTCGGAGAAGGTGCTCGGGGCACCGATAACCAGTTGGTCGCACACCTCGGCCATGTCCTCGATGGAGGTCAGCCCGTACTCTTCCGCGGTGGCCGCAGTGACCACCATGGCGTCCTTGTTCTCGGCCTCCGCCGCTTCCAGTACGCCCAGATTGACGTCCGGGGTCTCGGCCGCGAGGGCGTCGGGCAGTGCCGTCATGATGTCTTCCGCGGATTCCGCGGTTGCCTCGGCGTCCAGGAACAGCAGCAGGTTTCCGCTGTAGTCGGGGATGATGTCGACCGATCCGTCCACGAGTGCCTGGTAGTAGATTTCGCGCGAACCGATGTTCAGCTGGGTGCTGGCTTCAATCCCGGCACCGTTGAGTGCGCCCGCATAGATCTCGGCGATGATCTGGCTCTCCGGGAAATCGGCGGAACCGATGACCAGCGGCTCACCGCTGCCTTCGCCGCCGCCGTCGTTCCCGCCGCCTCCCTGGGGGTCCGAGTTCGCTCCGCAGGCTGTCATGGCCAGCGCGGCAGTCAGCCCGGCGGCCAGTCCCAGCATGCGGCGCCGAACGGGGCGCCCGGTTGTTGGATTACTCATGTTGTTCCTCCTTGTGCACTGACGTGGGCGTCCTGCCCACCTGTCTTTGTTGGTCCTGCCGGGCTGCGCGTTGTGCGCAGGCCGGGAGATACAGCAAATCGTTGGAGCAGCGCCATCAGGCCGTCCACAGCCACCGCAACGACGGCGATAACCACGGCGCCGCCGAAAAGACGTCCGTTATCGCGCAATTGGGTACCTTCGATCAGGAAGACACCCAGCCCACCGAGATTGATGAAGGCGACGACGGCGGCGGTCGCCACCACCTGCAGCACAGCCGCCCGAAAACCGCCGAGGATCACCTGCAGCCCGTTGGGCAGTTCCACCCGGAACAGGACCTGCAGTTCGGTCATGCCCATGCTGCGTGCCGCGTCCACCGTTGCGGGATTCACCGAAGCGATGCCCGAATAGACGCCCGCGAGGATCGGCGGAATCGCAAGCAGCACCAGCGCCCAGATCGGCGGCATCAGGCCGAGGCCCGCGAGCAGCACGAACAGGATCAGGACGCCGAGCGTGGGCAGGGCGCGCAGAATTCCAACACCCGAGACGATGACGACGCGTCCCTTCCCGGTGTGTCCCACCACGAGCCCGATCGGCACCGCGATCGCTGCCGCGATCAGGATGGTCAGTGCCGTGTAGCCAAGGTGCTCCACGATGCGGATCGGGATTCCTCCGGCACCGTTCCAGTTCGCAGGGAAGGTGAGCCACTCGTACATCTGCACGAGGAGGTTGGAACTCGAGTAGTCCATCAGTACACCCCGCCCGCTCTTGAAGCGTCGGACCCCAGATTTGCATCTGCTGTCACCTGCATTGGATCGTCGGAGACCTTCGCACGGCGCGTCCAGGGCGTGAGCACGCGTTCAAGGACCACGAGCATAAGGTCCATGACCAGCGCGAGCAGCAGCGTCACGATGATGCCGATGACTATCTCGGTTGGGAAGTTGCGGTTCAGCCCGTCGGTGAACAGTGTGCCGAGGCTGGGGATACCGATGAGCGCACCCACGCTCACAAGCGAAATGTTGGTTACCGAGATGACGCGCAGTCCGGCGATCAGGACGGGGATCGAGAGCGGTAGGTCAACGGTCAGGAAGCGACGCACGGGTGTGAAACCCATGGCCACCGCCGCCTGCCGGACGCCGTCGTCGATGGAATTCAGGGCATCCAGCGTGGAGCGGACCAGCAGCGCGACTGCGTAGATGGTGAGCGCGACGATCACGTTCACCGGGTCCAGCACCTGTGTGCCGAGGATGAGCGGCAGCAGGACGAACATGGCCAGCGACGGAATCGTGTACAGCAGGGCCGACGTCGTGAGGATGGCTCCGGCGAGCGGCTTGCTGAGGCGCGCAAGTTGCGCAACCGGTATGGCGACGGCCACCCCGAACACCAGCGGCAGGATTGCCTGGACCAGGTGAAGTCCGGTCAGCTCCGCGATGTAGGAGAAATTATCCAGGAACCACTCCATGTCACACCGCCGTGTCGTGGTCGGCGCGGCCCCGGTCCAGGCGTGCATCCTCGATAAGCTCGAGCACCTCCGCCGAACGGACGACGCCGAGTACCCGGCCGTCGTCGTCGACAGTGACGCCTAGGCCCGACGGCGCCGACAGCGCCGCGTCCAGCGCGCGGCGCAGCGAGTCGCCCTTGCGGTAGAGCGAACCGCCGGGCACCACGTCGGCCAGCGAGCGGATGTTCTGCCGGGTCGCGCGGGGTACCCAGCCGTGCGGCCGGCCGTCGTCGTCGACTGCCAGGGTCCAGGAGGATCCGACGTCGACGTTCGGATCAGCAAGCCGGCTCACCCGCACGGTCTCAACCGGGTGCACGGCTACGTTGTCCCCCTCCTGGAACGAGAGGCGACGGAAGCCGCGGTCCCGTCCAACGAAACCCGCCACGAAGTCATCCACCGGAGCGCGCAGGATCTCCTCGGGTGCCGCGTACTGGGCCAGCCGGCCGCCGGTGGCGAAGACGGCCACCTTGTCACCAAGCACGGTGGCCTCGTCAATATCATGGGTAACGAAGACGATGGTCTTTGCTAGGTCCCGCTGGAGGCGCAGCAGCTCCTCCTGCAGTTCGTGCCGCACCACGGGGTCGACGGCGCTGAACGGCTCATCCATGAGCAGGATCGGCGGATTGGCTGCGAGCGCCCGCGCGACGCCAACCCGCTGCTGCTGGCCGCCCGAGAGCTGGCTGGGGTACCGCTTGCCCAGCGCGGAGGCGAGTCCGACGACGTCCAGCAGTTCCGAGGCGCGCCTGCGTGCATCCGCCTTAGGCACTCCGTTGAGGCGTGGGACGGTGGCGATGTTGTCGATCACCGAGCGATGCGGCAACAGGCCTGAGGACTGCATCACGTAGCCCATGGAGCGGCGCAGTTCGGCTGCCTTCTGCTGCCCGACGTCCTGGCCGTCGACGACGATGGATCCCGACGTCGGCTCCACCATCCGGTTGATCATGCGCAGTGACGTGGTCTTTCCGCAGCCCGATGGGCCGACGAACACCGTGATGGCACCGCGGTCGATGTCCATGCTGAGGCTCTCGACCGCGGCGACGCCGCCGGCGTACTGCTTGGTCACGTTTTCGAACCGGATCATCGCGCCGGACCGGCCGCGGTTCGCCGCAGTACCTCGTGCTTGGTCGGTCATGGACGTGGCCTTTCGTCGATAGGAAGCCGGATCGCGGCCGGACCTTCGCGATTGTTGTGCGCCGGAGCGATACGGAAGCGCTCGCGCTCAGGGCTTGGTGTTGTTGAGTCTAGCCATGCGTTCGCGGCAAACAAGCGGATGTATGGCTCATCACGGCACATTAGTCACGAATCGTTAAGAGGGAACCGGTTCCCCCCCCTGTGGTGCCCATGGGTCGGGCACCACAGGGGGGGGTTCAGTCCTCCCTGAAGCGGTTCCGATAGTCCTTCGCCATCGCCGCCTCCTTCACCACTTTGTGGAAGGACCTGGCATGGCGGCGCTGTTCAGCGACGCTCTGCCGACGGTGAAGACTGGCCAGCTCCCGTTCCATCTTCCGGTAGCTCAACCAACGCCGCTCCTCCAGGTTCCCGGAAACGATTGCCTCCTGAACGGCGCATCCCGGCTCACGGTCGTGCGCACAGTCCCTGAACCTGCACAGCGGAAACAGCTCTTCGATATCCCCGAAGACCGCCTCGAGGCCCGCCTCGGCGTCCCAAAGCGCGAAGCCGCGGACGCCGGGTGTGTCCATCAGAACCGAACCGTTCCCGAACGGTATGAGTTCCCGCGACGTGGTGGTGTGCCTACCCTTCCCGTCGCCGGACCGTACATCACCGGTGTCCTGCACCTCCGATCCGACCAGCGCGTTGATCAGCGTTGACTTGCCGGCACCCGAGGGCCCGAGCAGCGCCAGCGTGTTGCCGGTACCGACCCGCGCCTGCAGGGCATCAAGGCCGTCGCCGGACTCAGCCGAGGTGGTGAAGACCTCGACACCGCGGGCACGTTCCACGGTCTGGGCAACCACTTCGTCGAAGCGGTTGCTCAGGTCGGCCTTGGTCAGGATGACGATCGGCACCGCCCCCGAATCCCACGCGGCAACAAGCGTCCGCTCGAGCCGGTTGGTGGAGAGTGGGCGATCGATGGGAACCACCACGCCCACAAGGTCGATGTTGGCGCCCAGCACCTGCACATCGGCCAGCGGGTCGTGCGCTTTCTTCCGCTGCAGTGTGGAGCTGCGCGGAAGGAGGCCGACGACGGCGGGTGGCGCCGCGCCGTCGTCGTTGGTAAGGGCCACCCAATCGCCCGTGACTTCAGCGCCGTCACTCAAGGCGTGCACCGGCCCGGAGTCGGTAGCGAGCAGCACCCGCCCCCGATCCGACCGGATCACCCGGGCAGGTACGGACGCGGATGTGCCAGTGGCTGGAAAACGAAAGGAAAAGAGACCGCGAATGCGATCGGTGAAACCGTAATCGGTAAGAGTATGCAACGAAAGGTCCTCTGATGGGGCCTTCCGCGCGGACGGCGGCTGAAGCCTAGCGCATCCGGTGGAAGGCGAAGTTCATGGGGTGTGTGGCTGGAGAAACGGCAGCGACAATGACCTTGTTCATGACTTCACCTCCTGTACTTCGGTTTGCGCCCATCGGAAATCGGGCGGATTCCTTATGGTAGCGCGCGGTCGGGACTTTGGTAAGTGAGCGCCAGGGCCGCGTCGACCAGGCTCACGCGGTGAAGATTCGGCACTGCGTCCAGCTCAATCCAGGCGGCTTCGTCGGTGGATCCGGCAACCTCGTGCACAATCGCACCCGATACTGTGTGAGCCCGATAGATGATGCGCAGGGCATGGAGCGGGCGGTCATCGCCGGACTCACGGTCCTTGGCTGGGATGTGCAGGCTGTCGACGCCAAGAAGTTCATCCAGCTGGACCGTGTATCCGGTCTCCTCCCGCACCTCGCGTACCGCCGCGGTGGGAGCGTCCTCGCCTAATTCGAGTCCTCCGCCGGGCAGCGTCCAGCCGGTCCTGCCATGCTCGTTCCAATGCGCGAGCAGAATGCGGCCTGCTTCAATGACGACGGCGTACGCACCAACCCGGGTATCCCACTCATAAGCCATTCCAGCAGTCTAATCAGCGGGCGTATCCTGAACTCACCCATCCGGCAGGAGGCCCATGAGCAATCTCGATACACGCCCGGTTCCGTCTGCGTGCGAATCCGCGGCGCGCCGGGAACCTGTTCTTGAACTGCTGCCCGAACGCGAGGTTCCGCTCGGGGGCGTCCGCGCAATGAACGTCCGCAGAACCCTTCCCCAAAGGTCGCTTCCCACTATTGGCGCGTGGTGCTTTCTTGACTCGTTCGGACCAGACCGGACCGCCATGCGCGTACTCCCCCACCCGCACATCGGACTGCAGACGGTGACCTGGCCGTTGGTCGGCCAGGTACGGCACCGCGACAGCCTGGGGTCCGACGTCGTTGTCCGCCCCGGCGAACTGAACATCATGACCGCAGGCAGCGGAATCTCGCACTCCGAATTCAGTCCGCACGATGAAATCCTGTCGGGGCTTCAACTCTGGGTCGCGCTGCCCGGGCAGGCGGCATCTGCACCGCCGTCGTTCGAGCGGCATGCCGATCTGCCCCGAATCACCGGTCCCGGCTTCGAAGGCACAGTGATGGTGGGGCAACTGGGAGGCGCGGCCAGTCCCGCTTCGGTGCATTCGCCGCTTGTTGGGGCAGACTTCATTTCCGACGACGGCGGGATGGTCCAGCTGGACGTCGAGGATACGTTCGAGCACGGTGTACTTGTCCTCGAAGGGGCCCTTGAGGTTGAGGGCCGAAGCATCGAGTCTGGCCCACTCGCCTACCTCGGCACCGGACGGTCCACCCTCCGGTTCGCTGCACGCCCGGGCACACGCTGGATCCTGCTCGGCGGGGAGCCGTTCGCAGAGGACCTGCTGATGTGGTGGAATTTCGTGGGCCGCAGCCATGACGAAATCGCACAGGCCCGTCAGGACTGGGAAGACGGACACCCGAGATTCGGGGCTGTGGACGGCCACGGCGCTGAGCGCATCCCGGCACCCGCGCTTCCCGCAGTCCGGCTGACTCCACGCCGTCGGAAGCTTCCGGGGCACGAGTAGGCTGAAGGAACGCGAAGTCAGCACAGACACGGAGGAAGGCAGCGGCGTTGGCAGATCCAGGGAAGCAGGACGGGCTGGATGCCGTCGATCGCCGGATCGTGCAGGAACTGCTGGCCGACGCGCGGATCACCAACGCGCAGCTTGCTGAACGGGTGGGCGTTGCCCCCTCAACTGCGCTGCTGCGTACCCGTCAACTCTCCGAGCGGGGTGTCGTGAGCGGCTTCCATGCCGAACTGAACCTGCCCGGTGTCGGCAGGGCGGTGCAGGCTCTGATTTCCGTTCAGTTGAAGGGCCACAACCGCGAGGAAATCGACCGGTTCACCTCGCGGATCACAACCCTTCCCGAGGTGGTTTCAACCTTTCACGTCTCGGGTGCAGTAGATTATCTGCTTCATCTGGCGGTGGCTGACACGGACGCACTTCGGGACTGGGTGCTGGACTACCTGACCACCGACCCCGTGGTGGGCCACACGGAGACAACCCTGGTTTTCAACCACATAAAGGGAAATCCGGGACTGCTGCCCTGACCAGCCGTTCAGAGCCAGAGGCCCGAGTGGCGTGTTGCGGCCACATCGCGGGAATGCTCTTCGTAAGTTGTGTGGCGTGCGGCGGTTGAATGTCCTGCTGCGAGCTGTTCGCCGGCGCTGACCAGCCAACGGCCTACAACTATGAGCAGGGCATCGAAGCCCTCAGGACGGGCCGGGCTGGAGAATCCGGTAAGCGCAGTCATGGTGTTTTCTCTTTTCGTGCGGGGGGCTCAGGAAACTGGCCCTGGATGATGGGGAAAGTGTTGAGGTGAATCTGAACGGCTTTGGCATCCGGATTATCGTTTGCCCCGGGCCGGTACTTTTCGAACAGCTCGCGGGATACGCGCATCAGTTCATCTGACAGCTCGGCCAATTGTTCGACCGTCAGGCGGGCGTTGAGGGTGGAGATCACCGAGGCCTCAAGCCACTCATCAGGCAGCACGTGCGGACCACGTTCCATGTAGTCCTCCAGCAGGGCTGCCCTGTTGTGGCTGAACTCCCGGTTCACGATCGCGGCAACGTCCCGGGTACCCGGGTCGTGGGCGATCTCGCTGGAATACAGGCTGAGGGCGCCCGGCGGGCGCTCCCACCAGCGTTCGCGCGCGGATCCTTTGCCCTCCAACTCGCGCACCAGCTCATGTTTGGCGAGCTGCCTCAGGTGGTAGCTGGTGGACCCGCTGGACTCCCCCAGCCGGGCGGCCAGCACGCTGGCCGTCTGTGGACCGAACTGCGATAGCGCATTGAGAAGCTGAATCCGAAGCGGATGAGTGAGTGCCTTCAAAGCGCTGACATTTACTGTGCGGTCGGCGGGCTGGCTTGAGTCCATAACCCCTAGATTACAGCTGCAAAGATTTCTTTGCAACACTTTATTTGCAATGGATTCTTTGCATCTGGAATCGCTTCCTGAATCGCGGCTTCAGGGCTGCCCTGTCCGCCAAACCAGCACGGCCATCCCGGCGCTCGCAATCGCGATCACGCCCGCGAAAAGTGCCACCGCAGCGGATAGGCCCAGGGCATCTGCTGCCAGTCCAAGGCCCAGCACCGGCACCGCGCTGCCGAGATAAGTGATCACATAGACCGTGCTGATGATCTGGGCGTGCTGTGCGACCTCGACCTTTAGTGCAACCTCGTTGAACGCTGTCCGGAACGCGGTTCCCTGCCCGACTCCAGCCACTATGCACGCCGTTACGAGGAGGAGGATGCTGCCCGTTGCGCCGGCAATCGGCATGAGCGCCACCCCGAGGGTCATGGCAACCAGACCGATCGGTGCCGAATGACGGACACGAAGCGGGAATAGTTGGCTGACTGCCGACACCGCGAGCACCAGTCCCGCAAGCAGCCCGATGAGGGGACGACCGGCGTCGTCGGCGATCTGCGCGAAGTAGGTGGGGGCAAGACTCAGCGCAAAGCCGAACAGGGAGAAACTCAGAAACCCGATGGTCGCAGCAGTCCAGAACGCCCGGGCAGCAGCCCGCGACACCGTGGGCCGGCGCGGCTTCAGCGCCGAGAGTGGACGCCCTGCGGGCGCATTGATGGCGGGGCGCGCATCAAGCAGCACGAGGGGAATCAGCAGGAGCAGCAGGAAGACGGCATAGATGCCGAACGGCAGGCGCGTGGGTTCGGGAAGCAGCGAGAGCAGCCCGCCGATCATCGGCCCCGCTGCAACACCGCCGGCCGACGCTACCAGGGTGAACCGGGAGGCCCACTCGGGCCGATGCGGAAGAAGGTCACGCAGGGCCGCGGCACTGGCGCCCGTCGCGCAGGCCACCGCCGCACCCTGGAGGCAACGGCCAAGAATGAGCATCGGCAGGGAGGTTGCAGCACCGAACACCACGGCGCCGACCACGCCCGCCCCGACCGCAAGCACGAGGGCGGCCCTTCGCCCGATGTGATCGGACCAGTGGCCAACCAGCAGCAGTCCGGCCACGAGCACGAAGACGTAGGCCGCGAATGCCGCAGTGGTGTCAAAGGCACTCAGCCCGAGGTTGGATCGGATGAGCGGATAAAGCGGCGTGGCGAGGTTCGCCCCGACGAGGAGCGTTGCGATGACGACGACGGCGAGCACCAGCCGGGCGCTAACGGACGCATTCCAGCGTCGGCTTTGCACCGGCGCCGGGCGCATGCGGAGTTCACTGATGACGCTCATGCCGGTCCTCTTCGTATTGTTCTAACGCTTCCACCATTTCACTTATCGATGGTGAGTGAAGATGGTTAGACCGTTGCGTTCTGAACGCATACCCTGAACATTGTGCTCAACTATCGTGGGCAGAACTGCCCTGAGATGAGCTGAACGAGGAGGTGTCCATGCTTGACCGCACCGATGTGCGGCTCCTGCTGGAACTGGTGCGTGACCCGCGATCGCAGGTCAGCCAGCTCAGCGAGACGCTCGGAATGGCCCGCAACACTGCGCAGGCCCGTATCCAGCGGTTGTTCCGCTCAGGAATCCTGCGCCGTAGCGGGAGGGAACTGGACCTTGCGGTCCTTGGCTATGACGTCGTCGCCTTCGTCACTATCGAAGTGACCCACCGCGAACTCGACGGCGTGATCACCGCTCTGCGGAGGCTGGACCAGGTACTTGAGGTCCATGAGATATCAGGCAGGGGCGATGTGTGGTGCCGGGTCGCTGCCAAGGACACCCACCATTTGCAGTCCGCCCTCCGCTCGGTGCTGCGCATCAAGGGCGTGATTCGCACCGAGACTGTGCTGGCGCTGCACGAGCACATCCCCTACCGGACCGAACCGCTCCTGGACCGGCTGCTGGCTGACAAAGCGCAACAGAAGCCGGACACGCGCCCGTAGGTTGGCGCGGCATAGTGCGTGTGCGGCCGACTAGCCGTCGTCCTCGTCGCCTCCGCCGCCTTCACCGCCGTTGTCGTCAGCGCCATCATCTGCGTTGTCATCAGCATTGTCGTCTGCGCCGTCATCCGCGCCGTCGTCGTTATTTCCCTCTTCCTGCTGCTGCTCCTGGTCCTGGGGAACGTCCCCGGGAGCCGTGTCATCGCAGCCCACGAGGAACACTGCACTGACTGCAAGAACTGCTGCAAGCTTCTTCAGATCATTGAGCGGCATCGCGCTCTCCCTTCGGATGGATTGTTGCTCCAGCCTAGGCCGAGGTAATGAGAAGCGGATGAGAACCGCAGAAAGTACGCGGATTTCTCATCTCCATCTCATGATGAATGGGGATACTTGACTCATGAAACGGTCGAAAGCGCACACCTGGCTCATTGCAGCGGCCAGCGCCGGGGCCGTCATCGCGGTGGGTCTTGGACTGTTCGGAGCGCTCAGGAGCCCCGGGCTGATTCCGTTGGGACCGGCAGTGGGCGTCACCACCGAGACCCCGGAGCCTCCGGGCACACCCACGCCAACACCTTCCGAAACTCCTTCCCCGCCCCCTTCGCCCTCCAGCGAACCGCCCTCCCCTGCGCCCGAGCCGACCCCAACGCCCGCTCCGTCAGAAACAACCGAGCCGCCCGCCGTGGTTCCGGTGCCGCCGCCCGCCACAGAGGACGGCGACGACAGCGATGATGACGGCGGGGACGACGACGGCGGCGATGACGACGACGGCTTTGACGATGAATAGGTTCAACGCCGGAGCAGACGCGGCAGTCTCCGGGGGGCCCTCATCACCACACCCATCCTCACCGCCACCTTCCTCCGATCCGGCGACCGGTTCAGCGCCGACCGAGGCAATTCGGGTGCCACCGGCAGGACCGCCGACGGAGCGACTGCCGAACTTTCCGCCGCCTCCAGCCGCGCAACCGACGATCCTCGTCAAGGTTCCGCGCGCTGTCGACACTGAGCCGGGGACGGAAGCCCGCGGGCGCCGCCGTTTCCGGAGCAGGTTCCCCAAGGCCTGGCGCGGCTATTCGACCGTGCGCACCAGGGTGCTTGCCGCGATGCTTGCCCTCAGTGCGTTGGGGTTGCTGCTGGCCGGCGTCACCGCCTACGCGCTCCAGCGCAATGACCTCAACAACGAGATGGACGACTCCCTGACCCGGAGCTTCCAGGAGTTCGAGACACTGCTGGCCACGGGCATCGACCCAAATACTCGTGAGCCGTTCGTCGAAGCGGACCAGCTGGTATTCCTCGTCATGCAGCGGACTCTCACCGAGCCCAACGAAGGAATGATGGCCCTCCGTGGCGGACAGGTGATCTTCTTCGCCAATGAGGAGGTCGACGTGCGGCTCGAGGACGACGACGACCTCCTGAACTACGTGAACAATGTAGCGCCGCAGAACGAGGTCACCATCGACTCGGTGAATACTGACGCCACCACCTACCGCGTGATGGTGGCGCCCGTGCAGCTTGCCGAGGACACCCAACCGACCTTCTTCGTCCTGGGCTTCGACGCCGAAGCCGAGTACGGTCAGCTCAACCGCACGTTCGGCACCTACGCGCTCATCAGTTTCGGCACCCTGGTGCTGATCGGCGTCGTCGGTTTCCTGCTTGTCGGCAAACTGCTCGACCCCATCCGCCGCCTTCGCACCACCGCCCAGCGCATCACGGACACGGACCTTTCACAGCGCATCCAGGTGACCGGCAACGACGACCTCTCCGAGCTCACCCGGACGGTCAACGCCATGCTGGACCGGCTCGAAGGCTCATTCACCTCGCAGCGGCGGCTGCTCGACGACGTCGGCCACGAACTGCGAACACCCATCACCATCGTCCAGGGGCATCTCGAACTCCAGGATTCCGAAGACCCACCTGACGTGCGCGCGGTCCGGGACATCGCCCTGGACGAGCTCGACCGCATGCGCATGCTCGTGGACGACCTCGTGACCCTCGCCGGGATTTCCGGGCCCGACTTCGTGCGCCTTGAACCCATCAACGTGGGACGCCTGACGGACGATGTCATGGACAAGGCACGCTCGCTTGGATCCCGCCGCTGGATCGTGGACGGGCGTGCCGAGGCCATCGCGATGCTCGACCCGCGCCGGATCACCCAGGCATGGCTGCAGCTCGCGGCGAACTCGGTCAAGTTCACGGAGGAGGGCTCCACCATCGCCCTTGGCTCGCGGAGGGACGACGACGGCGTCCGGCTGTGGGTGCGGGATGAGGGCACGGGCATTGCGCGGGAGGACCAAAAGCGGATCTTCGAACGTTTTGAGCGCGGTGCAAGTAGCAAGCGAACCGAAGGTGCCGGCCTGGGACTTACCATCGTAAGTGCAATCACCGAGGCGCACGGCGGGCAGGTTGAGCTGATGTCCGCCCCGCAGCAGGGGTCCACCTTCACGATGGTTCTTCCGCCCCTGCGCACAACTGCCCCGGAGACGCACGAGACGAGAGGACGGCAGTGAGCCAGATTCTGATTATTGAGGACGAGGAACGGATCAGCTCTTTCGTGGCCAAGGGTCTCCGTTCCGCGGGTTATGTGCCGACCGTCGCAGACAACGGCCGGGACGGCTACCACCTCGCGCAGACCGGTGACTTCGAACTCATCGTGCTCGACCTTGGGCTGCCCGACCAGGACGGTTTCACCGTGCTGCGCCGAATCCGCGAATCGAAGAACGCGACGCCTGTCATCATCCTCTCTGCCCGGAGTTCCGTGGACGACACGGTAGCCGGGCTTGAGGGCGGCGCTGACGACTACATGTCCAAACCATTCAGGTTCGAGGAACTGCTCGCCCGAGTCCGGCTACGCCTCCGACAGGAAACACCGTCCGCCGACAACTCGGTACTCTCCCACAGCAACCTTCAGCTCGACCTGCGGTCCCGGCGGGCGCTGGTCAACGGCAAGGAGATCGACCTTTCGGCACGCGAATTCGCGCTTGCGGAAGCGTTCCTGCGCAACCCCGGCCAGGTGCTGAGCAGGGAGCAACTGCTCTCACGCGTGTGGGGTTATGACTTCGATCCCGGCTCCAATGTGGTGGACGTATATGTCCGGTACCTGCGGAACAAACTGGGCGCGGAGCGTTTCGCCACCGTACGCGGAATGGGTTACCGGTTGGTGTCAGAAGACACCTGAAACGCACCGCTTCAGCTGGCCCGATCCGGTCTTCACATGGACGGACCCGGGTGCGGTTGGGGGAACGCACCCGGGTCCTTCGGAAGTGGCCGCCGGACTATCCTGCCCCAGGCTGGCCACTGGTCTGTAAGCCACGTTCGCCGCGGAAGAGCGCCGTCGTCGGGCGCCGTCCGGGTTGTCGGTTGACGTTGCTGGGCTGCTTCCAAGCATGGCGGCCCAATGTGAGAGGCGGAGGAGCCGTGCATGAGAGTGCTCTCACAAACGCGTGTCAGTTGCAGGCGGCGCTCAGAAAGGTTTCCGCAACAACCAGGCGTCGCTGCGCATCCTGACGCCAGCGCTCGCCCGCGCGCGCAGGTGCTGCATGCTTGGCTCCGGCGACAAGAGTGAGTGCGACCCCCGCGGCTCGCGCATTCAGCGCTGCCCGGTCAACCCGCGTCTCGAAGTCTTCGGCGAATCGCGCGACAGCTGCAGGAACGTGCACGTAGCGATCGTCCAGGCAGGGAAGGACGGCGAGATGGGCGAGGAAGCAGGCGAGGTCGTCAACGAGGTGGCCCGGGCCAAGGGCATCGACATCCAGCAGACCCGTCACGTGACCGTCGGCGACCAGTAAGTTTCCCTCGTAGAAGTCGCCGTGGGTGGGCACCAGCGGACCGGTCGGCGCCGATCGCACAACCTGTTCCACACGTGACGCAAGCGCCGTGATCCGCTCCGCTTCCGCCGGAAGTACGGCCGCAGCGCCCTTCGCATAGTCCCGGACGCGTTCCGCCCAGGACTGCCGCGCGGGAAGCTCCAGCGCGGCCGGGGGGAACCGTTCCAGCAGCTCGACCAGCGCGAGAGGGTCCAGGTCCCGCGCTCCGTCCGCCATCAGCCGTTCCGCGAGCGGCACTCCGTTTGCAGCCTGGGTGACGAGGACGTCCTTCCCGGGCGAATCGAAGGTTCGTGGGACAGGAACACCCACTCCGTAGAGGAGCTCGTGGCGGTCACGAAGCGCAGCCGCCCGCCCGCGCCGCAGTACTTTGAGGAACATACTGCTTCCCGCTCCCTCGGCGCGCAGAACCGCGCGGCGCAACGGCCGGTAGCTCACCGTGGTGATGTTGGCGGCATCGATACCGAACAGCGCCGGGCCCACCGACCGCGCGTCACTTGCCCACGGCATACCCGGCAGGAGTGGGTCGTGCGGGTGGCTCCAGGCGATGAGCTCCTCACCGCGTGGCCCGGCGACCCTCGCAGAGCGAGGCGGGTTCCCAGGCAACTCCGCGGTCGTTACGCAGAGGAATCCGTCCAGAACCGCGCCGGCATGAATGGTTTGAACAGCGAAGATTCCCGTAACTCCGGCGCCCGGGCGGTGGTGAATCCGGAGCAGGCGCCATCCCTGCACGGTGGTTCCGAGCACTGCCGCGGCAGCTTCGATCGAAGGGCCGATACCGCGCCCTTCGAGGAGCGCCAGTTCGTCGGACTCGCTCATTGCGAGCGTGATTCGAAGCTCCTACGCGCGGCGCCGCTGCAGGATATCGTCCAGATTCATACGGGGAGTGGCGGGCGCCTCAACTTTCGGGGCCACCGCACCGTTCTTGATGGGCGTCTTCGTCTGCGGCTTTGGAGCGTCCGGCAGATCAAGGGGAGCAGGGTCCCCACGTTCGGCCTTTGGCGCCTCAACGTAGGTGGGCTTGGGAACCTCGACGGGCTGCCACGGCGCCCCCTGCCCGATCGCCGGGTCTCCCGCTTCCGCTGCCACGGCCAGCGCCGCAGCACGGAGCTCAGCGGCAGTGAAGGGGTTGGCAACCGGTTCGGAGGCGTCGTCGTCGTCGGCTGTTGTGGTGCCGGCAGGCGCGCTCTCGCCGTCAAACAGTTTGGTGGGGCGCTGAACCGCGGGATCCTCGTGTTCGGCGGGCGCGGCCGACTGTTCCGCTGCCGGGCGTGCAGCACCGGCACGACGACGACGGCGGTCGCGAAGGGCAAGCGTGCGCAACGCCACCACGCTGACTATGGCGACCAGCAGCGCCAACACCGGCACAACGGAGGGAATCACGGCCATCACGGCAAGCACGGACGTGACCAGCGCAGTTACAACACTCACGGAGCCAGCAAGGGCAATACCCAACCGGCCCCAACGCACCCGGAACTCCGGCGGCGCAGGGTGCGTCCGCTGACTGGCGCCCGAAGCGACATTTCCTGCGCGGCGGGATGCGGAAGCGGGTTCCTCTGTGCTGGACATGTTCATGACGCTCCTTTGGAAACCGGCGTCCCCGGCTGCGGTGCTGGAAAGTGCGCTAGTAATGGATCCGACGGCCGGCTGGGACACCCGACGACGCAGAAGATACGGGGCAACCCAGATAAGCCAGAGCCCGACAATCGCCGCCAGTACCACCGAGCTGTTCAGAGAGAAGTCCACTTACAAAACGTTAGGAGCAGAGTGGGCCGTGGACCCTCATTCAACCCGGTGTGTCCCCGCTGGAATCCTGGAAGTTGGGCAGCGGGTGCGAAACCTCAGCGATGGAACGCAAGCCAGCGGCGGAGCAAGCCGCCAGGCACCTCGTCCGCAGTCAACGCGAAGGAGCGGTGGTCCGCCCATGAACCTGCGATGTGCAGGTAGTCCTTTCGAATGCCTTCGTCGCGGAATCCAAGCTTGCGCACCACACTGAGGCTCGCCGCGTTCTCGGGCCGGATGTTGATCTCCATGCGATGCAGCCCGAGTTCCCAGAAGCAGTAGTCGGTGGCAAGCGCGACGGCGGTGGGTGCGATACCGCGTCCGGCGCGGTCCCTTGCCACCCAGTAGCCGAGCGTTGCCGTCAGCGCCGATCCCCACACGATCCCGGAAACCGTCAGCTGCCCCACGATCGGCCGCCTGCCACCTTGCCGCTCAGTGATGACGAACGGCAGGGCGCTGGCCGCCCGAGCCTGCGAATTCAGGGCACGCACCATCTCGTGATAGTTGGGGAGGTAGCCGCCCGGTGCGGGGTTCGAGGCTTCCCACGGCGAGAGCCAATCCAGGTTGCGCTGCCGCAACTCCATCCATTCCCGCTTGTCGCGGTGGCGAATGGGGCGAAGGAATAGGTCTTCGGATTCCAGGGTCACCGGCCAGGCGAACCGCCCCCACATGTTCGTGGCTAGCCGTCGAGGGAACCGGTGAACTCCCGCAGCCACGCCCGCAGGTCGGGGCCGAGGTCTTCACGTTCGGATGACAGGGTGACCACTGCCTTGAGGTAGCTGAGTTTGTCCCCGGTGTCGTAGCGACGGCCGCGGAAAACCACGCCGTATACCCCGGAGCCCTCACCCTCGGCAGCTGCAAGGGTCTGCAGTGCGTCGGTCAACTGAATCTCGCCGCCGCGGCCCGGACCGGTCTGCTCAAGTACGTCGAACACCCGCGGATGGAGCACGTACCGGCCGATCACGGCAAGGTTCGAGGGCGCCTCATCAACTGCAGGCTTCTCCACCAGTTCATTCACCCGGACGTAGTCCGCCCCGTCCATCGGGGAAATATCAGCACAACCGTAGGCACTGATCTGGGCAGGATCGACCTCAATCAGGGCAATCACAGAACCGCCGGTCTTTGCCTGGACCTCGATCATGGTTTCAAGTAGTTCATCGCGCTCATCGATGAGGTCATCGCCGAGCAGAACTGCGAACGGCTCATCGCCGACATGCAGCCTTGCACGCAGCACCGCATGGCCCAGACCCTTGGGGTCCCCCTGGCGCAGATAATGGATGTCCCCGAGCTCGGACGCTACGCGAACGGCGGCGAGCTTCTCATGGTCGCCTTTGTCCTCGAGGATCTGTTCGATGAAGGGCACACGGTCGAAGTGGTCCTCCAGCGAACGCTTGTTTCGGCCGGTGATCATCAGGACGTCATTGATCCCTGCGTTGACAGCTTCCTCCACCACGTACTGGATGGCCGGCTTGTCGACAACGGGCAGCATTTCCTTGGGCATTGCCTTGGTTGCAGGAAGGAACCGGGTACCCAGGCCTGCTGCGGGAATGACGGCCTTATTCACTCTTGGTCGCTCAGTCATGGCACAACACTACAGAATCGCGCGTGTGTTCCGCGCACGGACTACCTGCCGCGCCCGGCGGTAGAGTCGGCTTCATGGACTCCGACGTTCGTCTCACTGGCAAGGAAGAACTCAGGCGTGCGCTGCGGGAACGACGCACGCAGGTACCTGAGGAGGCCCAGCGCACCGCTGCAGCCTCCCTGTCCGGGCATGTGCTCTCCTGGCTCGCCGCAACCTCGGCTGGGGAGAGTTCGGGCACGGTCGCCGCATACCTCTCCGGGCCGCCCGAGCCTGGAACCGGGGAACTGCTGCCGGCGCTCCGGAAGGCAGGGTACGACGTCGTCGTGCCTGTGTGTGAACCGCAGTACCAACTGAGCTGGGTGCGCTGGGAGCCGGGTGTTGAGCTGGCCAAGAGCCCTCGCGCGCCGCTCTTGGAGCCTGTGGGACGCCGATTCCGCTTCACCGAGCTGGGAACCATTCAGCTGGTTGTTGTTCCCGGCCTGGCGATGGATGCCGCCGGGAATCGCCTGGGTCAGGGCGGAGGCTACTACGACCGCTTCCTCGCGCAACTTCATGCCGAGCACCCTGCTGCACCCGCCATCGGTTACCTGTATGACGAGGAGGTTCTCCCGAAAGGCAGTTTCGGCGCCACTGTGCTGGACATGCCACTTCCCGGGGCCTTCACGCCGTCGGGCTACCGGTCGGCGCTGTGAGCCGGACGCTTTGGCCTATTCGATAGAAGTACGTCCGTCAGTGTAGAATTGGCACTCGGACCGGCGGAGTGCCAACAATGAACGTGTCAGGGCTTGACGACGGACCGCCACCAGCGTTTTCCCAGGAGGATTTCCATGCCTACATACGCTTACGCCTGCAGGGACTGCGGCCATGCCTTTGACGTACAGCAGTCGTTCTCTGATGACTCACTTTCGGTCTGTCCTGAGTGCGAAGGGCTGCTCCGGAAGAAGTTCAACAGCGTCGGTGTAGTTTTCAAGGGTTCAGGCTTCTACCGCACGGATTCCCGCTCCAGCTCGTCCTCCGTTGAGGCAGGAAGCGGCTCCTCTTCGAAGTCATCCCCGGCGTCCGGTTCTGGTTCATCCGACTCATCCTCGTCGGCTGCCAAACCGGCCTCAGGGTCCGCGCCTGCGTCCAGCCCATCGAAAGCTGCCGCAGCCGCGTCTGCCTGAGCCTCAGGGCTACTGACTGCAGTTCCCTGCGCAGACCTGCCAGCCGCACCACCCTTCCTGCACAGCCCGCACTATTGGAGCGAGTTCTCCACATAGTGCGGGCTGTTCCAGTTCCGAAGCCGGGCGGCCAATACCGTGGTGGGCATGAGCGCATCAACCAGACCAGCCAATCCGCTTTCAACCCGGGTACGGTCCTTCCTCTTCCGTAAACGGCGGCTGCTCGCGGCCGGCGTGCTGTGCGTGGCCGCCGGCGTTGCCGTCGAAGCGCTCCTGCCTGCTGAAGCGGAGACCACACCCGTGGTAGCGGCCGCCGCGGATCTTCCTGTGGGCAGCATCATCACGGCTGACCAGCTCGCACTGGTACACCTGCCGAGGGAGGCAGTTCCGAAGCACGCATACTCGTCGGCTGAGCTCGTGACAGGTCAGCAGCTGGCAACCCCCGTATACGCCGGAGATGTGATTGCCGAGAACTTCCTCGTTGGTGAGGGGCTGTTGGCGGGAACGGACAAGGGCACCGTCGCCGTGCCGCTCCGGCCGGCCGATGCCTCGACCGTCCAGTTGCTCTCGCCCGGACAGCGCGTGGACGTGGTCCTCAGTACGGGAAACGGCTTTGAAGTCTCAGGCAAGAACACCGTGATCGCGAAGGGCCTTCCCATCCTCTGGACCTCGGAGGAACCGGCCAGCGGGCCGTTCTCCCCCGCCGGCAGTCAGCAAGACGGCCTGGTTGTCGTAGCGGCCAACCCGGATGAAGCGGCAACACTCGCGGGCGCATCAAGCAGCGGTCAGGTACACCTTGTGCTCACCGGAGGCGGCTAAGCGGCAGGGGATCGCAACCGGTCAGTCTTCACCTAGCTCCAATGCGGAGGTTTCTGTTCCTTCAACCATTCGTCGTGGTTACCATCCTCGTCGTTCCAGGCGCGGGGGTCGTCTTCAGCGGCGCGCTGCGGGATAACGTCCCCGTGCGCTCCGGATGATGTTGAAGCCGCTGAACTCGGCTGGGCGGCCAGGGAATCCTGGCCCTCCTGCTCAGGCGACTCCTCCTGCGCTTGCCCGTCGCTGCCAACGACGCCCTCGGTTGCGGGAGCCTCCCCTGCAGCTCGGATGTCCCCTGCAGCGCGGACATCGTCTTCGGCTGGAGTCCCGTTTGGGGTTCCCGAGTTCATGTTATTTCCGTTTCCTGCAGCGAGGCCGTTTCCGTCAGCGAGTCCGAGGTACCGGCCAACCAGGTCTGCGCAACCCTCCGGATCGGTGAACACTTCAATCGTCCAAAGCGGCATATAGCGCCAGCCCATCCGCTCCAGAAGCTGGGGGCGCAACCTGCTGCGTTCACGCACGGTCAGCGCCCGGTAGCGCTCTGTACCGTCAGACTCGATGGCCATCGGTGGAACGTATTGATCAGGGTCATCGCCGTCACTCCCCAGCCGGGAGCCGGTCGCCACAATATCCAGGACGCCCTCAGGATGTGCTGAGACGTTGCCGCCCCGGTTGCGGAGGCGTTCAATGAGATCGGCCACGAGCGGATCCTCGTTTGTGGAGTCGACCGGCGTGGACGTTGATTGCTGTTCTCCGCCGGAGAGTTCCCGGCGCAGCAGCTCATAGAAGTCGAGCGCGCCATGTCCGAGCCGTTCAGGGTCGAGGTCCTCCGGGCGGAAGCACGTCAGCACATGCAGACGGTAACGCGCGCGGGTCAGGGCGGTGACGAATGTTCCACGACCGCCCGGCACGGACAGCGGACCGAAGTTGTGCAGGGCCCTGCCATGCGGGGTGCGCCCGAATCCGAGCGAGAAGATGACGGCGTCGCGCGTCAGACCTGCCGCACGATCGATCGGCACAACCCGGAAGGATTCCCTACCGGGTTTGAAGAAGTCGGCAGCCCAGGGAGCATCCGCCATGGCAAAGCGCACTGCCTCCCCCACGCGCTGTGCGTGGCGGGCGCTGGCCGTAACAACGGCAAGCGAGTAGCTGGGACGGGAGCGGATGTGCTCGAAAACCAGGTCCACCGCCCTCGTGACCTCGGCCGCGACGCTTTCAACGCCGTCGTGATCGGCGCTCGGCATGCCTGTGCCGTCCGGCAGGTACTCCACTGTCAGTGCGCGGGCCGCACCTGTAACTTCCGATCCTGACGGCAACCGGGTCAGCGAGCCGTCGTAGAAACGCTCGCTCAAAAAGGACGTCAGCGCTTTGTCCACGCCACGGTAAACCTCGCGCAGGGGAAGAGACGGCAGGACCGCACCGAGCGCGGTGAAGGCGCTGGGCAGGTGCTCGGGTGTGGCGCGGCGCCCGTTTTCGACCGAGACCGTGAAGCTGCGGGGCCCGTCAAGCTGGTCGTCGCCGAAGGCTATGACCTGCCGCGACCGGGCAAGCGCGGGCACAACCGACTGCAGGGAGATCGACTCCGCATCGAGCACAATAACGGCGTCGAAGGTCTTTCCCTCAGGGAGTACCAGCGGAAGAACCAGGGGGCTCGCTGCCCACACGGGCATGAGCGCGGTCACCAGTTCATCGGCGCGGACGCTCAGTGCCTCAAGGTCCGGGGCGCCGTCGCGCAAAAGAGCCCGCAGCTGTTCGGCTTCCGCGGGCATGGTTTCCAGCGCGGCCTGCCAGCGTTCAGCGAGCGCCCACCGGATCCTGCCCGCGCCGGAAGCGACGTGGGCATTATCCGCCAGCCGGTACTCGGCCTCGAGCCTGCGCAGACTTTCGCCGTCGGACATAGCGAGGTAATCATCACCGCTGATCATTGCCTCGAGTGCGGACTGCCACCACGCCAGTTCCAGTTCCCCGCCGACCTGCCGGGGGCCCACCTCGCGCGCCGCGAGGTCATCCAGCAGCTCTCCGAGCCCGTTCTCGCGCATTTCGTCGATGAGAAGGGTGCGCTCGGGCAGGGTTGCAAGACTCTGTTTGTCGCGTGCCAGGGCAGCAAGATGGTCTATCAGCTTCTCCACGGGCATCTTCGCGAGTTTTGGTGCACCCGCTGTGCCTGCCAGTATCCCCGTTATTTCGCGGAGCTGGCCGTCTACCTTCCGGTAGAAATTGTTGATCTCGGCGAGGCCGGTAGGCACGGAAGGGTGCCGTTCGGTGGTGGCGTATTTCGTCCACAGGGTCCGCTGCTCCTGCACCTCGACCAGAGACTCGTGCAGGTCTGCGATGTGCACGCCCGGCCGGACGTACTCCTTTGCCACACGGCGCAGCCGGGAGCGTGTCATCGAGCTCATCTCGATCGTCCGCTCGCGACGCCAGGACGAGGAAGCAGTCGCCGAGATCAGGTCCGTAACCGGACGGTCAAATATGTCGGGCGTGAATTTGTCGAGGCTTGCCCGCACGGCGACCAGGAGGTCGAGCTGCCCGCCCCATTCCTCGAAGGTGACACCGAGCTCGATATGCGAGTGCTCGGCGACGGCACGCACTTTGTCCCGCAACAGCGGTATGTCACGCGCAAGATCGACGGCGAGACCGTGAGCGTCTTCGGTTTCCTTGCGGTTGCGGAGCTTGGCGCCATACCAGGGGCTCTGGGTCGCTTCCTTACTGAAACCACCGAGCTCTGCCGCCCGGCGAAGCCGCGCTGTGAGTTCCGCCCTGTTGGGAATACTGTCCATGACGCTGCGCTTCAGCCGGACGGTGGTTGCGGGCGCTGGGTTCAGAGAGGTGAGCTCCGCGAGGGACTGCATCGCCTGGTACGGCGAGCACCCCCAGCGCGATCGAACGTTGTGCAGGGAACGGACGTGGTCAAGCAGTTTGTGGCGGTGGGACACGAGCGTCTCATGCAGCGAATCGAGTTGCGGTTTCACCGCTTTCTCGTTCCGCACGATAGCTCGGACGAGTTGGTCGGTCAGCTGCGGTGGGGTGCTGTTGGCACTTAGCTGGAGCACAAGTGAGCCAAGGTTGACCGCGTCGAGTTCCTGTACAAACTGATTCAGTGTTCCGCGGCGTTCGGCGACCACAAGAACGCTCTTGCCCTGCTCGGCGAGCGCCGCTGCGGCGTTGAGCGCAGTTTGGGTCTGTCCTGTCCCCGGAGGCGAGGAAACGACGACGGATCCACCGGCGGCGACGGCGTCCAGGACACGCTGCTGTCCCGGATCTGCGTCGAGAATGAGGAACTCGGAGGAAGGATGCCTGTCATCGAGGGGCGTCTCGCGGGTGGGAGCCTCCGCGTCCGAGCGCGCTTCGATGCCCTCCCGCGCGGCGTCCATGAGCGCCGAAAGGAGCGGGTGCTCGGGGCTAATGGCAGGATCCGCCCCCACGTCGGCAAGGTCAGCGAAGGTTGAGACCAGGATGTGGTGCTCGATGGTCATTCCACGGACGTTGTCCGTGAGCATCCGGAGCTTGTCCAGCACTGGATGCGGATCGAACCGGGCGGTGCTGTATGCCAGGCGCGCAATAGCATCGGCGTCGCATTCAATGCCGTGATCCGTGCGCAGGGTGCGGACCAGGGCGGGGTTCAGCCGCGCATGCTCGGTGAGCTGGAGCTCGTAGTCATCCTGGGACGCATGAACCGTCAGCGTCACTGCCGTGAGGAGGACCGGAGCGGTCAGCGAGTCAGTCCGGCCGTCGTCGGCCATAGTGCGCCACGAGGCGGTTCCCGCGGCGAGGTAGCCGACATCGATGCCTCGCTCGGAGGCAAGCTCGTATACCTTCGCCCGCAGCAGCCGCGCGGCCTTCATCGCTGCCGCATACTGGTCCGCGTCCCGCAACAGTGTTGACAGGCGGGTGCGCCGCCCGGCAAGCAGCTGGGCGAGACCCGAAGGGTGGGCGTGAGTGAGATCGATGCTGTTGGCTCGCGAGGGGGTGAAGTGGAGCAGAGTATCGATGCCCGCGTGCGGTCCAAGCCTGCGCAGCCATGGGATCAGGAAATCCTCAGCGGAGTCCCCGGCGTCCTGCACTGGCACGGTTGTCCTCTTCCCTACGGCCTCACGACCTGATCTTGACCAGATAGGCATGTCTTCCAAGCTAACTGACGGCACGCCCGACCGCCTGCAAGCAACGCGGACAGGACTTCAAATTCCGAAGCTGTGCCCGGCAGCTACAGCGGAGACGCTACTCCCATTCGATAGTTCCCGGCGGCTTGCTGGTGACGTCGAGGACCACGCGGTTGACGCCGTCGACCTCGTTGGTGATCCTGTTGGAGATCCGGGCCAACAGCTCGTATGGAAGACGCGACCAGTCCGCGGTCATGGCGTCCTCGCTCGATACCGGCCGCAGGACGATGGGGTGGCCGTAGGTGCGGCCGTCACCCTGAACCCCAACGCTCCGCACATCCGCGAGGAGTACCACAGGCATCTGCCACACCTCGTTGTCGAGGCCGGCAGCCGTGAGTTCCGCGCGGGCTATGGCGTCTGCCCGGCGCAGCAGGTCCAGCCGTTCCTGGTTGACGGACCCTACAATGCGGATGCCGAGTCCCGGTCCGGGGAACGGCTGGCGTCCCACGATCTCGGCGGGTAGGCCAAGCTGGGCGCCCACTGCGCGCACCTCATCCTTGAACAGCGTGCGCAGCGGCTCAACGAGCTCAAACTGCAAGTCCTCCGGCAGGCCACCGACGTTGTGGTGGCTCTTGATGTTGGCTGCGCCCTCGCCGCCGCCGGACTCGACAACATCCGGGTACAGGGTTCCCTGAACGAGGAAGCGGATCTTCTCGCCGTGCGCCTCCGCCTCGGCGATGATGGCGCGCTCGGCTTCCTCGAAAGCGCGAATGAACTCGCGTCCGATGATCTTCCGTTTGGCTTCGGGATCCTCGACGCCTTCGAGCGCGTCCAGGAACCGTTTCTGTTCGTTGGCGACGTAGAGGTTGACGCCGGTCGCGGCGACAAAGTCGCGTTCGACCTGCTCTGCCTCGCCTTCGCGCAGCAATCCGTGGTCAACGAAGACGCAGGTGAGCTGGTCGCCCACAGCACGCTGGACGAGAGCGGCAGCGACGGCGGAATCAACCCCACCGGACAATCCGCAGATCACGCGGGAATCCCCGACCTGCGCCCGGATACGCTCGACCTGCTCCTCGAGGATGTCCCCCGTGGTCCAGTTCGGATGCAGGCGCGCTCCCTTGAAGAGGAAGTTCTCGAGCACCCGCTGCCCATGGGCCGAATGCTTCACCTCCGGATGCCACTGCACACCGTAGAGCTGCTTACCTTCGTGGGCGAACGCCGCTACCGGAGCGCCGGCAGTGCTTGCCAGAACATCGAAGCCGGCTGGCGCTTCCTGAACCGAATCGCCGTGACTCATCCAGGCGTTCTGGTGATCCGGGGTGCCTTCGAGGATGGACCGGGCGCCTTCGGAGACCGCGACGTCGGTGGATCCATACTCCCGCAGACCGGTTTTCGCGACGGTGCCGCCGAGAGCAGAAGCCATCGCCTGGAAGCCGTAGCAAATGCCCAGAACGGGAACACCGGCGTCGAACAGTTCCGGATCAACGCGCGGGGCACCTTCCGCATACACGCTGGAGGGCCCGCCGGAAAGGATGATCGCCACAGGATTCCGGGCGAGCATCTGCTCAGTGCTGAGGGTGTGCGGGACAATTTCGGAATACACATCCGCTTCCCGGACGCGGCGTGCGATCAGCTGTGCATACTGGGCGCCGTAATCGACGACAAGAACCGGCTGGTGTTCTGATGGGGAAACGGGGGTACTCACGCGTCAACAATAGTGGTAGCGGGGCTTGAGCTGCACATCGATTGCTCAGTACCTTTTGCTTGCTTCGGGATGCGCGGCCAGCTCTTCCTCGACCCTGCGGTGGATGCGCTTCTCCACGATGAAGGAAAGCAGTGGGACCACCCCGCCGAGCGCGATCAATACGAACCGCGAGAAGGGCCAGCGCATGAACTGCCACAGCCGGAAATCGGCGATCAGGTAGACGACGTAGAGCCAGCCGTGAACGATCAGGACCGCAGTGGACAGGTTGAAGCCTCCCGCGGCATCGGCTGCCGCCTCGTTCACCAGTCCCAGTGCCCCGGCGGAACCGCCGGCGATGATCTCCGACTGGAACCCGTACTTCGCCACCATTTCCACCACGACGAGCAGCAGCATGACGCCGGTGGCATAGGCAAGCACCTTGTAGAAGCCCAGGGCCGAACGGATCTGTGCGTGCGTGCCTCCGAAGCGGCGCTTCTTGGCCGCAGGGCGGTGTGCAGGTGTGGTCACGTTTTTACCTCGTTGGCTTCAGGCGGGGTTGGGAGTGGATCTTGTTCGTGCTGCTCGTCCTGATCCTCCTCAAGCCGCCGACGGTGGTCATCGGCCACCAGGCGCCACCACAGGAAGAATGCGAAGCCGGCGAAGACGAACCATTCGACGGCGTAGAAGATGTTGAGCCAGTTGACCGGTGTTTCCTGCGGTTGCGGAGCAACCGTTACAGCTTCCAGCGGTGGTTCGGGTGCAAGCGCTTGCCCATCGACGACGGTGTTGAAGGACACCACGAAGCCGGAGTAGGCGGCGGAAATGTCCCAGACGTTGATGAGCTCAGCCACGGACAGCGTGGGGACCTGCCCAGGGACCGGACGCTGGGCCACCGGGGCCTCGGTTGGTAGCAGACGGCCTTCGACCGTGGCTGGGCCGGTAGTTTCAGGGACTGTTTCGGCCGATTGGGCGTCCGGGACCCAGCCGTGAACCACCGGGATGACCGCGGGAGGCGCGGGGGCGCCGTCGTCGTTGGTTTGGTTGACCTGAAAAGCCGAGACTACCCATAGGCCCTCACGCTCGCCCTGCAGGCGGGTCTGGACGAGAACCCGAGTGTCTGCAAGGAAGCGGCCCTCCATGCTGACCATCTGGTCCGCCGCCGTCGCCATCATGGGAACACCGGGTTCAAACACTTCCTGCAGGGGTTTTACCTGTTCCGTGGTACTTCTCGGCGGGGGTGCGGAGTCCTGGGACCGGCTGAATTGCCACTGGCTCAACAGGACGAAAACCGCAGCGATGGTCATCGCGAAGATCAGCGCGAGGATCCATCGCGGCTTGAGCGCGGTTTTCAACACTCTTCAACGGTACTTCCTGAGCGCTTGCGCCAACGAATTGCGGCTCTGTCCAGGGAGCAGACCGAGACGGAAATCACGTCGGGAGCGGACACAGTAAAAAGTGATTGGGAAATATCTATCACTTCGAGGGAATTGAGACTACGATTGATTCTCGTGCGCTCGTACCCCTACCCCGATCCAGGCCCTCCTGACCTTCGTACTCCTACCCGCTACCTTTTGTGGCTGGCATCGAAGCAGAAGGGCACGCTGGCGGCCGCCGTTGTACTGGAAACGCTCCTCATGGTGGCGCAGGCAGTGGTGCCCTTTGTGCTCGGCCGTGCAATCGACGATGGCATCATCGCAGGCAACACCGACACGCTGCTGATGTGGGTCTCGGTGCTGGTCGCATTGACGCTGGCGCAGGCCTTCGCCGGCATGCTGGGACACCGCGCGGCGATCAGCAACTGGATGCAGGCGGCCTTCAAGTCGATTCGCCTCGTGGGCTTCAAAATCACGCGGACCGGCGACGCGCTGCCGCAGAAGCTCTCCACGGGTGAGGTTGTCTCCACCGCAGCATCAGATGCCACGCGCCTGGGCGAAATTTTCTATATAGCGGCCCGGCTTGCCGGCGCTCTCGCTTCCTGGCTGGTCGTGTGCGGTCTGATAGCGCTGAGCTCACCTGTGCTTGCCCTGGTGGTGCTTCTCGGCGTTCCAGCGAGCTGTGCACTGCTGTTGTTCGTGGTGCGTCCGCTGCAGGCACGTCAGCGTGAACAACGCGACGCGTCCGGCAAGATGACCGCTGTCGGCGCGGACACCGTGGCTGGCCTGCGTGTCCTGCGCGGCATCGGAGGAGAGCACATCTTCGTCAACCGTTACCGCGAGCGATCCACGGACACCCGCGACGCCGGCATCCGCGTAGCGCATTCGCTGGCAACGCTGGAGGCGTCACAGGTTTTCATCGCCGGTTCCTTCAGCGTGATTTTCACCTGGGTGGGCGCCACGCTGGTGCTCAACGGCGATATTGAGCCGGGCCAGCTCGTTGCCCTGTTTGGATACTCGATCTTCCTCATGACGCCGATCCGCACGGCAGCCGACGGCGTCTCACACTCGATCCGTGCGCATGTGGGCGCGCGGAAGATCATCAACGTCCTGTCCGTGGACGCGAACGTCTCCGACAAGGGAACCGCCGGTGCCCCGGCAGGTCCCGCAGTGCTTGTGGACTCCGTCAGTTCCGTGGCCGTTCAGCCCGGCCGTTTGACCGCGCTGGTGTCGGCTGACCCGCGCTCTTCGGCGGATCTCGCGACCCGCCTGGGCCGATTCGATGACGCGGTGCTGCGCGAGGCAGTTGTCCGGTGGGGCGAATCTGCGTTGCACGAGGTGCCGCTGGATGAGGTCCGGACCCGGATTGTGGTGAGCGAGGCAAGTCCGCAGTTGTTCACCGGCAGTCTTCGTAGTCAGCTGGATCCGCACGGGCGCCATTCCGACGCCGATATCCTCGCAGCACTTGAGGCGTCCAGCGCGCTGGACATCCTCGACGGGCTGGAGGGTGGGCTCGACCACGAGGTAACCGAACGCGGCCGCGGGTTCTCGGGTGGACAGCGGCAGCGGCTGGTGTTCGCACGGGCGCTACTGACTGACGCCGAAACGCTGGTGCTCATCGAGCCAACGAGCGCCGTCGACGCGCACACGGAGTCCCGCATTGCCGCGCGGCTGGGAAGTGCGCGGGGAACGCCTGGCCAGACCACCGTCGTCGTAACCGCAAGCCCGTTGATGCTCGGGGTAATGGACCACGTCGTCTTCCTCGAGGACGGGCGTCTCAGCACCGAAGGAACACACCAGGAACTGATGTCCAGCATCCCTGCCTACCGAAACGTGGTGATTCGCAGTGAGTGATACCCAGACAGCAACGCATACGCAGGGCGCAGACACGCTTACGTCGGGGAAGCTTCCCGTTGCCGACGCCCGCGCGGTGAAGGTGGAGTCGCTCCGGCTGATCCGCCGGCACAAGGGCGGGCTGAGCAAGGTTGTGCTGCTGTACGTGGGGTCGGCAGCTGCGGGGCTTGTGGGTCCGTTTATCCTCGGCAACGTCGTCGATGCGGTGCTTGCCGGGACAACTGCCGGTTTCATTGCGTCGATGTCACTGCTCATGCTGGGGTTCCTTGCCGTCCAGGCAATCCTCCGAAGGTTCGCCGTGCGTGCGGGAATGGTCTTCGGCGAAACAGTATTTGCCGAATTGCGCGAGGACTTCATGGCGCAGGTGACGTCGCTTCCCCTCTCGACTGTGGAGAAAGCCGGCACCGGTGACCTTGTGTCCCGCACAACCAACGACGTTGACTCCGTGTCACACACCGTGCGCTTCGGGGTACCCCAGGTGGTGGTGTCGGTCGTGACCATCATCATCACCCTCGCTGCTGCCGTACTCACCTCTCCCCTGCTCTCCATTGCACTGCTGGTCGGAGTGCCTTTGCTCTATCCCGCTACGCGCTGGTACCTGAAGAGGAGCTCCGCCGGATACAAGGCGGAGCGGGAGAGTTACGCGGTAGTTAACGGCTCCATCACCGAAACCATCGAGGGTGCACGAACTGTTGACGCGCTCGGTCTAGGTGGCCTGCGCCGCAACCGCATCAATGATTCACTGGAAGGCAGCTTCCGGGCCGAGCGTTACACCCTCTGGCTCCGGTCAATCCTGTTTCCTGCCGCCGATACGGCATTCTGGCTTCCCGTCGCCGGTGTCCTCCTGTGGGGTGGCTGGCTTGCCTCCCTCGACGCCGTTACACCAGGAGCCGTTGCGACGGTGGCCCTCTTTGCGGTCCGGTTGATAGACCCCGTGGACCTGCTGATCATGTGGACCGACGAAATCCAGGTCGGCGCAGCGTCCCTCGCACGAATCATCGGCATCAAGGACGTGCCCTCCGACCGGACAGCCACTGATGCACAGCCGGTAACGGAGGACATCCTGGTCTCAGGGGCCCGTTACGCGTACCGGCCGGGACATGACGTCCTGCACGGCGTCGACCTCCAGTTGCACCGTGGCGAGCGGCTGGCGATGGTCGGTCCATCGGGTGCAGGCAAGTCGACGCTCGGACGTCTGATTGCGGGTATCCATGCGCCAACCGACGGTTCGGTGACAGTGGGCGGTGTCCCGTTGGTGGACCGCCCACTCGATGCGCTGCGCCGGGAGGTGGCCCTGGTGACGCAGGAACACCACGTTTTCGTCGGATCCCTTGCGGATAACGTGCGCCTCGGCAAGGCGGACGCCACGCAGGGCGAGATAGAAAAAGCACTCGACGACGTCGGCGCCCTGGCTTGGTCGCGTGCCCTGCCCGAAGCCCTCGAGACGGAAGTGGGCTCCGGCGCCTACGAGCTCACCCCGGCACAGGCACAGGAAGTAGCACTGGCAAGGCTGGTGCTGGCAGACCCGCACACACTGGTACTGGACGAGGCGACGTCGTTGATCGACCCGCAGGCGGCGCGCGACCTGGAGCGATCACTCAGCGCGGTGCTGGAGGGGCGGACGGTTGTGGCTATTGCGCACCGCCTGCATACAGCGCACGACGCCGACCGCGTCGCCGTAGTGGAGAACGGCAACATCACCGAACTCGGGTCGCACGACGAACTGCTGGCGCTAAATGGTTCGTACGCTTCGCTGTGGAGGTCCTGGCGGACTGAATAGCTTCCCCAATGTGGGCCGCGCTCTTCGCCGGTGAGCAACGTGGACAGCAGCACGAGCAACCTGGAGATTGGTGAGGGAAATTTCCCTCACCAATCTCCAGGTTGCTCCCCGTAGCCGGCATCAGTGGTCGAAGAAGACCAGGGACGAGTTGATGAGTTCACTGATGACTTCGGCGTCGTGAGCCCGGCGCAGGGACTCCCGGAAGTTCTCCTTGAACAGCGAGCGCGCCAGGGTGGCCAGCACCTCAAGGTGTTCCGAGTACGACTCCGCCGGCGTAGCGATCAGAAGCACGAGGGTTGCTGGGCCGTCCACCGCCCCGAAGTCCAGGCTGTGGCCATAACGCGTGACTCCCACGGCTATGGAGGTCTGCTGCACGTACTGGCTGCGCGCGTGTGGCACGCCCACCCCGCCGGGAAGGCCCGTAGCCATCTGGTGCTCGCGGGAGTTGACCTGTTCGAGGAAGGCGTCGAGATTGGTGATCCGGCCGCTCTCGAACAGCCGCTGCGCAAGCTGGGCTGCGGCGTCGGACTTGTCCACAGCCACCATGTCGAGGACCACCAACTCAGGGGTGGTCAATTCGGCGTCGTGCAGGTCAAGCGGTGTCACAACCGGCCTCTCGCGAGTTCTACGGAACGAAAATGCGCAGAAAGAGTGCGCCGGACCAATCCGTTCCTAGCGCGTCAGAACTTCCCCACACTCGCTTCGCTCGTGCGGGTACCCCTGTCCCTAGCGCGTCGGAACCTCCCCACACTCGCTTCGCTCGTGCGGGTACCCCTGTCCCTAGCTTAGCGGCACGATGTCTTCGACCCCCATGCGTGCACTGTCCGCTGAGACGTCATCAGGCTGCTGTTGGCTGAGCCGTTCCGCCTCGACCCTCGCGAGGTAGTGCTTAACCTCACGGTCCACCTGGGCCTCACTCCACTTGAGGTGCGGTGCCATCAGCTCAGCCACCACCGGCGCTGCCGAGACGCCCCGGTCCCAGGACTCGATCGAAATACGCGTGCGGCGGGTCAGGACATCATCAACGTGGCGGGCATCCTCGTGCGTCACCGCGAACACCACCTCAGCACCGAGATAATCGTCCGCGCCGGGAAGCGGCTCGCCGAGTTGCGCATTGTCCCGGATGAGTGCGGCCACGTGCTCGGCCTGGGTCCCGTAGCGCTGCAGAAGATGCTCGACCCGCGCCACGTGGACGCCCGATGCCTCCGCCAGCCGTGCACGTTTATTCCAGGCGGCCCTGTAGCCCTCGGCACCCAACAAAGGAACCGTCTCCGTGCAACTCGCGGGAACCCGCTCATCCAACGCGCGCGATGCTTCATCGACCGCGTCCTTGGCCATCACCCGGTAGGTTGTCCACTTCCCGCCTGCTACCACCACGAGCCCCGGAACCGGGTGGGCAACAACGTGCTCGCGGGACAGTTTCGCCGTGGAATCGTTCTCGCCCGCCAGCAGCGGGCGCAGGCCCGCGTAAACACCCTCAACATCCTCACGGGTCAGCGGACGCTTCAGCACCCGGTTGACGTGTTCGAGGATGTAGTCGATGTCCTTCGACGACGCCGCAGGGTGAGCCTTGTCCAGGTCCCAGTCCGTGTCAGTAGTACCGATGATCCAATGCCGGCCCCACGGAATCACGAAGAGCACGGACTTTTCGGTGCGCAGGATCAAACCAACCGTGGACTGGAAACGGTCCCGCGGAACCACCAGGTGGATCCCCTTGGACGCGCGGACCTTCAGCTGACCGCGCTCCGTGACCATGGCCTGCGTTTCATCGGTCCAGACGCCGGTAGCGTTGACAATCTGTTTGGCACGGATATTGAACTCTTCACCGGTCTCATGATCAGTTACCCGCGCGCCGACAACCCGCTCGCCTTCGCGGAGGAAGTCGACAACGGACACTCGGTTCGCGGCCTTCGCCCCGTAGGCGGCGGCGGTGCGGATCATGTTCACCACGTACCGCGCGTCATCTACCTGGGCATCGTAGTAGCGGATCGAGCCGACCATGGCGTCGTCCTTGAGGCTGGGCGCGGCCCGCAGCGTACCCCGCCGGGTCAGGTGCTTGTGCATGGGCACGCCCCGCGAATTTCCCGAGGTCATGCCCATGGTGTCGTAGAGGAAGATACCTGCACCGACGTAGGGGCGCTCGATAAACCGCTTGGTCAGCGGATACAGGAACGGGACCGGCTTGACCAGGTGCGGGGCGATCCGCTGGATCAGCAGCCCCCGTTCCTTGAGTGCTTCCTGGACCAGCGCGAAGTCCAGCATCTCCAGGTAGCGCAGCCCGCCGTGGATCAGCTTGGAGGACCTGGAGGACGTCCCCGACGCCCAGTCACGCGCTTCCACGATCCCGACGTCGAGCCCCCTGGTCACCGCGTCCAGGGCCGAGCCGACGCCGACGACGCCGCCGCCCACGATCAGGATGTCGAGTTCCTTGCCGGGCTCAGTCGTGGATTTGAGCGCTGCGAGGGACTCCTCGCGCTGCTGCGGGCTGAGGGCGCCTTTGATCATGGCCGGTATCCACCTTCGCTGTTGCGGATTGGTTCCTCAACTCTAGGCAATCACCCGTTGGAAAGGTAGGGCGAGAGGACTACCTCGACCCGCTGGAACTCCTTTAGATCCGAGTACCCGGTAGTGGCCATCGCCCTGCGGAGGGCGCCGATCAGGTTCGAGGTCCCATCAGTGTGGTGCGATGGCCCCCAGAGCACTTCCTCCAGCGGACCGACGGTACCGACATTGACCCTATCGCCGCGGGGAAGCTCGTGATGGTGCGCTTCCTGCCCCCAGTGCCAACCCTTTCCTGGCGCCTCTTCTGCGCGGGCCAGCGCAGAGCCGAGCATGACGGCGTCCGCTCCAACAGCAATCGCCTTCACAATGTCGCCGCTGGTGCCCATGCCGCCGTCGGCGATCACATGCACGTAGCGGCCGCCTGATTCGTCGAGGTAGTCGCGGCGGGCGGCAGCGACATCGGAGATGGCCGATGCCATGGGCGAGTGGATGCCCAGGGCACGTCGCGTCGTCGTCGTCGCTCCCCCGCCGAACCCGACCAGTACGCCGGCCGCGCCGGTGCGCATGAGGTGCAGCGCGGGTGTGTAACCGGCTGCCCCGCCGACTATGACGGGGACATCGAGTTCGTAGATGAACTGCTTGAGGTTCAGCGGCTCCTCATTCTTGGACACGTGTTCCGCCGACACGGTGGTGCCGCGGATGACGAAGATGTCCACCCCCGCCGCCAGGACCGTCTTGTAGAACTGCTGGGTGTGCTGGGGGGTGAGCGAACCTGCAACGGTGACGCCGGCGTCGCGCATCTCGGCCAGGCGGCTGGTGATCAGTTCGGCCTGGATCGGCGCCTCGTAAATCTCCTGCATGCGCCGGGTCGCCGCGGGGCTGAAGTTGTCGGTGGACAAGCCTGCGATCTCTTCCAAAACTGGCTCCGGATCCTCATACCGGGTCCACAGGCCTTCGAGGTTCAGGACACCCAGCCCGCCGAGCTTGCCCATCATGATGGCCGTAGCAGGTGACATGGCCGAATCCATGGGTGCTGCGATGACCGGCATCTCGAACTGGTACGCGTCGATCTGCCACTGAACTGAGACGTCCCGTGGATCGCGCGTGCGGCGGGAAGGAACCACCGCAAGGTCGTCGAGGGAATACGCCCTGCGTCCACGTTTGGCTCGGCCGATCTCAATCTCGTAAGTCACTGGTCTAGGTTATCCCAGCGGGGAGTTGTCCCCATCGCGGCCAACGTCGGCAGTCCCTAGAGTCAAACCATGACAGGTGACATGATCGGTGCCAATCCTGAACAGTTACGGGACCTTGCCCGCTCGATGGGCAGTTCAAGCCAGACCATCACGGCAGCCGACCAGACGATCACCTCCGTGCTGAGCGGGATGCCCTGGAACGGCCCTGACGCAAGCCAGTTCCGCAATCGCTGGCACACCACCATCCGGGTCCAACTGAACCAGACTGCGGCCATGCTGGATCAGCAGTCCCGCCTGCTGGTGGATCAAGCCACCCAACAGGACACTACAAGCAACGACGACGACGGCGGGTCGGGTTCTTCCGGTTCCGGATCCGGCGGGTCCGGTTCCAGCAATACCGACGCAGAGGACGACAACCCGCTCGACCTTCTCAACCTTCCCGGAGATTTGGGAGCGTGGCCGCCGTATCAGATAGCGAACTGGGTCACCTCAGCGGGCGGGCTGGGCGCCGAGCGTCTCCTCAACGCAATGTCCCGGGCAGGACTGTTGACACCGGACTTCGGAACGGCGCAAGGGGTGGGGTACCTGCGCGGAACCCAGACCCTGAACGCTCTGAACATGGCCGGCAGGTTTGCGGGTGGCCTCAGCGTTCTCACCGGTCTGGGACAGACGTATCAGGGCATCCAGTCAGGGGACGGGCACGTCATCGCAGATGGAGCGATCACAACCATCCTTGCTGCGGGCAGCCTTACTCCAACACCGGCCGCGCCGTTCTTCGCTGCGGCGTCCCTGGTCTGGGCCGGAGCCCAGTTCCTGTCCGGCGACGTTCCGGTGACTGAGCGGATCACCGATTTCGCTTCCGACGCAGGAGACGTTATCTCTGACGGTGCGGGTGCGGTAGCCGATGGCGCAAAGGACGCATGGAACTGGGCGTTCGGATAGTAGCTTCGTATTTGGACCAACATGCAAACCATCGATTCGGGAGAATGAATTGACCACCACGGACGCCCTCCAACTCACCGAGCACGAGATCCTTGCCCTGCTCGCTTTCAACGATGGTGAACCAACTGTCCTGACGCGCGACATCTTCCGACTGACTCCACAGGCAGACAACGAGCAGTTGACCAAAGCCGGAATGACCACCCTGCTGGTACGCGATCTCGCCGTTCTCAGCGACGGTGACCTCGTTGTCAAAGGACCGGCCGAGTTCCTGACAGCCGTGATGGCCACAGCGGGGGAATGGCTTGAGATCGCGCTGGTGACACCCGAGAAAAACCACGTCATGTTCGTGGTGGGATCTGCGGGCGGCGCCTTCGTGGCAAATGTAAACGGCGACGGCACGCACGGATTCTCGCCGCTGAAGAACGACCGCCCAATCCTGGCTTTCGGTCTGGATGCGGCCGCCACGTACCTGCAGGACCCCCAACGGCAGCGGCCGGTTGCCGCCCATATCAAGCACCATGGGTTGGACGCAACACCTAGGACAGCCAACCTGATGGTGGACGAGTCGGGTATTTGGCACCTAGCGATCGGCGAAGGCGACAGCATGACCAGGACGGAAGTAGCAGAGCCGGAGGCCCTGGACCACTTCAGAAAGGCCCTGGACCTGGATGAAGGGACAGCTGCGCCGCAGTGAGCACCGAATCTCCGCTCGAGTACTGGATGTCGCCGCAGCTCAGCCAGGCCGGACACGGTACGTCCAGTGTCCTGCGGCGTATGGCCCTCAACGACGCCCAGAGTATGGCTACCGGTCTCATGCTGTGGTTCTGGTGTGCATGGCTGGCCCTCATCAGCATCACTCTGCTGTTCCTCGCACCCTCAGCCGTTCTTTACCCCGCCGTACCCGCCCTGATCCTCGGCGGCCTGGCAACCCTGGTTACCCTCCGCCGTCGTCGCCGGATCCTGCCATCTGACCGCCCCCCGGCGTCTTCGAGGGCACCCCGGACGGTCCGGGGTGCCTGGACGGGCGTGGCCCTTGTCGCCGTTGGCTGTGTTGCTCTGCTGGTGGCCCTCGTCCTTACGGACCAGGCGAGTTCCTCGCCGGAATCAGTCACGCCAGGCGTGCTCGGAATGTTCTTCGTGATCACCCTGTTCATGGGCACACTGCTCATACCGGCGTGGCACATCGAGAATGCAGGGCGCCTCTTCCGCGCACGTGTAAGCCACGACGCCCGGTTGAGGCAGGCGTTGGAGGAATTGGCCCGAACCTACAGCGATCCGAGCGGACGACTACCGTTCGGTCCGCTGTAGATCCATCAGATTCAAAATCGCAGTTCCGCAAACGTTCCCTCATCGTCTGCGACCATCAGGACTCACTCGTCTATTGCAGCTGCAGCGACGTGATCATCCGTTTGATGTCCCGATACTCCCGGGTTTCGGTGTACGCCGCGGCCTCCTCGACACTGTCGAACGTCAGAACCCTGTAGCCCGGAATGTCCTGATCTTCCACCGGCGGCGCTACAAAGAGATGATTGGCGAAAAAGTACGTGCCCAATTCGCCGGGGTCCTGAATGTAGTTGCCAAGGACGCAGTTCTCTCCGGTGGGTGAACCGGTCACGTCCGTTAGCCCGTAGGACGCCACCATGGGGCTGGACTCCAAAACCCGGTAGGAGAACACCGGGTCGATCGCCCCTGCCCCCTGCTGGGCCGAGGGAAGGTCGACGGGCTCCGAATCGAGGATGGTGTACGGCCACTGCTCCGGCCCGCAGGCGTGGCCAGTGGGCGGGACTCCGTGTGCCAACGTGGCCATCAGCTGACCGTCCGCGTTCCGCACGGCCAGCACCTCCTCGGCGGGATAGAAATCCGCGGCCTCCACCGTCCATGCGGGCGGAAGGTCGAAAGCCATGAGCCCGCTAGGCGTTGTGTAGGTGGACCAGTCAGCGCCGGTCTCCTCTGTGGATCCAGTGGCGTCCGGCTCTCCGGTGGGCTCGACGCTGTCCGTGGGCTTCGCCGGGTCTGTGGGCTCGGCGCTGTCCGTGGGGTCGGCGCTGCCTTCGGGAGTTCCGGCCGGTGCCGATTCGCTCATAGGCCCCGCAGGCGGTGCGGCTTCCCGCTGGAACTGTCCCGAAACAAAAACCGCCCCGGCAACGACAACGGCGGCCGCAAGCACACCCGCGGCCTTGGGAACCCAGCCGATGCCTGTCTTCTGCGGCTCGGTTGCGGTATCGGCATGCTGGTCATCGGTGCTCATGTGGTTCTCCCTATCCATCAGGTCCCGAAGCAGCGCTGGCGGCAATTCCACCTCGGGCAGCTCGGGAACCGGGTTGACGCTTCGCACATTTCTCTCTATCCGGTCCATGTCAAACCCCATTTCCGGGATCGGCGGCCGACGGCAGTACCTGTGCAAGGGCGGCGCGGGCTCGGTGAAGGCGAACGCCGGCATTGGATTGCGAGCAACCCAGTACCTGCGCCAGTTCGGCGGTGTTGAGGTCATCCCAGTAGGCCAGGATCAGCACCTCCCGGTGTTTTGCGCTGACTTTGCCCAACGCGTTTGCCACCAAGTCCCGGCGGGGGTCAGGGTGTCCGTGCAGTTGCGCCCGCATGCCGTCCTGAAGCTTTAACTCCAGTTCCCTGGCGCGCCTGCGTCCGCGGTACTCGTTTCCGATGACGTTGCGTGCGACTCCCAGCAACCAGCCAATTCCAGTGTCCGCGCCACGCTCCCTTTGCCAGGCGATCCGGAACACATCCGCGGCAAGCTCCTGCGCCGCTTCCCTGTCATTGACCCGACGCAGGATGTATGCCAAGACCCGCTGGTAGTTCCGCGTGTGGATCGCGACAATGTCGCTATCAGGCTCCGTGCGCATCATCCGCCCCCTCGCGTGTTGTGCTGCGCTTTACCCTTAATGTTTCCGGCCAAGCGATGTTTCTTACACCTGTTCCAGTTTCATCAGCAACGCTGAAATACGGCCGAACATCCGAAAGTGTGGGCCCCTCACACAAAAGTGCCGGTAAGGAACGCCTACTTCGAACCGTAGTTCGGTGCCTCCACCGTCATCTGGATGTCGTGGGGATGCGATTCTTTGAGGCCCGATGCAGTGATGCGGACGAATTTGCCCTTGGCCTTCAGATCGGGGATGGTCCGGGCTCCGGTGTAGAACATTGTCTGGCGCAGTCCGCCCACCAGCTGGTACGCGACGGAGGAGAGCGGTCCGCGGTAAGCCACCCGACCCTCAACGCCTTCCGGAATCAGTTTGTCGTCACCGGTCACGTCCGCCTGAAAGTAGCGGTCCTTCGAGTACGAGGTGTTCTTGCCGCGGGTCTGCATGGCGCCGAGTGAGCCCATGCCGCGGTACGTCTTGTACTGCTTGCCGTTGACGAAGATCAGCTCGCCGGGAGCCTCGGCCGAACCGGCCAGCAGTGAGCCGAGCATCACCGTGTCAGCGCCGGCAACCAGCGCCTTGCCGATATCGCCCGAGTACTGGAGACCGCCGTCGGCAATCACCGGTACGCCCGCGGGAATGGCGGCTTTGGCGGACTCGTAGATGGCGGTCACCTGCGGAACGCCGACGCCGGCAACCACGCGGGTGGTGCAGATTGAACCCGGGCCGACGCCCACCTTGATGCCGTCGGCGCCAGCGTCGATCAGTGCCTGGGCGCCTTCGCGGGTTGCAGCCTGGCCGCCGATGATGTCGACGTGCGCGGCGCCCTTCTCGGCCTTGAGCCGGGCGATCATCTCGAGGACGCCGGCGCTGTGGCCGTTGGCGGTATCGACGAAGAGGGCATCAACACCGGCCTCGACCAGGGCCATGGCACGTTCCCAGCCGTCACCGAAGAAGCCGATTGCCGCACCGACACGGAGACGGCCCTCGTCGTCCTTCGTGGACAACGGATACTGCTCCGCCTTCGTGAAGTCCTTGACGGTGATGAGGCCCCGGAGGACGCCTGCATCATCCACCAACGGAAGCTTCTCGATCTTGTTCTTGCCCAGCAGGCCGATGGCGTCTTCACCGCTGATGCCCACATGGCCGGTGATGAGCGGCATGGAGGTCATCACTTCGCGGACCAGACGCCGCGGGAATTCGTGGTCGGAGACGAACCGGGTATCGCGGTTGGTGACGATACCCAGCAGCTTGCCCTCGCCGTCGACGACGGGAAGGCCGGAGACCCGGTAGTGACCGCACAGGTCATCCAGCTCCTGGAGTGTGGCGTCCGGTCCGATGGTGACCGGGTTGGTGATCATGCCGGACTCGCTCCGCTTCACGCGGTCCACCTGTTCGGCCTGATCGGCGATGGACAAGTTACGGTGGATGACCCCGAGGCCGCCCTGGCGTGCCATGGCAACAGCCATGCGTGCCTCAGTCACGGTGTCCATCGCGGATGACAGCAGCGGCGTCTGGACGGTGATGCGCCTGGAAACGCGGGAAGACGTGTCCGCCTCCGAAGGGATGACGTCAGTGTGTCCCGGCAGCAGCAGAACGTCGTCGTAGGTCAGACCGATAAAGCCAAAGGGATCATGGGGGGCTGACAGTTCGCTCAACGCGGCGCCTCTTTCGGGGTGTTTTGGACCTAACCTGCCGGCGGGGTGGACCGGCGCTTTCCGACTTCTATCGTAGAACGAAAGGAATTCAAGCCCTATTCCTGGGCTCTTCACCGCTCGAAACGGGCAACGCCCCGCTTCCCTTTCGGGAAACGGAGCGTTGCTTCGAGAGCGGCCGTGAACCCTAGTGGCTGTGGCCGCTGTGCTCGTCGTCGTCGTCCGCTGGCTTCTCCACCACAAGCGTTTCAGTGGTGAGAACCAGTGCGGCGATCGAAGCTGCATTACGCAGTGCCGACCGGGTGACCTTTACCGGGTCGATGATGCCGGCGTCGACCAGGTTCTCGTAATCACCGGTGACGGCGTTGAAACCGTGACCGACCTCAAGCTGGCTGACCTTGTCGATGACAACGTAACCCTCGTAACCGGCGTTCTCGGCGATCCAGCGCAGCGGCTGGACCAGAGCGCGGCGGACGAGTCCGACGGCGGTTGCTGCGTCACCCTCAAGCTTGAGGACACTCGGGTCCTCGTCCAGCACCTTCGAGGCGTGGATCAGGGCGGATCCGCCACCTGCGACGATTCCCTCTTCAAGGGCCGCGCGGGTTGAGGAAACTGCATCCTCGATGCGGTGCTTCTTTTCCTTGAGCTCAACCTCGGTAGCTGCACCGACCTTGATGACGCCCACGCCACCGGCAAGCTTGGCAAGACGTTCCTGCAGCTTCTCGCGGTCCCAGTCGGAATCCGTACGCTCAACCTCTGCGCGGATCTGGGCTACGCGGTCAGCGACATCCTGCGCGCTGCCGGTGCCGTCGACGATGGTCGTGTTGTCCTTCGTGACGGTGATGCGGCGGGCCGAACCCATGACCTCAAGGCCAACCTGATCGAGCTTCAGACCGAGATCCGGCGAGACAACCTGCGCACCCGTGAGGGTTGCGATGTCCTGGAGCATGGCCTTGCGGCGGTCGCCGAAGCCGGGTGCCTTGACTGCAACCACGTTGAGGGTGCCGCGGATCTTGTTCACCACAAGAGTGGACAGCGCCTCGCCCTCGATATCCTCAGCGATGATGAAGAGCGGCTTGCCCGCCTGCAGCGCCTTTTCAAGCAGCGGCAGGAATTCCTGCAGCGCCGAAATCTTGCCGGAGTTGATCAGGATCAGTGCGTCTTCGAGGACAGCTTCCTGGCGCTCTGCGTCAGTCACGAAGTACGGGCTGAGGTATCCCTTGTCGAACTGCATGCCCTCGGTGAGGACCAGTTCGGTCTGCGTGGTCGAGGATTCCTCGATCGTGATGACGCCGTCCTTGCCGACCTTCTCGAAAGCCTCGGCCAGCAGGTCGCCGACTTCCTGGCTCTGGGCCGAGATGGCAGCGACATTGGCGGTCTGCTTTCCGACAACCTCACGGGCGTTTTCCAGCAGGCGATCGGCAACAGCCTCGATGGAAACCTCGATGCCGCGCTTCAGGGCGCCGGGAGCGGCACCTGCTGCAACGTTGCGGAGGCCTTCCTTGACCAGTGCCTGCGCGAGGACTGTGGCCGTCGTCGTGCCGTCACCGGCGACGTCGTTGGTCTTGGTGGCAACTTCCTTGGCAAGCTGGGCGCCAAGGTTCTCATAGGGGTCGTCCAGCTCCACCTCACGTGCGATGGTCACGCCGTCGTTGGTGATGGTGGGTGCGCCCCACTTCTTGTCGAGGACGACGTTGCGTCCCCGCGGGCCGAGGGTCACCTTGACGGTGTCGGCCAGCTTGTCGACGCCGGCTTCGAGCTTGCGGCGCGCGGCGTCGTTGAACTCCAACTGCTTTGCCATATCTTGTTCCTTTCAGGCGTGTGCAGGGGTGTGTACCAGCAGGAAAAGAACCCCGGCCAATGGTGACCGGGGTTCTTCTGCACAACTACTTGACGACGATCGCCAGGACGTCGCGGGCGGAAAGAACCAGGTACTCCTGGCCGCCGTGCTTGACCTCGGTGCCACCGTACTTGGAGTAGATGACGACGTCGCCTTCGGAAACGTCAACCGGAACACGGTTGCCGTTGTCGTCAACGCGGCCGGGGCCTACTGCGACGACTTCGCCCTCCTGGGGCTTTTCCTTGGCGGTGTCCGGGATGACCAGGCCGGAAGCAGTGGTCTGCTCGCCTTCCAGCGGCCGGACAACAATACGATCTTCAAGAGGCTTGATAGAGACCGACACTCGGACCTCTCCTTCACTTGGTTGTATGAATCTTAGGTTTCGAGCAGGCGCTGACCGTCGTCGCGGTGCCGGTTGGCGCATCCTCGAAGGATTAGCACCCTCATGATGAGAGTGCCAAGTCTGACTTTATGCAACGGTTAGCACTCGGTCAAGGCGAGTGCCAGAGAGTTGTCACTTCACGTCTGTTCTGTCTGTCGATTCCGTGCAGGTTCGGCCAGACACGACGGCGAGTCGCCCCCGACACGCGCTGCAAACGCGTCGCCCTCTGACGAGACCTGCGCGGAATCGACCGGGTAGAGCTCACGCACGGTAGGAAACGGATTCCGGCTCGACGAAACGACGCGCACCCGGATCGGAATTGTCCACCACGAACGTAGCCCTGGACGCCGGATCGCATCCGCCGAGGTAAAGCCTTTGCCCCTGCACATACCGCCGCATGGAGAGATGTTCAGGATCGGGATTGGACCCGTCGCGGATTGCCATCCGCTCAGCCGTCACCGTAAACGGCACGTCCAGGAACACCGACACATCCCAAACCCCAGCAAGCTCGTCCCGGTGCAGGAACATGCCATCAATCAGCACGAGGCAATCGGATGGTGCCTGCTGCAACGGCGGACAGAGGGAACTATCAGTGGCAAGGTCATGGCAGGCCTCCCGGTAGAACCCGTCACCGCGAAGCGGCTCCAGCACCCACTCGCGAAACCGCCCGTAGTTATAGGAATCGAGCCAGAAACCCTCGGGAGAGTCCCGTCCGCGCCGGTAACGCACTGCGCTTGCCTTCAGGAAGTTATCCAGCCCGATACGGACCACAGCCCGGCCATCACGCGAGGCCAGAGCCGCAAGGGAATCAGCGAACGTCGTCTTGCCCGAACCATCCACACCGTCGACGCCCACCAGAACCCTGCCACCCCCGAAGGCGCGCCTGAGCACCGTGGCCAACACCCCGCCGTCGTCCGCTTTCCGTCCCATACTGGCAGCGTAGGTGAAATAAGCTCGACGGATGCTCATCACGGACCTTCAGCCACCTCATTACGACGACGCCGTCCAGCTCTGGGAGGCGGCCGGACTGACCCGACCGTGGAATGACCCGGAAGCAGACCTCCTCCGCGCTGTGCAGAGCCCCTCTTCCACAGTGCTGGGCGGCTTGATCGACGACGAGCTTGCCTGCACCGCGATGGTGGGCCATGACGGGCACCGCGGGTGGGTCTACTACCTCGCGGTGGCCGAGGACCGACGGGGAGAGGGCCTCGGCGGGCTCATGATGGACGCGTGTGAACAGTGGCTGCGCCGGCAGGGCGCTGTGAAGGTGCAGCTGATGATCCGCGAGACCAACACGGAGGTGCTCAATTTCTATGAGCGCCTGGGCTACGAACGCTCCGACGTCGAGGTCCGCGCAAAGTGGCTCACGACCGATGCTTGAAATCACCGTCCGGGAAGCGACCGAAGCGGACTGGCCGGCACTTGCGGAGCTGAGGGCGAAGTGGGCCGCGGAGCAGCTCGGTGCCCGGCAGAACCACGAACGGAACGACGACGGCGCCGCCTTCGAGAGCGTCTTCAGTGAGTGGGCAGCGAGCAACCCGCGAATAACGTTCCTCGCCGAACGGGACGGTGATGCCATCGGCATGGTGAACTTCCTGGTTTTCAATCGGATGCCGAAGCCGGACGCACCGCCGTCGTGCTGGGTCTACGTCGGTAATGCCTTTGTGCTGCCGGACGAGAGGAAGCGCGGCATCGGCGGCGCGCTCATGGAGTCCGCGCTGGAGCGGGCCAGAGCCCTCGGCGCAGTGCGCGTAGTCCTCTCCCCCAGCACCCAGTCCATTCCGTTCTACGAGCGGCTCGGCTTTACTCCTGCCACCGCCCTGATGATGCAGAACCTCTAGACTGAAGGGCCGGTCCTTCCGCCGCCCGCGATAAGCTCCCGTTCGAAAGCGACACCGTGACCCAGAACCTCCTAGAGCCAGTCCTCACTCCCGATGGTTGGGAGCTGCTCAACTCGCTCGGCCCCTATTCGGAAGCGGACAGCCTCCGGCTCAGCAGCCAACTGCGCGATGCCGGACATTCCCCGGAGGTGGTCGCGGCAGCCCTCACGCAGTCGCGGCTGCGTGCGAAAGCCCAGGCGAAGTTCGGGCCTTTCGCCGCCCGCATGCTCTTCACGCCGGACGGACTCGAACAGGCCACCAGGCTCACCGTTGCTGCCCGGCACGCTCAGCGTTATGTCAGCGCCGGGCTCAGCAGGGTTGCCGATCTGGGTTGCGGGATCGGGGCCGACTCCATGGCGCTGGCCACGCTCGAACGCGAGGTCACCGCCGTCGAACTCGACGAGACCACCGCCGCGGCAGCCACCATGAACCTGCTCCCCTGGTCCAACGCCACCGTCCTCAACGCGGACGCATGTACGGTGGACCTGTCGGAGTACGACGGCGTGTGGCTGGACCCCGCCCGCAGGACTGTGTCCAGTTCCGGCAGCAAACGCCTTTTCGACCCGGAGGCTTTCTCACCGCCGCTGTCCTTCGTCGAAGGCCTCGCCGAAACGGGCATGCCCCTCGGCGTGAAGCTTGGCCCTGCAATTCCGCACGAGTCCGTTCCTGAGAATTGTGAGGCGCAGTGGGTTTCGGTGGACGGCGACGTCGCCGAAGTGGTGTTGTGGTTCAACACCCTCCGCCGTGAGAACGTCCGCCGGGGAGCGCTGCTGATCCGTGCCGACGGCGCCGCTGAGCTCACGAGCAACACCGACTTCGGACACGACGACGACGCGCCGCTGGGACCCGTTGAGGGGTACCTGTATGAGCCGGACGGAGCGATCATCCGCTCGGGCCTGGTGGCCGACGTCGCCCGCCAACTCGATGGCCACCTGATTGATCCGAAAATCGCCTATGTGTGTGCTCCCGGACTGGTGGAAACACCGTTTGCACGGGCATACCGGATCCTCGAGGTTCTGCCGTACAACGTGAAGGCGCTGAAGTCCTGGGTGAAGGCGAACGGCATCGGGGTGCTGGACATCAAGAAGCGCGGAACGTCCGTCACCCCCGAGGAGCTTCGAAAGCAACTCCTCGCCGGATCGAACAGGTCGGGGAACAAGGCAGTGCATAAGGGGATGCTGGTACTGACGAGGATCGGCGAGGACCGCATCGCCGTCGTCGTCGATCCGGTCTGAACCCGGTAAGTCCGCGCCCCTGCACTACTATTGAGCTCAGTTCTCACCCGCGATTCAAGCGATACCGAGGCACCCACTTTTCACCGTCCGGTACGGGTCAGGAGCACACCATTGAAGATTGAGTTCGCGCAGTCCGAGCAGTCGACCCTCGGCATCGAGTGGGAACTCGCTCTGGTGGACCGGTACAACGGCGATCTGGTGTCCGTTGCCAAGGAAGTGCTACGTGGAGTCAACGAACGCCACCCCGAGCTTCAGGCGGATGAGGAACACCCGCACATCAAGCAGGAACTCCTGCTCAACACCGTGGAGATCGTGACGGGCATTTGCCATACCGTCGCGGAGGCAAAAGAGGATCTGGGCCGCTCCCTGGCAGCCGTCCGCGAAGTCACCGACCCCATGGGCGTGGAACTGTTCTCCGCCGGCTCACACCCGTTCAGCGCACCGCGATCCCAGCCGGTGACGGACAAGGAACGGTACGCCAAGCTGATCGACCGGACCCAGTGGTGGGGCCAGCAGATGGTGATCTACGGGGTACACGTACATGTGGGGCTCGACCACCGCGACAAAGCGCTTCCGGTCCTCGATGGGCTGGTCAACTACTTCCCGCACTTCCAGGCGCTCTCCGCATCCTCTCCGTTCTGGGGAGGAGAGGACACCGGTTACGCCTCCCAGCGCGCGCTCATGTTCCAACAGCTTCCGACGGCGGGACTCCCCTTCCAGTTCCCCTCCTGGGCCGAGTATGAGGCGTATGTGCAGGACATGTTCACCACCGGGGTCATCGATACGGTGAGCGAAATCCGTTGGGATATCCGGCCGGTGGGGAACCTTGGCACCATCGAGCTGCGGGTGTGCGACGGACTCTCGACGCTCGAGGAAGTCGGCGCAGTCGCGGCCCTCACCCAGTGCTTGGTGGATGACTTCTCCTCCACGCTCGACGACGGCGGCACCATCCCTACGATGCCGCCATGGCATGTGCAGGAGAACAAGTGGCGGGCCGCGCGCTACGGCCTGGACGCGATTATCATCCTCGACGCCGCGGGGAACGAACGGCTGGTCACCGAACACCTGACCGAGGAACTCAACCGGCTTGAGCCCGTTGCCGCCAGGCTCGGCTGCTCGGAAGAACTCGCCGACGTCGAAAAGATCCTGCAGCGCGGAGCCGGGTACCAGCGTCAACGCCGCGTGGCCGAGGAAAACAATGGTGACCTTGGCGCCGTCGTGCTGGATATGGTGCGCCAGCTCCGCGCCTGATCAGGCGTTGACGCCAGCCCGCCACCCGGTGTCCCGCCCCATCCGTGCCAGCAGCCTGGTCTCCCGGTCGGCATCCTCCGGAGCGGACAGGGCAGGCTTGCAGATCCCCTCCATGTACAGGTGCTCGCCAAAACCGTCCAGCGATTCTTCAATCAGGTCCAGCTCCGGGTCGGAAAAGTGGGTCTCCTGCCCCACGCCGCGCGCAATATCCCACCGATGGACCAGCAGGTCGAACCCGTAGAACCTGGCAAGGGTCGCCCCGACCGTCGTCGGCCCAAAGAAGCCGTCGAAGGCTGTCTCCGCCAGCTCCGCCGTGTCCATAACGTTCTGCACCTTCGAAGAGTGGTATTTCCATGCACCTACCGGATCCTTCGCAGTATCCGGCCGTGCGCCAATCTCGATATTGTGCTGGTTCAGGAAGTCTCGTTGCGTGTTGATCAGATGGTCAAGGACATCGCGCACCGTCCACCCCGTGCAGGGTGAACCGGCGTTCCAGTCCTCGATGGTCTCCAGAATCTCCGTCAGGCGTGCGTCTTCTGTCCGAAACAGTTCCGAGTAGGTAGTCATGGAATTAGGCTAACCATCGCTCGGTGAAACCGTCTTGATAAAATCCGACAGGTGGCAGCGCAGACGGATCCGATCAGCCGGGGACAACTTCAGGACCCGAGCCTTCCCGCGCCGCAACTGTTCCGGTATGCGCCCGATGCGGAGTACGCCCACATCATCCGGCACTTCTGGATCCCGGTCTGGGACTTTCCGAACGGTGTCACCTCCCACCAGAAGGTGCTTCAGTACCCGAGCACTCTGTTGGTCATCGCACCGGATTATGCCATCGCCAAGGGACCCGAGCTGGCACTTTCGCACAAAGTGCTCAGCGGTACCTCGTGGGCGTTCGGCGTACTCTTCCAGGCCGCGGCCGGGTACCGGCTGCACGGCGCCCGGCTGGCCGAGCTGGTCAACGGCGAAATCCCCCTCACCGAGGTTGCACCGGGCATGACCGGGTTGATCCGCAGGGTTCGGGCCGAGATGGCGGCCGCGCCGTCGTCGTCCGCTGTCCACGCACGGTGCATGGCACTTGCCGTCGAGACCTTGGGCCCGATGTGCGGGCCGCTGGACCCGGAGGAGTCACTCATCAACGCCATCACAGACCATGTGGAGACGACCCCGTCACTCACGCGGGTGGACAAATTGGCCGTCCACGCCGGGCTGGATGAGCGGGCGCTGCAGCGCCTGACCCGGAAACGCCTCGGCCTGAGTCCCAAATGGCTCATCCAGCGCCGCCGGTTGCAGGAGGCGGGCGTCAGACTGGCCGCAGGCGGCTGCACGGTCAGCCAGGTGGCCGCCAACCTCGGCTACGCCGATCAGGCGCACTTCACGCGTGACTTCGCGCAGGTGATCGGCATGACTCCGGGCGAGTACCTGCGGATGAACAACCCGTAGCAGGCTAAAGGTGGACGGTGCTTACCGGCTGTGATGAGTCGGTGCCGAACCCGATCCCGCTCGGTCTGCCGCCGTCCATGATGATCCGGGCAGCAAGCGCCGCCACCATCGCTCCGTTGTCGGTACACAACGACGACGGCGGGATGGTCAGCGTGATTCCGGCAGCTTCGCAGCGTTCCCGGGTCAGCTGACGCAACCGCGAGTTCGATGCCACTCCGCCGCCCAGCAGCAGCGACGTGATGCCGTGCTCGGTGCAGGCAAGCACCGCCTTCGCAGTAATGACATCGACGACGGCCTCCTGGAACGACGCTGCGACATCGGCTGCCGGCACCGTCACTCCGCGCGCCTCGCAATCCTCGACGTAGCGGGCAACGGCGGTTTTCAGCCCGCTAAAGGACCAGTCGTAACGGTGCGGTCCCGGGGCTTCCGGCGTGCCCAGGTACTTCGGTTGGGTCAGTCCGCGGGGGAAGCGAATAGCCTTCGGGTCGCCGTCGGAAGCCATCCTGTCGATCACCGGACCGCCCGGATACCCCAGGCCGAGGATGCGGGCGACCTTGTCGTAGGCCTCACCCGCGGCGTCGTCGATCGTTGAACCCAGAAGCTCGACGTCGGCGGCCAGGTTCCGGACGCGAAGAATCTCCGTGTGTCCGCCCGAAACCAACAGGGCGCCAAGGTTCTCCGGCAACTCTCCGGCGTCGAGCAGGCCAACACCGACGTGGGCAACCAAGTGGTTCACCGCGAACAGGGGCTTGCCTGTTGCCACAGCCAGCGCCTTGGCAGCAGCGACCCCGACCATCAGCGCTCCCGAGAGCCCTGGACCGGAGGTCACAGCGATGGCGTCCACCTCATCGAGTGTCACCGATGCGTCCTTAAGCGCCTGCTGGAGGGTCGGCACCATCGCGTCCAGGTGCGCCCGCGAAGCGATCTCCGGGATCACTCCGCCGAAACGCACGTGCTCATCCATGGAGGACGAAACGGCGTTGGTCAGCAGGGTGGCGCCGCGGACAATACCGACACCGGTCTCATCACAGGACGATTCAATGCCCAGGACCAGTGGCTCAGCGCGGTTCATGCGCCGCCTCCTTGCTCTCCTCGAAGATCAGGCGCATGACGCAGGCGCTGACGCCGTCACGGTAGTAACCCCGCCGGGTGTGGATATGTTCAAAGCCGAATCGCTCGTACAGCCTGCGGGCTCGCGGATTGTCCTCGCGGACTTCGAGCAGCGTCTCCCTGGCGCCACGGCGACGGGCCTCAGAGAGCATTTCGGTCAGCATGGCGGTGCCGATGCCCTGCCCCTCGAACCCGGGCAACACACCGATGGTCTGGATGTCCGCCGTTGCGCCCACCACCATGACGCCGCAGTAACCCACCACCGCGCCGTCCACCTCGACCACCAGGTACTGCCTGGTCTCGGTCTGCGCAAACTCATCGAAAAACAGTTCAAGCGGCCAGGCGTCCACAGGGAAGAGCTTCTGCTCGAGGGAGCCGACGTGCGGGATGTCCTCCAGCCGCATCGGACGCAATGTGAACTTCACCTACAGCGCCTTCTTCCGCGGGCCGGGAACCTTGGCATCGGATTCACGCAGGTAGAGCGGCGTCGTGTCGCGGAGCGCACCGCCGCCGGACAGCGTCCGATACGCAACTGCTGAGAGCGCCGCCGCATCCGGAGTGAGCTCCCCTGCGTGCACCCGCCCCGCCAACCGGTCTGCGTACAGGCCCGCACCTCGCCCATACACAGGTACGTCGGGAACGTTTTCGGCGGGGCCGACATGCGGCCCATCCAGGAGCTCCGGTGACGGAGAAGCCGCACGGTAGCGTGCCCAGTACACTTCCTTGCGGCGGGCATCGGTTGCCACCGCGAATTCGCCCTCCGCATGACCCGCCTCCAGCGCAACAGCGTCCAGGCTCATCACCCCGTGGAGCGGAACATCCCAGACAAACGCGAGCATCCGCGCGGTCGCGATGCCTGCCCGCAGGCCGGTGAAAGGACCGGGCCCGACGCCGACAACAAGCGCATCGAGGTCGGTTCCGGGTAGGCCCGCTCTGGCAAGCAACTCCTGTACAGCGGGCGCCAGGACCTCCGCGTGTGAACGTGTGTCCGTTGACGCGAAACGCTCCAGAACCTCGCCGTCGCGCGTGAGTGCAGCGCTGGCGGCAGCCGATGTGTCGATTGCAAGAATCATCATCGGGTCAGGGCCCCCAGCTCTGCGTCCGCCCAGCGCGGACCATAGGCGGCGATGCGGACGTGGCGAGGTTCGTCGTCGTCGTCGTTCTCTCTCATCTGGGCTGTCGGCACGACGACGGCGTCCCCGCTCTGGTGACTAGGCGGCACCGTAGAGGGACGCACCAAAGTGACGACGAGCCGGCTCTCGGCAAGGTGCTCCACCCTGTCGGCTCCCCATTCAACCACCGTGACGGAATCATCGACGGTGGATTCGAGGTCCAGGTCGTCTATCTCCGCATCCGATTCCAGTCGGTACGCGTCAACGTGCACCAACGCCGGACCGCCCGTCAGCGAAGGATGGTTGCGCACGAGCACGAAGGTCGGGGAAATGATCCCCTCGCGGACTCCCAGGCCGCGGCCAAGGCCTTGAGCGAAGGTTGTCTTCCCGGCGCCGAGTTCACCGGTGAGGATCAGCAGGTCCCCTGCGGTAAGCCGACTTCCCAGCGACGCAGCAGCGGATTGCAGTTCTTCGACGGAGGACACAGAAAACTCCTGCGACCAGACCGGATCGCTCACGAATCAGCCTCCGGGTCGACGTACCGGCGAACCACGCGGGGGCTGATGCGGGTAACGATCTCGTAATTGATGGAGCCGCACGCACGGGCCCATTCGTCCACGGTGGGTGTGCCGTTGCCGTCGCCGAAGAGCACCACCTCGTGGCCCAACAGGCTGTCGTCCGTGCCGACGATCCCAGTTGCCTCGAAGTCGATGACGAACTGATCCATGGCAATCCGCCCGACCACAGGGTAGCGCCGGCCGTCAACGCTGACCGGGGCGCCGGTGGCGACGCGGGGAACGCCGTCGCCGTAGCCGACAGGGATCAGGCCGAGCGTGGTGCGCTTCTCGGTCCGGTAGGACAACCCGTAGGAGACACCGTGTCCGGCGGGGACCTCCTTGCAGTTGGCGATGGTGGTCCGGAAGGTCATCGCCGGCCGGAGCCCGAGTTCCAGTGAGGTCTGCCCCTCGAACGGCGAGAGCCCGTACATGCCGAGGCCCACGCGCACCAGGTCGAAGTGGCTGTCAGGCCGGGAGAGCGTCCCCGGCGTGTTGGCGAGGTGGCGGACCTCGAGGTCGACGCCGGCGTCCTCGGCTACGGCGACGGCGTCCCGGAAGCGTTCAATCTGTTCGTCGGTTTCCTCGCGGTCGGGCTCATCCGCCACCGCCAGATGGGAGAACACACCGACTACCCGCAGGAGCCCGTCCTCCTGATGTTCCAGCGCTTCACCGAGCAGGGTTTCCCAGTGCTCGGGCGGGCACCCGTTCCGTCCCAGGCCGGTATCAATCTTGAGGTGTACGCGGGCAGGGCGCTCCAGACGGCGCGCTTCCGCAACCACGTGCGCCAGTTCCCAGCCCGAAATTCCGAGGTCTACGCCCATTTCGATCGCAGCGGAGAAGTCGCTGGACTCGGTATGCAGCCAAGCGAGGATCGGCGCCTCAATACCGGCTTCGCGCAACTGCGCCGCCTCGGCGATGTGCGCGACGCCGAGCCATGTGGCGCCAGCTTCCAGCGCGGCCTTAGCCACCGGGACCGCCCCGTGACCGTAGCCGTCCGCCTTGACGACGGCCATTACACGCGCGGGGCTCGCGATCTCGGCAATATGGCGCACGTTGTGCCGCACGGCGGCAAGGTCGATGTCCACCCGTCGTTCCGGTAGCGGGGTTCCTGAAAAACTCACAGGACCATTCTGTCAGTTATCGACGAGCGTCCACCCTCAGGCATCCGACTGCGTGGCTATCGTCGCCGTCGCCCGCCGCACCGCTTCCGGCGGAACGTCCGTCACAATGTGTTCAAGGAAGGCATAGCGCCGCAACCACTGTTTGCGGACGCCGTCGCGGCCTGCGCTCATCCGGCGCCACCAGTCCGCAATGTCGCCCCACCCTGGCGCCGCAAGCGAGCCACCAACTTCCTGGACGGAGAGCGACGCACACAGGTTCGCGAATGCCAGCCTGTCCGCGAGCGGCCATCCAGCGAGATCGCCGGTAACAAAAGCGGCTCCGAAACAGTCTCCCGCACCCGTCGGGTCATACGCATTGACCGGCAGTGCCGGCACCCACTCCTCTTCTCCCGTGATTGAGTCGACGGCGATCGCTCCCTGTTGGCCAATGGTCACCACCGCTACCGGCACACGGTCGGCGAGCGCGTACAGCGCAGCCCACGGATCCTGCGTGCGCGTGTAGGCCATGGCTTCGACGTCGTTGGGCAGGAACGCGTGAAAGTGCTCGAGTGTATCCAGCGCGTCACTCGACCAGGCACCGCTAGGATCCCATCCCACGTGACCGAATAGGCGGGTCCCGTTCGCGCGGGCGGCGATCGCCCACGGCTCAACTGTCCTGCCGACGTCGACGACGGCGGCCCGGCAGCGCGGCGGGTCCTGCAGCAGCTCGGAAGCGGACAGCGGGGACGGATGCCCGTGAGTGACCATGGACCGGTCCCGGTTGACCGACAAGGACACGGTGACCGGGGAATGCCACTGCTCGAAGGTTCGCGAATGGGAGAGGTCAACGTGCTCCTGGCCCTGCAGGATGCTGCGGTTGAAAGCACCGTAGCCGTCGTCACCAAAGGCCGCCGCCAGTGTGGTGTGCAGGCCGAGCCTGCTGGCGGCGATCGCCTGGTTGGCCACTCCGCCCGGGCAGGAACCCATGCCGTCTGCCCACACCTCGGTTCCCGGCATTGGCAGCCCTTCCATCCCGGTGAAGATGATGTCGAAGAACACCGAACCGGTGAGCAGGAGGTCAAACTCCGGGTCTTCCCCTGTGCGGGAGGACGCGAGCGGGTCGAATCGAAACTGGGTGCCCATGTACGGCACGATACTCTTAGGCCTTCCACGAAGGAGCGCACCATGAAGTTGGCTGTGATCGGCGGCGGCGGGTTCCGCGTGCCGCTCGTGTACCGGGCCCTCAGCACCGGCACTTTTCGCGGACTGATCGACGACGTCGCACTGTACGACGACGACCCCTCGCGTGCTGCTGCCATCGCCCGCGTGACCGCGGACATGCCCCTTCCGGCGGACGCGCGTCCGCCCCGGGTCAACGTGTCCGCGAGCCTGGAGGAAGCGCTGGCCGGCGCCGTCGTCGTCTTCGCCGCCATTCGCCCGGGTGGGGCTGCAGGCCGGGTCCTGGATGAGCGGGTGGCTCTTTCCCACGGAGTGCTGGGACAGGAGACGGTTGGTGCCGGCGGCCTGTCCTATGCGCTCCGTTCGGTCCCCGCGATGCTCGATTTGGCCGAGAACATCACCCGGATCTGTCCTGAGGCGTGGCTCATCAACTTCACGAATCCCGCGGGCATCATCACCGAGGCGCTACAGCCTCTCCTGGGCCGGCGGGTGATCGGCATCTGCGATTCCGCGTCCGGCCTGGTGCGCCGGGCGGCCGCTGCAGCCGGCGGATCGCTGCCGCTCGGCACGCTCACCGGTGTGGACTACGTCGGCTTGAACCACCTGGGCTGGCTGCGTCAGCTGGAGTACGACGGCGGCGACCTCCTGCCCGGGCTGCTCACCGATCCCGCGCGGCTGGCAACGTTTGAGGAAGGCAGGGTGTTCGGGCCGGAACTTCTCTCGACACTGGGGGCGCTGCCGAACGAGTACCTCTTCTATTACTACTTCCACGCCGAAGCGCGCCGCGCGTTGGCATCCGCTGCTGAGACCCGTGGGGAGGCGCTCCAGCAGCAACAGGAAGGGCTATATCCGCAGCTCCTGTCCGGAGAACGGCCCTACGCCCGCTGGGAATCCGCCCGCCGGAAGCGGGAGGAAGGCTACCTCGCCGAAGCCCGCCCCGCAGAGGAGTCCCGAAACGAGGAAGACCTCGCCGGCGGCGGGTACGAGCAGGTGGCCCTCAATGTCATGCACGCTCTGCTGACCGGCGTTTCCACGGAGTTGATCGTCAACGTCCGCAACGGCAACGCCATCGCGGAAGTACCGGCCGACGTCGTCGTTGAAGTACCCGCACGTATCGACGCCCACGGTGCAACCGCGCTGCCGATCACTCCGCCGAGTCTCCATCAGCTCGGTCTCATGGCGCAGGTCAAAGGCGTGGAGCAGGACCTCATTGCCGCCGTCGTACACGGAGACCGGACGCTCGCCCTTCGGGCATTCGCGCTGCACCCGCTGATCGACTCGGCTCACACGGCCCGTCGGCTGCTGGCGAAGTACGAGGAAGCCTTTCCCTCGCTACGCGGGCTGTGGCGGTAGGGCAAGCGGACTCAGGCGTCGAGCGCCCTTGCCCACAGGTTGATGTCGGACTCGACAGCGAACTCGTCAATGGCGTGTAGTTCGTCATCGCTGAAGTCCAACTGGTTGATCGCGCCCAGACTGTCCTCAAGCTGCTTCACGCTGGAGGCGCCGATCAGCGCCGAGGTGATCGGGGACCCCTTGCCCTGTGGCCGGAGGATCCACGCGATCGCCATCTGCGCGAGGGTCTGGCCACGGGATTCGGCGATGCTGTTCAGACCGCGAACCCGGCGAAGGTTGTCCTCGGAGAGATGGTCCTCCGACAGGGACTTGTTCGACGCCGCACGCGAGCCCTCCGGGATACCGCCAAGATACTTGGTGGTCAGCAGACCCTGCGCCAGCGGTGAGAAGGCGATGGAACCAGCACCTACCGACTCCAGTACCTCCGGCAGGTTCGGCTCTCCGTTCTCGACCCACCGGTTCAACATCGAGTACGAGGGCTGGTGGATCAGCAGCGGCGTGCCCAGATCCCGCAGGATGGCTGCGGCCTCGGCCGTCTTCTCAGGCGAGTAGGAAGAGATGCCCGCATAGAGTGCGCGGCCGGAGCGCACAGCGGTATCAAGTGCCCCCATAGTTTCCTCAAGCGGCGTTTCCGGGTCAGGACGGTGGCTGTAGAAGATGTCGACGTAGTCCAGGCCCATCCGGGACAGCGACTGGTCCAGGCTCGCCAGCAGGTATTTGCGCGAACCAAAGTTTCCGTACGGGCCGGGCCACATGTCGTAACCGGCCTTGCTTGAGATGATCAGTTCGTCGCGGAACGGCTTGAAGTCGTCCTTGAAGTGCCTTCCGAAGTTGGTCTCAGCCGAACCGTAGGGAGGTCCGTAGTTGTTGGCGAGGTCGAAGTGCGTGACGCCGAGATCGAATGCCCGGCGAAGGATGTCCCGCTGCACGTCGAACGGCTTGTCATCGCCGAAGTTGTGCCACAGGCCCAGGGACACGGCGGGCAAGTGCAGCCCACTCCGCCCGACCCGGCGGTACGGCATGGTGTCATAGCGGTTATCTGCAGGGTGATAAGTCATCCATTCATCCTAGAACCTGGACGGGCGTTCCACTGATCCGGCAACAGCGGACGCAACATTGACACCGCCCTGTGCACGGGAGCGGTTCCAGCCACAAAACCGTCGGGGCGCACCAGGTAGCAAGTCCCATCCAGCAGTCCCTTCCCGGGAGCGGAACGGAACAAGTGCACGGGAATGTTCAAACCGCGCCCGACGGCGTCCGCCACCTCCGCGTCCACGTCGCCATAGACGTGAACCTGCCACATCGCGGAACGTAGCGCCTCGAAGTTCTCGCCGGTCCAGGGAAGCCGCCTGCCGACCACTCGCCCACGCCGGCGGCCGCGTGCGGGAGCCTGCCTGGCGGCGTCGTCGTTCATTGGATTGCTATCCAGCCAGTAATGGATCCGGAGCTGGGAGAGATAGCCGATCAGACGCCGCGCGATCGGAAGCCGCGGCACCACCCGGATGGCCACCGGGACAAGGAACCGCGGCGCGGCACGCCGCACGGTGCGGGCCACCGGATTGCGGGAGGTCACCAAAGCGAACACGCGGTCGGTGCTGTTGACGAGCCTCAGCGCGACGGGCCGCCGCTCGGCTTCGTACCGGTTCAGCAGCTGCTCGGAGGACCGCCCGGAAAGAACCTCCGCCAGCTTGAACGCAAGGTTATGCGCGTCCTGAAGGCCGGTATTCATTCCCTGCGCACCCACCGGCGAATGAACATGACCCGCATCTCCTGCGAGAAACACCGGCCCCTTCCTGAACTGTGCGGCCACCCGGTGATGGATGCGGTAGGTGGAAAACCAGATCGATTCCCGGTAACCGACGTCGAACGTCTGCTGCAGGCGCTCCCGGGCAAGGAACTCGGGGACATCCTCGTTGCCGGTAGTGCGAAGGACGCCAAGCAGGCGGTGGTGTCCGTCCGGGCCCATGGGGAAGCCGAGCAGGAACTCGTCCGCACCGAAGCGCAGGTTGACGCTGTCCTCGGCCACCCCCTCGGCGCCCATTACATCGGTCACGTAGAAGGTGTGTTCATTCGTCAGTCCCTCGAAAGGTATGCCGGAGAGTTTCCGCACCGCCGACGAACCGCCGTCCGCACCCACACAAAAGCGCGCGCTGATAGAGAGCGCTTCAGTTCCCGCACAGTCGGCCGTGACCCTGACGACGTCGTGCTTGAGGTTTACGAGTTGCCGCCCCCAGTGCACAGCTCCGCCGAGTTCTTCCAGCCTGTCAAGCAGGATTTGTTCGTTCTTGCTCTGCTCCAGGACGTGGATGCCCGGGTAGGGCGTGAGGTCCGCACCGATCGTGCCGATGGGAACCGCGCCGAAGGATGAGGCCTCGTAGCCGGGACGGATCTTGGCGACGGGCCAACCCTCGGACAGCACGCGGTCGATCACACCCAGCTGGTCGTAAATCTCCATGCTTCGCGAGTGGACTCCCAGGGCACGGGATTCGCGCGTAGGGCCGTCCTTGCCGTCCACAACCAGCACATCGACGCCGAGCTTCGCCAACCACGCGGCGAGCATCAGCCCGGTGGGGCCGGCTCCCACCACCAGCACTTCTGTTCGAAGCTCGCGCATGGTCGGTAGGCTACACCTTCAGGATTGCCGCACCATGAGCGGGCAGGGTCACCGTTCCGCTTCCAATCGACTCGCCCGGCTCGGTACTCAGCAGGACCTCCTTCGCTGCCAACGGCACCTCCCGCTGCTCGCCTGCGAAATTGACGACGACGGCGGTGCGCTTACCCCTGCGAAGCACCAGCCAGCGCTGGTCTTCGTCGAACTCGACGCTCACCGAGGTGAAGTCCGGGTTGCGCAGGTCCTTGTTCTCCCGGCGGAGCCTGATCAGGTCCCGGTAGATGTTGAGCAAGCCGGCTTGGTCCTGACGCTCCAGTTCGCTCCAGTCGAGCTTGGCGGACGCGAACGTCCCCGGGTCCTGTGGATTGGGCACGGCTTCCGGGTCCCAACCCATCTTCTCGAACTCGGCAAGGCGGCCCTCTGCAGTGGCCTTGCCGAGCTCCGGTTCGGGGTGCGAAGTGAAGAACGGCCACGGCGTGGTGGCACCGTACTCCTCACCCATGAACAGCATCGGCGTGAACGGGCCGGCGATGTTCAGGACGGCGGCCTGGGCCAGTTGGGCCGAGTTCAGCGTTCCGCTGAGGCGGTCCCCTGCGGCGCGGTTGCCGATCTGGTCGTGATTCTGTGTGCACACCACCAGCTGATGCAGGCTGTGCTTAGCCGGGTCGATCGGCCGTCCGTGCGACCGTTCGCGGAAGGAGGACCAGGTTCCGTTGTGGAAGAAGCCCTCCCGATAAACCTTGGCGAGCGCGCCGACGGAATCGAAGTCCGAGTAGTAACCGGCTGTTTCACCGGTCAGGTTCACGTGCGCCGCGTGGTGGAAGTCATCGCTCCACTGTCCTGCGAGTCCGTAACCGCCTGCGGAGCGTGCTGCGATGAGACGTGGATTGTTCAGGTCCGATTCCGCGATCAGGAACAGCGGTTTACCCAGCTCTTCCGCGCAGTGCGCGGTCTCGACCGCGAATTCCTCAAGGATGTGGATCGCGCGCTCGTCATGCAGCGCGTGCACGGCGTCGAGCCGTAGGCCGTCCACGTGATAGTCGCGGAACCACATGAGCAGATTGTCCACAACGTAACGCCGCACCTCGTCAGAGAGCGGGCCGTCGAGGTTCAGCGAATCCCCCCAGGTGTTGGCTTTGCCCTCGGTGAGGTAGGGCGCGAACTGTGTCAGGTAGTTCCCGCTCGGCCCAAGGTGGTTGTAGACCACGTCCTGGATCACGCCCAGCCCGCGCTGGTGCGCTGCGTCGACGAAGCGCTGGTATCCCTCCGGTCCACCGTAGAGCTCGTGGATGGCGTACCAGAGGACGCCGTCGTATCCCCAGTTGTGGGTGCCGTTGAACGCGTTGACCGGCAGCAGTTCGATGTACTGGACGCCGAGGTTCGCCAGGTAGTCCAGCTTTCCGACGGCGGCGTCGAAGGTGCCCTCAGGGGTGAAGGTGCCGATGTGCAGTTCGTAGATGACGCTGCCGTCGAGGCCAGGGGAAACCCAACTGTCGTCGCTCCAGGAGTAGGTGCCGGCGTCGAACGTTCGGGACAGCTTGTGCACACCCTCCGGCTGCCTTCGCGAGCGCGGGTCCGGCACGGGATTCTCCGCGTTGTTGAGCAGGTAGCCGTAGTCGACCTCGCCGGTAGCGGGCGCGCCGGGTGCTTCCCACCAGTCGCCGTCACGGGCAACCATCGGATGCTTCTGGCCGTCTGCGAGCAGCGTCACGGACTGGGCCTTCGGTGCCCAGACATTAAACCTTGAACTCATCGTGTGTCCTCCTTCACAAGCAGTGCCACGGGATAGGTTTCGAACAGCCGGTTGACCGGAACAGGGCCGCCCTCAAAGCCGGTGCCCGTAATGGCACAGCTGTACGCGCCCTCGGGCAGAACGACGGCGGTGTCCCGCCAGCCGCCGGCCCGGTCCAGTCCCAGTGGGAGTCTGGTGACCGCCGTAACAACGCCGCCGCGGTCGAAGGCGAACACATGCTCCGCCGCCGGGCCCGTGGCTGTCACCGAGCGGTAGGTCGAGAACAGTTCCGGCGAATCCCTGCGTAGCCGCAGCGCTCGGGAGACGACAAGGAGCTTGGCCATCCCGCCGTCGTCAATCTGCGGAAGGGCGCCGAATGCCAGGTCCACGAGGCCCTGCTTGCGCAGTCCAAAGTCGACGGGACGGCGGTTGTCCGGGTCCACCAGCGAGGTTTCCCAGAGCTCGGAACCCTGATAGACGTCGGGAATGCCCGGGATGGTGAGCTGCAGCAGTTTCGCCGATAGGGAGTTGGACCAGCCCGGCGCAGACACGCGCTCCACCAGCGAAGTCACAAGCCGGTGCACCTCCGCGTCGTCAAAGGCGGCGTCGACGGCGGCATGCATCTTCTCTTCGAAGGCATCGTTCGGCGCGGTCCAGTGCGTGCTCGCATCTGCTTCGCGGGAAGCTTTCTCAACGTAGGCGTGCGCGCGTTCCCTGCTTAGCGGCCAGGCGCCAATGAGCGCCTGCCACATCAGCGACGCGAACGCCCTGTCCCCGATCGGGGCCAGGCGGTCCAGCTGCTCCAGTGAGGCCACCCATTCTTCGGCGATCTCCGACAGCACCGAGATCCGGGCCCGCGTGTCCTCGCCGCGCTTGGTGTCGTGCGTGCTCAACGAGTTCATGGTGAGCGGCGAGGACTCCTGGCGTTCCAGCAGTGCACGGTGGAGTTCGTACCCGTCGAGCGCGAAAATGGACGGATCCGCGCCAACCTCGTTGAGGGAAGTGAGCCGGTTGTAGCGGTAGAAGGCAGTATCCTCGACGCCCTTGGCCATGACCATGCCCGAGGTCTGCTGAAACCGTACAGCCAACCCAGACAGGTCAGCGCCGTTGTCCTCAGCTCCCCCATCTTCAAGGAACGGATTCAGGAGCGGATGCAGCGCGTCCAGAACATTCGCCAGCTCCGGCCTGCGGACCTTCGCGCTTAGGACTGCTTCGGCGAGGTAGTGCGCGCCGTCCGGAAGGTAGCTGCGGTAGACCGGGAAGCAGGTCAGCAGCTCGGCCAGCGCATCGGCGCTCTCTTCGAAGTCCAGGCCCGCCTCCTGCGGAACCAGCCGTGCAAGGCGCAGCACTTCAGACCGCAGGATTCCGTCCGCGATTCCGCGCTTGGTGCCGTGGATCATGTGGACGAACGGTTCAGTTGGAACAGCCGCTTCGAGCGCGGGGCGGCCGGCAGGATCGACGAACAGCCGATCAATCAGCGCAAGCCCGTCGTAGCCGGTGGTTCCCTCGCACGCCCACCGCTCCGGCAACTCCTCGCCGGGTTCAAGGATCTTCTCCACCAGCGTGTAGGCGCCGCCGCTGAGTTCGCGCAGCCGGTCGAGGTAGCCTGCCGGGTCGGCGAGCCCATCCGGGTGATCGATGCGCAGCCCGTCCACCAGCGATTCGCCGAACCAGCGTCGAACCTCGGAGTGTGCCTCGTCGAATACCCACGGGACCTCCACCCGGATGCCCGCCAGCGTGTTCACGCCGAAGAATCGCCGGTAGTTCAGTTCGCTGTCCGCGCGCCTCCAGTTCACCAGCTCGTAGTGTTGCCGGGCGTGCACCTGCGCGCCGGTGTCACCCGGCTGCGCCGTACCGTCTGCGATGGGGAAACGGTTCTCGTAGTAGTGCAGCTCGCCGTCGACAATCTTGAGCTGGTCCACCTCGTTGTCTCCGTCGCCCAGCACAGGAATGCGAATGCGTCCCCCACCGGCGTCCCAGTCGATGTCGAACGCCTCGGCATACCGGGAGTCCCGTCCCTTCGCGAGCAGATCCCACCACCATGTGTTCTGGGCCGGGGTGGCCACACCGACGTGGTTCGGCACGATGTCCACGAGCACGCCGAGACCGGCCCCGTGCGCGGTCCGGCACAGGGCGTCGAACGCCTCCGGCCCACCACGCTCGGGGTCGATCGTGGTGGGGTCGGTGACGTCGTACCCGTGGTCGGATCCCTGCTCGGCCGTCAGCACCGGTGAGAGGTACACCCAGTCCACCCCGAGGTCTTTCAGATAGGGCACAACCTCAACGGCGGCGGACAGGTCGAAGCTAGAACGAATCTGCAACCGGTAGGTCGACTTGGGTGCCTTCACGTACTTCTCCTCCAGGTGCTCTGAACGTGCCGGGCTCAGGCTGAGCCGGTCTTCGCGGTGTTCTCGTTGGCGAGGATCGCAAGCGATGCCGCGACAGAGTGGTCAAGGTCTTCTGCCTCGGCATGCGCACGCAGAACCACCATCGACTTGGCTTCCACCGTCACCGCCGCACCGGCCGGGATGGGGTCGGAGTCCGCGTAGACACCTGCGGTGTCGATGACCTCGTCCCACATCGGCCCGTATTCCTCGGACGGCACCGTGAACTTCACCGCTTCATCGTGGGCGTTGAAGTAGAGCAGAAAGTTCAGGTCGGTGATGCGCTGGCCGCGCTGGTCCCGTCCGCGGATGCCCTGACCGTTGAGGAAGACGCCGATGGAGCGGCCGAAGCCGTCATTCCAGTCTTCCGGAGCCATGAGCTCGCCCTCAGTGTCCAGCCAGACGATGTCCGGCAGCGCCTCGCCCTCTCCACGCCGAACCGGCCGGCCGTCGAAGAAACGACGACGACGGAACGTCGGGTGCTCGGAGCGCAGCCGGCTCACGGCTGCCGTGAACTCGAGCAGCGGCTGGTCCAGGTTGTCCCAGTGCACCCAGGACAGCTCCGAATCCTGACAGTAGGTGTTGTTGTTGCCGTCCTGCGTGCGGCCCAGTTCATCGCCGTGCAGGATCATGGGCACGCCCTGTGACAGCAGGAGCGTTGCGATGAAGTTCCGCTGTTGCCGAACGCGCAGGGTCTGCACCTCAGGATCGTCGGTGGATCCTTCGGCGCCGCAGTTCCACGAGCGGTTGTGGGATTCGCCGTCGTTGTTGTCTTCGCCGTTGGCCTCATTGTGCTTCTCGTTGTAGGACACGAGGTCCCGCAGCGTGAAGCCGTCGTGGGCCGTGACGAAGTTGATCGATGCCACCGGCCGGCGCGCCGAATGCTCGTAGAGGTCCGCCGAACCCGTCAGCCGCGAGGCAAACTCCCCGATGCTGGAGGGCTCGCCGCGCCAGAAATCGCGCACGGTATCGCGGTATTTACCGTTCCATTCCGTCCACTGCGGAGGGAAGTTGCCCACCTGGTACCCGCCGGGACCAACGTCCCAGGGCTCGGCAATCAGCTTCACCTGGGACACGACCGGATCCTGCTGCACGAGTTCGAAGAACGCGCTCAGCCGGTCCACCTCGTAGAACTCGCGGGCCAGGGCCGAGGCAAGGTCGAAGCGGAACCCGTCAACATGCATTTCCGTGACCCAGTAGCGCAGCGAATCCATGAGCAGTTGCAGCGAGTGCGGGTTTCCAACGTTCAGAGAGTTACCGGTGCCGGTGGTGTCCATGTAGTACTGCTTGTCGTCCTCCACCAGCCGGTAGTAGGACGCATTGTCGATGCCGCGCATCGAGAGCGTTGGCCCCATGTGGTTGCCCTCCGCCGTGTGGTTGTACACGACGTCGAGAATCACCTCGATGCCCGCCAGGTGCAGCTCGCGGACCATGGCCTTGAATTCCTGCACCTGCTCGCCTTCATCGCCGGTGGAGCCGTAGGCGTTGTGCGGTGCGAAGAAGCCGATGGTGTTGTAGCCCCAGTAGTTGGACAGGCCCTTTTCCTGCAGCGTGCTGTCGTTGACGAACTGGTGCACGGGCATGAGCTCGATCGCCGTGACGCCGAGCTTCTGCAGGTGCGCGATAACCGCCGGATGGGCCACGCCGGCGTACGTGCCGCGCTGCTCCTCCGGGATTTCCGGGTGCAACTGCGTGAGCCCCTTGACGTGCGCCTCGTAGATCACCGACTGGTGGTACGGGGTGCGCGGCATGCGGTCGCCGTCCCAGTTGAAGAAGGGATTGATGACAACGCCGAGCATCATGTGCGCCGCGGAATCCTCATTGTTGACCGAATGCTCGTCGCCGAAGTTGTAGCCGAACAGGGCCTGGTCCCAGTCGATCTGGCCGTGCACCGCTTTTGCGTAGGGATCCAGCAGCAGTTTGTTCGGGTTGCAGCGGTGGCCCTCGTCCGGATTGTTGGGCCCGTGGACGCGGTATCCGTACTTCTGCCCGGGTGAAACCTGCGGCAGGTAGCCGTGCCACACATAGCCGTCCACTTCCTTGAGTTCGATGCGGGTCTCCGCGCCGTCGTCGTCAATCAGGCACAACTCCACCTTCTCGGCAATTTCGCTGTAGAGCGCGAAGTTGGTTCCCGTGCCGTCATAGGTTGCCCCTAGCGGATAGGCATCTCCTGGCCAAAGCTCCATGTGTTCTCCTTGCTCGTTTCAATACTCAGTTCGGTCCTCAGTGAAGTTGACCGAATGTTCTCAGTGACCTTTTGTCCTGCATCCTTTCATAGCGCAGGACTCCGACATTTCGGTGAACTATGTCGGGGTGCGGCTGTTACAGCAGTTCCGCGAGTACGCGGCCCACGTGCCTGGGCAGCTCTCCGACCATCACCGGTCCGCGCCGTGCTGCGCGCCGCCCCGCCAGTCCGTGCAGCGTCGCGGCCGCCGCTCCCAAAGCAGCCCAGCGCGACGACGGCGGCAGCCCCAGCGGTGCGGCGACGTCGTCGTTCCCGGCGTTGGTCGCGACCAGCGCGCCCAGGATCCCCGCGAGTGTGTCACCCGATCCCGCGGTGGCCAGCCAGGGTGTGGCATTCGACTGGATGAAGAGCTCGCCGCCCGGCGCCGCGACCACCGTTGTGTAGCCCTTCAGCAGGACGGTTGCACCGGTTGTGGCGGCTGCACGGCGGGCGAAGTAGGCGGGCGTTGCTTCAATGGCAACCCGTTCAACGTCTTCGCCCCGGCGTTGGAACAGCGCCGCCAGTTCACCAGCGTGGGGCGTAAGAATGACCTGCTCACCCACTTTTTCCGGCAGCAGGGGCAGCGCACCGGCGTCGACGACGGTGGGCAGGCCGGACGCGATGGCGTCGCGTGCCCGCTGCCGCTGCCCGGGATCCTCCGTGGCGCCCGGCCCCACAAGCCAGGCCTGCACATGTGATTCCGGAACAGAGCCCTGCGAGCAGACAACCTCCGGATGGACGGCGTTGATGAGAGAAGCAACTGTTGGCGGGCCCAGAAAGCGCACCATCCCGACGCCGGTACCCAGCGCCGCACCGGTCGCCAACACCGCAGCCCCCGGGTACATCGCCGAGCCCGCCGCGATGCCGAGCACTCCCCTGCTGTATTTATGGTCCGTTGGTCCGGGCCGCGCGTAGAGCTGCCGGAGATCCTCCGGTTCCAGCGAATACGCCGCCGCCGGCGGAAGGGATTGGGTGAGACCGATGTCGATGGTGACCACCCGCCCCGCTGCCCGTGCTCCGGCGCCTGCGAGCAGCCCGGTCTTGACGCCACCAAAGGTTGCTGTGACATCGGCCGGGAGGATCTCTCCGGCTGCCTCGCCGGTGTCCGCGTCGATTCCGCTGGGAAGGTCGCAGGCGACAACGCGGGCCACACCACGTGCGTTCACCTGCTGGACCAGTTTCGCCGCCGCGCCGCGCAGGCCGCCACTACCACCCGTGCCAAGGATCCCGTCAATCACCAGGGCGGCGGACGCAATCCGCATCGCCAGGGCGTCAACGCGGTCGTCGGTGAGCTGCTCAACCCTGCCGCCGGCCGCACGGAACGCAACCAGCGCCTCGACATGTACCCGCTCGGAGGTGAGAATCGCCGTCGTGCCCGCGCCACGACCCGCCAGCCGCGCGCCGGCGTACAGGGCGTCGCCGCCGTTGTTTCCGCTCCCCGCCAGCACGACGACGGCGCGTCCGTAGATTCCGCCGGTATCGCGGAGTTCGGCGCCGGCAACCTGCGCAAGGCCGTGGGCAGCCCGCTGCATCAAAGCATCGCCGTATCCGGCCTCAAGCAGCGGCGCTTCCGCTGCCCGGATCTGGCTCCCGGTATAGGCACTAAGCATGCTTAGAATCCTAGCGGGTGGCCGGCGGAAGTTCTCCTTCGGCGACAACCATTGCGGTTGCGACCCCGCCGTCGTGGCTGAGCGAGAGGTGCCACCGGGTAACGCCGCGGCCAGACGCGACGGCTGCCACAGTCCCGGACACCTCGACGGTAGGGCTTCCGTTGCCGTCGAGACCGATCCAGCAGTCCTGCCAGTTCATGCCCGCAGGCGCGCCGAGCGCCTTGGCAACGGCTTCCTTTGCTGCAAAGCGTGCGGCAAGCGAGCGGGTGTTCAACGCACGCTCAGCCGCAACGAACAGACGGTCCCGCAGCCCGGGCGTGCGCTGAAGCTGCCGCTCGAACCGCGCGACGTCCACAACGTCCACGCCAATGCCGACAATCACGCCGATACCTACTACTCGACCGTGACGGACTTGGCCAGGTTCCGCGGCTGATCCACGTCATAGCCCTTGGCAGCGGCCAGCTCGCACGCGAAAATCTGCAGCGGGACCGTGGTGAGCAGCGGCGCAAGCAGTGTTGCAGTCTGCGGAACGTGGATGACGTGCTCGGAGAACGCAGCCACGGACTCATCGCCCTCTTCGGCGATCACAATGGTGACTGCGCCACGGGCCCGAATCTCCTGAATGTTCGAAACCACCTTGGCGTGCAGCGAGTCGCGTCCGCGGGGCGAAGGCAGTACGACGACGACGGGCTGACCCTCCTCGATCAGCGCGATGGGCCCGTGCTTGAGCTCGCCGGCAGCAAATCCTTCCGCATGGATGTAGGCGAGCTCCTTGAGCTTAAGCGCACCCTCCATGGCCACCGGGAACCCCACATGGCGGCCGAGGAACAGCACGGACTTGGCATCCGCCATGCTCCGTCCGAGCTCCTTGACGGGGTCCGAGTTATCCAGGACCTCCTGGATCTTCGCCGGCATCTCGCTGAGGTCCGCCAGTACGTCCGCGATTTCGTCACGGAACTTGTTGCCCCGCAGTTGCGCCAGGTACAGCCCGAGGAGATAGGTGGCGGTGATCTGCGCGAGGAACGCCTTGGTGGAAGCGACGGCAATCTCCGGACCGGCATGCGTGTACAGCACCGCATCCGACTCCCGGGGAATGGTTGAGCCGTTGGTGTTACAGATTGCCACAACCTTGGCGCCCTGCTCACGGGCGTACCGCACAGCCATCAGGGTGTCCATGGTCTCGCCGGACTGGGAGATGGCCACCACGAGCGTCTTCTCATTGACGATCGGATCCCGGTAGCGGAACTCGTGCGAAAGCTCGATCTCCGTTGGAATCCGGCACCAATGCTCGATTGCGTACTTGGCCACCTGGCCGGCGTACGCGGACGTTCCGCAGGCGAGGACAACAATCTTGTCCACCGAGCGCAGGATTGATTCGTCGATGCGCAGTTCGTCGAGGACAAGGTTGCCCTTCGCGTCGGTGCGGCCCAGCAGGGTCTGCCCAACGGCGTCGGGCTGGTCGTTGATCTCCTTGGCCATGAAGGACGGGTAGCCGCCCTTCTCCGCCGCGGCAGCGTCCCAGCTGACGTGGAACTCCTTACCGGTGGCGGGCGCTCCGTAGAAGTCGGTGATCGTGACGTCTTCCGGTGTGATGGTCACGACCTGGTCCTGGCCCAGTTCCACCGCACGGCGGGTGAAGTCGATGAAGCCGGAAACATCCGAGCCAAGGAAGTTCTCGCCGTCACCCAGTCCCACAACAAGCGGTGAGTTACGGCGGGCGGCGACGACGACGTCGGGCGCGTCCTGATGGATGGCAAGCAGGGTGAATGCGCCCTCAAGGCGCTGGCAGGCTTCCTGCATAGCACTGGTCAGGGCATCTGCGGTGCCGGCATCCGTTCGACGACGGTAGATGCTGCCGAGCAGCGCCGCAGCAACCTCGGTGTCGGTGTCCGAAGCGAAGACAACGCCCTGCTCCAGCAGCTCAGCCTTCAGCTCGGCAAAGTTCTCGATGATTCCGTTGTGGATGAGGGCAAGGCGCCCGTCATCGGCGAGATGCGGATGTGCGTTCTGGTCCGTGGGTCCACCGTGCGTAGCCCACCGGGTGTGGCCGATGCCGGTCAACGATGCGGGCAGCGGTGAGGAGTCCAGCTCTGCCACAAGGTTGGTCAGCTTGCCGGACTTCTTCCGCGACTGGATACCTGTTTCGGTCAGCACTGCGACGCCCGCTGAGTCATAACCCCTGTACTCCAAGCGACGCAAGCCCTCCATGACCACGTCCAGGGCGCCGTGGCTACCGTTGGAATCAGCTCCGTTGAGTTCTGCTTCTCCAAGCGCTCCGCCAAGGGATTTACCGCCGTTACGGCCTACGTATCCTACGATTCCACACATGGCCTTAAGCGTACCCGTAGCGCGGGTTCAGCCCTGAACTGCGACCTGCCAGAGTGGTGCGCATCACGCCCGGCTCCCGCGGGCTGTTTGTTAATGTCCTGGCCAGGGGGCAGAATTCTAGGGTGAGCGACGAAACTCGAGGTACCGGCCCCACCACCACGGTGGAGGCGGGCGTTACCCCGTTCGTCGAGCTTGATCGCCAGATGTGGGCGCGGCTGTCGAATGAGATCGAGTCTCCGCTGAACGTCGAGGATGTGCAGCGGCTTCGCGGCCTCGGAGACGCACTGAACCTCGATGAGGTGCGGGAGGTCTACCTTCCGCTATCCCGGCTCCTCTCCCTCTACGTTGCCGCTGCCGGCGAACTGCACGCGGCCACCACCACGTTCCTCGGGGAGCGCACAACCCGTACGCCGTTCGTGATCGGTGTGGCAGGCTCCGTTGCCGTCGGGAAGTCGACCACCGCGCGTGTGCTGCGTGAGCTTCTCCGCCGCTGGCCGGGCACTCCGAACGTGGAACTGGTAACCACTGACGGTTTCCTTTACCCCAATGAGGAGCTGGAACGGCGCGGCCTTATGCAGCGCAAGGGCTTCCCTGAGTCGTACGACCGGCGTCGGCTCCTACGCTTCGTGAGCGAGGTCAAGAGCGGTGCTGAGGAAGTGCGTGCACCCTGGTACTCGCACCTGACCTACAACATCGTTCCTGGACGCGAGATTGTGGTCCGCCGCCCTGACGTACTGATTGTCGAGGGGCTGAACGTCCTCGCGCCTGCACGAACCCGGGCGGACGGGCGCTCAGGCCTGGCGCTCAGCGATTTCTTTGACTTCTCCATCTACGTGGACGCCAAGACCTCCTATATAGAGGAGTGGTACGTCCAGCGCTTCCAGTCCCTGCGCAGCGGCGCCTTCGCGAATCCAGCGTCCTATTTCCACCGGTACGCCTCCCTCACGGATAAGGAAGCCGAGGAGACCGCTTTAGGCATCTGGCGGCGCATCAACGAACCGAACCTGTCCGAGAACGTCCTTCCCACCCGCGGCCGAGCCACCCTGGTGCTCACCAAGGAAGCCGACCACTCCATCCGCCGAATGCTGCTACGGAAAACCTGATGGAACCCCTGCGGCGGCTCCGAGGGATGCCGGTCTGGTTGATGACGACGACGGCCCTCGTCGTCGTACTTTCGGCCTGCGGAACGCCCGCGCCCACCACGGACGGCACCGCCCCGGCCAGCCAGCCGCCGCCGTCGTCCGCACCGCAGACTCCGGGCGAGATCCCAGCTCCTGCGCAGCGGCCTCCGTCCCCCGCGGGAAACAGCGCGCCGCCGTCGCCCGCGGCCGCCCCGAGCACGACCCCGGCCGTCACAGAAGAGCCTCCGGCTCCCGCGCCGAGCACAGCGCCGGCGCCCCCACCCGAAGCGGAGGAGTTGAGCGATCCGTCGTCGATCCTCGTGGTCGTCAACAAGCAGCGTCCGCTCGACCCGCTCGACTTCTTCCCGTCCGGGCTTGTCCTTCCCGCAGTTCCGCTGGCCGTGGCCGAACCCAATGCTCTCCTGCGGGCGGACACCAGCGCGGCGGTGGAGCAACTGTTCGCTGCGGCCGCCGACGACGGCGTGGGCCTCACCCTGGTGAGCGGTTACCGCTCCTACCAGGATCAGGTGGCCACGTATCAACACTGGGTCGCCCAATACGGAGGAAACGCTGCCGAAGCTGACCGTATTTCTGCCCGGGCGGGTTATTCGGAGCACCAAACAGGCCTCGCGTTCGACGTTGGCCAGGCCGATGGCGCCTGCACGCTGTCCTCCTGTTTCGCGGACACTGTGGCAGGGCAATGGATGGCAGAGAACGCACACGCTTTCGGCTTCATCCTGCGCTACCCAATCGGAGCCCAGGGGGTCACCGGATTCTCGGGCGAGCCCTGGCATTACCGGTACGTCGGGCTGGAAGCTGCACAGGCGATGCGCGAGAACGGCGTAGCGACCCTTGAGGAGTTCTTCGGCCTGCCGCCCGCGCCCGGATACTAACGTTCACCTTCCGTACCGGCGTGCCCTGTCCGGCTGACCCTTCGCTTGGATAGCCTGAAACCATGCTGAGTGGATTCAAGAATTTCATCATGAAGGGCAACGTCATCGATCTGGCCGTGGCGGTTGTCATGGGCACGGCTTTCGGCGCTGTGGTGACCTCGCTGGTCAACAATGTGCTGATGCCGCTGATCTCGGCGCTCGCCGGATCGCCCACGTTTGACGACTTCGCGCGGATCACGCTCAACGGGAACGAGATTCAGTTCGGCGTATTCCTCACGGCAGTGGTGAACTTCCTGCTTGTGGCTGCCTCTGTGTACTTCGTGATCGTGCTGCCAATGAACAAGTTCATTGAACGCCGCGACCGGAAGCTTGAGTTGAAGCAGAAGGTGGAGGAAGTCGATCCGCAGATCGCGCTGCTGACCGAAATCCGGGACAGCCTTCGCCAGCGAACGTAAATCGAGCCTAGGCAGGCTCGAGAGCCAACTGCCTCTGCACCGTGTCCGCCAGACGGTCCGCAATTGATTCTGCGGTTGCCATGTCCGCCGCTTCGACCATAACGCGGACTACGGGCTCCGTGCCCGACGGTCGCAGCAGCACCCGCCCGGTTTCGCCGAGGGAGTTCTGCGCCTCGCGGACTGCGCGCTGCACTTCGTCGTCGCTGTTCACGCTCGACTTGTCCACTCCCTTTACGTTGATGAGGACCTGCGGGAGCTTGGTCATGATCGTGGACAGTTCCTTGAGGCTGCGCCCGGTCATCGCTACCTGGGCTGCCAACTGGAGTCCGGTGAGTACACCGTCACCGGTTGTTGCGTGGTCGGCGAAGATCACGTGGCCGGACTGCTCTCCGCCGAGGCTGAACGCGCCGTCGCGCATTCCTTCCAGCACGTAGCGGTCGCCAACGGCGGTCTCGCGGAGGCTGATGCCCGCATCGCGCAGCGCGAGCTTCAGCCCCAGGTTGCTCATAACGGTCGCGACGAGGGTGCTGTCCTTCAACCGCCCGGCCGCGTTGAGCGCGACCGCCATGATCGCCATGATCTGGTCGCCGTCCACCACGGTTCCTTCGTGGTCCACAGCAAGGCAGCGGTCGGCGTCGCCATCATGCGCTATGCCGAGGTCGGCGCCGTGCTCGAGCACCGCAGCCTGAAGCATTTCCAGATGGGTGGAGCCGCAACCGTCATTGATGTTGTTACCGTCCGGGTCTGCGCCGATGACGACGACGTCCGCGCCGGCATCGGAGAACACTTGCGGTGAGCAGCCGCTTGCCGCGCCGTTGGCACAGTCCAGCACAACTTTGAGCCCGTCCAGGCGGTGCGGCAGGGACTGCAGGAGGTGAACCACATAGCGGTCTTCAGCGTCCGCGAAGCGTTGGATCCGGCCCACATCCGGCCCCACCGGGCGGCGGGGAGGAGCATTGAGTTCCGCTTCGATGGCGTCTTCCACGGCGTCGTCCAGCTTCTTGCCGCCGCGGGCGAGGAATTTGATGCCATTGTCCGGAGCCGGATTGTGCGAGGCGGAGATCATGACGCCAAAATCCGCGTCGAGGTCAGCGACCAGGAAGGCTGCGGCGGGGGTGGGAAGCACCCCGGCATCGTAGACGTCAACACCTGCGCTGGCCAGTCCTGCTTCAACGGCCGCCGCGATGAAGTCACCGCTGATGCGCGGATCGCGGGCGATGACCGCAGTGGGGCGCCTGCCGTCCGAACTTCGGTGTCCGAGCACCATGGCCGCTGCCTGCGCGAGTTGCAGGGCGAGCTCAGCTGTGAGGAGGCCGTTCGCTTGCCCACGGACGCCATCGGTCCCAAATAATCTAGTCATCGTGGTCCATCCTAAGTCAGAAGGGTGCCGGGCCTTCGAAGCCGTGCTTAAAGCGTTACGCCCGCCCGGCAGCTGCCGAACGGGCGTAACGGGTAAAGCATGTAACTCGGGCTCCCAAGCGCCTTAGACCCAAGTGGCAGGCAGGAGCGTGGAGCCGAGCGCTGGAAAAAGTCGAGGGGACCCGTGGAATAACGCGCCAGCGGTATTCCACGGGGAAGACTTTTTCTAACGCTTGGAGTACTGAGGCGCCTTACGTGCCTTCTTGAGACCGGCCTTCTTGCGCTCGATGACGCGGGCGTCACGGGTCAGGAAGCCTGCCTTCTTGAGGGCGGGGCGGTTGTTCTCGCGGTCGATCTCGTTGAGCGCACGGGCAACGCCGAGGCGCAGCGCACCGGCCTGGCCGGAGGGGCCGCCGCCGTGGATGCGGGCGATGACGTCGTACGCGCCGTCGAGCTCGAGGAGCTTGAACGGGTCATTGACTTCCTGCTGGTGCAGCTTGTTGGGGAAGTAGTCAGACAGCTCGCGGCCGTTGACAATCCACTTGCCGCTTCCCGGTGTAACGCGGACGCGTGCAACAGCTTCCTTGCGACGGCCTACGGCGGCGCCACCGACGGTGAGCGCGGGGCGCTCCTTGACGGGGGCGTCTGAGACGGCCGAGGATTCCGAGGTGTAGCTGGTGAGCTCCTCGGTTGGTTCATTCAGCTCTTCAGTGTTCTGAGCCACGGTTCTCCTTGAGTGATTCTTAGTCTGTGGTGGCCAGGACTACTGAGCGACCTGGGTGATTTCGAAAGTCTGGGGTTGCTGGGCCGCGTGCGGGTGCTCCGCACCGCGGTAAACCTTCAGCTTGCCGATCTGCTGTGCAGCGAGCGAGTTCTTGGGGAGCATGCCCTTGATGGCCTTCTCCACAGCGCGCACAGGGTTCTTCTCAAGCAGCTCCGCGTAAGTCACGGACTTGAGGCCGCCCGGGAAACCGGAGTGGCGGTAAGCGCGCTTCTGCTCTAGCTTGGCGCCGGTGAGGGCTACCTTTTCTGCGTTGATGATGATGACGAAGTCGCCCATATCCATATGGGGTGCAAAGGTCGGCTTGTGCTTTCCGCGCAGCAGTGTTGCGGTCTGGCTGGCAAGACGGCCTAGGACAACGTCGGTGGCGTCAATGACGTGCCACTGGCGGTTGATGTCGCCGGGCTTCGGGGTGTACGTACGCACGATTTTGCCTTCGTTTCTTGTTCTACGGTGACGCCGGCGGCCGGAGGGAAACTCCAGATGCCAACGCAGCTGATGCATGCGTTACCGGAACTTCAGGTGAGGACTGAAACGACACCGGTGATCCCTTGGGTCTCGGCCATTTCCGCGGACCAGGTAGCTCTGCAACTGAGCCGCACGCGGACATGGACGTATCGAGGTGGGACACGCACAACGACTTCCAAGATTAGCGTGGACCGCCCCCACCGGTCAAAACAGACCGCAACACCGCCACACGCCGCACTTCAAGCGGTCCTACGCCCGACGGAAAGACGCTCATGCAGGAATTCAGTCGAAGCCGCCGCTGCGCGCGGACAGGCCCAACTCGTCATTCATTTCCTGCGCCTCACGATAGTAGTCCGCAAGCGAGAGAAGGGAAGCTGCGTCAGGGTCGAGGATGACCACGGCACGTCGATGAAGCTGCAGCACGGAGGCCGGACAATGTGCACTGACCGGCCCCTCAACCATTGCCCGGACGGCCTCCGCCTTATTGGCGCCCATCGCAACCAGGAGCGCAGTGCGGGCCTCACGGATGGTGCCCAGGCCCTGGGTCAGGCACAACCGCGGCACTTCGCCGTCGGAAAAGAAGCGTGCATTGTCTCGACGCGTGGTGCCCGCAAGGGTTTTCACGCGTGTCCTCGAGCTCAATGAGGAAGTTGGCTCGTTGAAGCCGATGTGCCCATTGGCCCCGATGCCGAGGATCTGCACGTCGACTCCCCCTGCCGCGCCGATAGCGGCGTCATACCGCTCGGCTTCGGCAGCGAGATCCGATACATCCCCTTGCGGAGTCATCAGGTTTTCCAACGGTAGATCCACGTGGTCGACGAATTCCCGGCGGATGGTCGTGTGGTAGGACTGCTCGTGGTCGGGGGCTAGCCCCGCATACTCATCGAGCGTGAACGCCCTGACGTCGCTGAAGCCGAGACTTTCTTCGCGGTGCCTGCGGATCAGCTCCCTGTAGGTGCTGCTGGGTGAGCCGCCGGTCGCGAGGCCCAGCACCGCCGAACCCGCCCGAACGTAGTCCTCCACGATGTCTGCCGCGCGCTTTCCGACATGCTCCGCGGAATCACACAGTATTACCTGCAAGTTGGCCTCTCCCTCGGTCGGTACGCTCCTGGCGCTTCAGCGCAACGAACGTTACGTAGTTCCGCGAGCGAGTCTATCGAAGGATGATTGGGAAAGCGCTTGCCATGCCGATTGTTGCGTTATTCACAGCAATTTGACGCTGTTCCGGTCACTCCCCAGAAGCATTTAGGATGGCAGGAGATCATTGATTGTGGCGCGGGTCATACGGTGGCCGGCGCTCGGAGCACCTGGCCAACAGCCACAGCATCCCGGGGGAAGGGCGTTCTACGTGCTGGCACACCTTGCGTTCCGCCGTGCTGGTTCACGCCGTGGCCTCCTTACGCTGATTGCCCTGTCGCTGGCATTCATCACCGCCGTCCTCGGCGGCATCAGCGGTTACACACAGCTCGCCGCCACTGAGGCACTGCGGTCCCTCGCCTCCGCGTCAGGCACGCAGGGCTACTTCCGGATCCACACCACCATCGCCGACGACGCCGAACCCCAACGCGCCGCCACCACCGCTATCTTTAGTGAACTGGGCCTCGATGACGGCCTACGCATCACCCCGGCACCATACTCCCCGCCGCGGCCCCTCGTCCCCTCCGGTGGCACCGCCACCAACCTGCCCGCGGAACTTACTTTCCTTCCCGTCGGTGCAAGCCCGACGACGACGCCGGCAGAAGGCTCGCTCGACGCCTTCGCCCCTGGCTCGAACCAGGAGACGGCGTCCGGGCCCATACCGGCCGCGATGCAGGCCTCCACCGCGGAATCCCTGGGGATTGCAGTCGGTGACACAGTCGCCCTTGAGGGTGCAGACGGCACCGTACGCCTGGAACTGGTGGCAACCCTCGAGCCAAGCGGTGCCGACGCAGCCCTGCTTGATCCTGTTCCCGTGCAGGGCGCCGAGAGCGAGCCGACCGCCGTCGTCGTACCCCCTGAAGCCATCCCGCTGCTGAGCGGACAGCCGAAGATCCAGTGGGTCTTCACGGTGAACGCTGAAACGGTTTCCGCTGCAGCACTTTCCGGCCTTGCGGACGGGCTACGCGAACTTCCCGAGCTCATGGGAGCAGATCCCACAATCAACGACGGCGGAGTCATACCTTCTGGTGAACTCGCCGCCCTGCTGGGCGCCGCGGCTGATGCGACGCAGGCAGTTCGCGCGATCGTCCCGATTGCCATCATCCTGTTGATTGCGTTGAGCGCGGTGACCGTGGTTCAGTTCGCACGCCTGCTTGCGGGTACCCGCACGATCGAGGACCGGTTGATCAGCGCACGGGGGTCGACAGCAGGGCAGCATGCCGCGGTAGCGGCCTTCGAGATGGTTCCACGAGCGGCAGGCGGTGCCCTTCTGGGCTGGGCTGTTGCGGTAATGCTCGGCCCGCTGCTCTCGACCGGCAGCGAGACCGAATACCTGGAGGGCGTGGCGGAATTCGCGGCAGCGAGCTGGACCGTGCCGCTGCTGTGCGCGACTCTCGCCGCCGCGGTGTTCATTGGGGTTGCCCTGCTGGACGCGGTGCGTGCGAGGGGTTCCGGCGCCGAAGCACGAAGAGGTGCCCAGGTGGCCTCCTTCGGCATACTGGCGCTCCTTGTGGCGGCCACCGGTATCTCCGTGTGGCAGTTCCTTCTGTACCGCTCGCCCCTGTCGGAAACCGCCAGCGGTGCACTGGCCGTGAATCCACTGGCCGCGCCCGCACCGGCGCTGCTGTTGCTCGCATGTACCGCTCTGGCGTTGCTGATCACCGGCTGGTCGGCGCGGCGCGTAGAGCATCGGGCTGCGGCGCGGACGGCCCTGGGCATTCCGTTGGCAGCACGGCAGGTTTCGCGCCGCATCGCCTCGTACATCATCCCGATCGCACTGGTCACCGTCACGGTGGGAAGCGCGACCTTCACCGCTGCGTATGCGCAGACAACCAGCCAGTCGCAGGAAGCCGCTGCCCAGCTCGGCAATGGATCGGATGTTCGGGTAACCCTGCCCGGTCCCCTGGTAGTCCGTTCTCCCGAAGACATCCCGGATCTGGAGCCCTACGCCGCCATTGACTCGGTCTCGGCTGCATCCCTGGCCTACCGCGGCGAAGCCCGCCTGGCCTCCGTGACGGTCCCACTCCTTGCAGTGGACGCGGCCAAGCTCCCGGGCCTTCTGTCCGCGGGTGGCAGCACTGTCGACGCCGGGCACCTCGCCAGCTCCCTGGCATACGAGCCGCCGGTACCGGAGCCCGCGCTGGTCCTGCGGCCGTCGGCAACGCAGGTACGCATGCAGCTCACCTCTAATGCCATGTCGGGAGTGACCGACGGCGCCGCCAACCGACGCGCCACGATAACCGCCTGGATCCGCACCGAGCAGGGATTCCTGGTTCCGTTGCCGGCCGGAACGCTGACCCTTTCCGGGCCGGGCGAGCGGGCGCACTCCCTCTCCTTCCCGCTCCCGGAGAATCTGGATCCCGTTGCCATCGCGGCCGTCGACATCGCCCTTGAACGTGCTGCCGTTTCCTCCTCCTACGAACTGGAGATCACCAGCATCGCCAGCGACGGCGGTGTGGGAACCGGGGAAACCCGCTTCACCGATGACTCCTCGTTGGGAATGGTCAACGGTCTCTTCGGTGTTGCCCAGAGCGGGATCGAGCCGCTGGAGGAAGGCGTCGGTGTGCGCTTCCCCGAGGAAGGCTCCGTCTTCGGCACAGCGCAGGTGCGTCTGATACCGGACGCCCAGAACCAGCCCCCTTTGCCCCTTGCGCTTACCAGCCAGCTCATGGCCGAACTGGACCTCGCGGTTGGCGACCCGGTATCCCTGCGGCCGGGAGGAGTTGAGATCGCAGGCGTTGTGGGCGCCGTGTCCCCCGTTCTTCCGGGAACAACCGAGAGCGTTGCAGCCCTGACGGACCTGCAGGCCTATGGCCAGGCGTGGTTAGGCAGCTCATCCACGCAGCCGCGCCCGGGCGAAATCTGGCTTGCGTCCGGGGATCGCGCCTCCACCTCCGCTGCGGCAGCAGCCATCGCGGGTCCCGGCAGCACCGTCACCAGCGCGGACAACAGCCTCATCGCGCGATTCCTCAGCCCGGCGACAACCGCACTCTGGATAGGTGCCATCGGGACCCTGCTGGTGGGCGGTGCAGCTTTGACCGCGAGCATCGTGACACTGGTTCAGTCCCGGAGGTCCGAAGTTGCTGTTCTCCGGGCGCTCGGGATGCAGGCCCGGGACCAGGTGCGCGGGCGCCGCTGGGAGGTGCTCAGTGTCGGGGCGGCCGCCGTCGTCCTGGGCCTGTTGGCCGGCCTGGGCGTCTCCGCACTGACCGTCTCTCTGCTCGCCGAGGCAGTGGTGGTCAACGCTGCCGAATCGCTGCGCGCACCCCTGTCGGTCGCGGTTGTCCCCTTGTGCGCGGTGCTGGCTGCGCAGGTGCTCATCCTGCTTCTGTCCAGCTGGTTCTACGGCGAGCGCGTCCGAAGGCAGGCGCTGAGTCCCACACAGGCGGTGGACGCGCTGTGACACTGTTTGCCCTGTTGCGCCGGCAGTTCCGGCATTCGCGCTGGCCGTCTGTCCTTCTCGCCTCGATCGTGCTGGTGGTTTCAGCGCTGCTCTGCGCATGGCCGCGCGCAGTGGACGCCATGTACACCGCGGATCTACAGCAATCCGTGTCGAACCTCGCCGGTTCGCAACAGGCGATACGTGCATTCGGTTCGGCCTCACCGCCGGACGCGGACTTCAACCAGCCGATGGAAGAGTCCGAGAACGAGGGCCAGACTGCGCGGGCGCTCGAGCGGATCCGCACGGACCTTGCGCAGCCACTCGGCTCTGCATTGGGTGACGGGCGCTGGATAGCCATGGGCCTCGGTTCACCGGTCATCAGTCCGCTGCCGGATCGCATCCGCGAATTGGTGCTGAACTACGCCGTGGATCTGCAGGTGCTGGAGCACATCGAAGTCATCGAGGGTACGTTGCCCGGACCGCCGCCCGACGAGATCGGCGGCGATCCGATCGAGCTCCTGTTGTCGGAGGATTCTGCCGAGGCGGCTAAGTGGACCGTCGGAGAAGAGGGCAGTGTGCGGGTGCGGCTGTCCGCCACCATCCGCGAACGGGAGAACATCCCCTCGGAACAGCGGGTGGTTCTGAGCGGCATCTACAAGGCAATCGACCCCGGCGCGGAGTATTGGAGCCTGAACAATACGCTCCTCTCGGCCGCCGAGGAGTACGATCCCGACACCGGAACCGCCGTCAATGCCACAGCCTTCATCTCGCCACGCGCATTCCTCATAACCCGGCTGGCAGCGGAACAGCAACAGACCTCGTACTGGTACCCGATGGCCACCGAGGCGCTGACCGCCCGCACCGCTCCGCAGGTCGAAGCACAGCTAAGGGAGTTTCTTGGTACACCTCAGTCCGTTCCCGCTGCGTTCGTGCCGGGGCCAACGGTGGTCTTTGGATCCGAAACACCGGATGCAATTGCCGAAGCCACCCAGCGCGCCGCATCCACGAACCAGATCCTCGCGTTGCTTGCTTCCGGCCCCCTCGGCGTGTGCCTTGCGACGGCGGCGCTGGCTGTCCGGCTCCTGATAGAACGACGGCGGCAGGCCCTTGCGTTGGTCTCCGCCCGGGGTGCGAGCGAGTGGCAGGTGCGCGGTTCCCTTGCGCTCGACGGCCTGATCCTCGCGGTTCCCGCCGCCGCGTTGGGCGCGCTGGCAGCGATTCTGCTGGTACCCGTGCCCTTCGCGGTCGGTCACGTGGGCTGGGCCGTAGCGGCAGCTTTCGTTCCCGCTGCGCTGATGGCGCTTCAGCACCGCCGTGGAGACGATGCGCGCGATGACCTCGCCCCGTTCACACGCAACCGTTGGCGCCTGAGTGCGGAGGGCGCCGTCGTCGTGCTCGCCGTGGTCGCGACCACGCTGCTGTTCCAGCGGGGTATTGCCCAGGGAACCCTCGAATATGGCGAGGTTGATGCGCTGCTCTCTGCCACTCCCCTGCTCATTGCGCTGGCCGTGTGCGTTCTTGTGCTGCGCCTGTACCCGGTGCCGTTGGCCTGGTTCGCAAGAGCACGACGCCGGCAGCCGGGCTTGATCGGCTTCCTCGGCGCAACACGTGCTGTGCGGTCCCCGGGCGCCGGACTGGTGCCGGTGTTGGCGCTGATCGTGGGACTCGCCGTCGTACTGTTCTCCGGAGTCCTGCTCTCGACCTTCCGCGCAGGAGTGGGCGATGCGGCGCAGGCTGACGTCGGCGCTGACCTCCGTATTCAGGGGCCACCGTTCACAACCCAGGAGGTTGCGGCGATTGGGGAGGTCGACGGCGTAACCTCCGTTGCCCCGGTGACTGACCTCAGCCGCCTCCGCGCCGAAGTCCGTGGAGAAACCAAGGACGTGAACCTGCTGACGACGGATCCGTCGGCGATGCGCGGAGTGCAGGAGGGGCTGGCGGGCGCCTTCCCGCCGTCGCTGCTGGCTGCGTTGGAGGAACCGACGTCGGACGGCGCGCTCCCGGTTGTAGTCTCACCGGTCCTGGAGCTTGAGCCCGGCACCGCCGTCGAGCTTCGCTATCGCGGAACAACCATCGACCTTGAGGTTGTTGGGGTTGGTTCGGAGAATACGGTGTTCACTCCAGCGGCCGAATGGATGCTGGTGGGGCAGGACGCCATCAACTCGGTTGAGGAACGGACGTTCCAGCCGTCGGTCATCCTCACGGATCTAGGCGAGGATGCCGATCCGCAGGCCGTGATGGGTGCCGTCGAGGACATCACCGGTCCGCAGATCCTGCTGCAGACGCCCGACCAGAATGTTGAGCGAACACTCGGCTCGGCCTCAGGATTCGGGCTGCAGTTAGGGCTGTGGGCGGTCATTGTCTCCATGGTGCTGCTCTGTTCCCTGACGATTGTGATGACGTCAGTGGTGAACACGCCGGCCCGGAACCGCTTGATCTCGCTGCTACGTACGCTTGGCTTTCCGCCGCGCCGGGATGGCGCATTGATGTTGTGGGAGTTGGGGCCCATCGCTGCGGCCGCGATTCTCGCTGGAACAGCACTGGGCCTGGTTCTGCCGCTCATCATTCTGGACAGTATTGACCTCTCGGCTTTCACCGGTGGCGAGGACGAGCCGGCGCTGGCCATCAATCCTCTGCTGGTTCTGGCATTGGTGGCTGGTTTTATGGTGGTGGTGCTTGCTTCGCTTGCCGCGGCTGTGGCCGCGGGACGACGACAACGGTTGGCAGCGGTGCTTCGAATGACAGACAGTTAGGGCGTTCACACATGGGAACAGAAACGCAGCCGCACATCCTCTGCGAGGACGTGGTGCGGATCTTCAAGGGTGAAGGGATCGAGGTTCAGGCCCTTCAAGGGCTGAACCTGCGCGTGATGCCCGGCGAGATGACCGCCGTCGTCGGCGCTTCCGGATCGGGGAAGTCCACACTGCTGACGATCCTTTCCGGTCTGGACAGGCCGACGGCGGGACGTGCGCAGGTGGCCGGCGTGGATCTGCTCGGACTCGGCAGGAAGGATCGGGCACGGTACCAGCGGCAGACGGTGGGCTTTGTCTGGCAACAGACCCCGCGCAACCTTCTGCCCTATCTCACTGCCGCCGAGAATGTCGCTCTGCCGATGGCAATCAGCAGGCGTAAGGAGCAGCAGACGCGCGTTAATGAACTCCTTGAACTTGCCGGAGTGGGTCATTGCAAGGATCGCAGGCCGCAGGAGATGTCCGGCGGTGAACAGCAGAGGGTGGCACTCGCCGTCGCGCTTTCCAATTCGCCGGCGGTGATCCTGGCTGATGAGCCCACTGGTGAGCTTGATGAGCATACGTCGGCCGATGTGCTGGGCGCGATGCGCACGGTGAATGAGGAGCTTGGTACCACCACGCTGATCGTGACGCATGACCCGACGGTGTCCGAGCATGTGAAGCGCACAGTCCAGATCCGGGATGGCCGGTGTTCCACTGAGACCCTTCGCCGGACCGGCCTGAACAACGACGGCGACGAACATCTGATTGCCGAGGAATTCGCCGTGATAGACCGCGTGGGCCGCTTGCAGCTTCCGCAGGATTTCATGCAGACCCTGGAGATGAAGGACCGGGTCCGGTTGGGGTTGGAACCTGACCATGTGCGTGTCACCCCGGCTTCCTCCGATGCTTCGCCTGATGGTTCGACCGATGCTTTATCCGAAGCTTCGTCGAAAGCTTCGTCCGATGCTGAGGAGACACGATGAGCAGCGATTCTGCTCCCGCAATGCGGGCTGTCGGGATAAACCGGACGTACGGCAAGGGCGAGAGCGCAGTGCATGCGTGTCAGGATGCGAGCCTGTCCGTGCAACCCGGCGAGCTGTTGGTGGTGAAAGGGCCTTCCGGTTCCGGGAAGACCACGCTGCTGAACTGCATCGGCGGACTGGACGAGCCGGATAGCGGCACCGTGTTCATCGGGGATCGCGAGCTGACCGCGATGCGCGAGTCGGATCGGGTCGAACTGCGCCAGACCCAACTGGGATTCGTGTTTCAGTCCTTTGGGTTGATTCCAATTCTCTCGGCCGCGGAGAACGTGGAGGTTCCGATGAGGCTGGTCGGGATGCCGCCTGCGGAGCGGCAGGCACGGGTCGATGAGCTGCTCGAGCTGGTAGGCCTGGCCGACCATCACCACCAGCGTCCGGCTGAACTCTCGGGCGGTCAGCAGCAGCGCGTGGGCCTGGCTCGTTCGCTGGCGAACCGGCCGAAGTTGCTCATCGCGGATGAGCCGACTGGCCAGCTGGACAGCGTCACGGCCGGCACCATGATGGACCTCATCAGCGATCTCGTGCACAGTCACGGGGTCGCCGCTATCGTGTCTACTCATGATCCCCTGCTCATGCAACGCGCGGACCGTGTGCTTGAACTGCACGACGGACGGATTCTAGGCGGCCAGGCCACTGCTTCGGCTGGTGCCTCCTCCGTCGAACCAAGTGACGAAGCCTCGCCGGAGATGATTGAAGTGCCTCGCTCCTACTCCGGGCGGCATCGGCGCAATCCCTAGCGGATGCACAGGGAATACTCAGGATTGACGCCTAAGAACGCGACAGCTACAGGGTTTACTCAGCTTTAGTTCAAGCTTGGAGCTTTCGAGGAAATTCGTTGCTAGCTTCTTTGCCATGAGCTGGCGAAGGGCCAGCCACCCTCTTCCTCGTACAGGAGAAATCCAATGCTCACCTCGTTCTTCTCTGACGTCAAAACCATCATCAAGTCCCGCACCAACCGCGACGAGACCGGCGCCACGGCCGTCGAGTACGGCATCATGGTCGCGCTCATCGCCGTTGTTGTAATTGCGGCTGTCACGCTGCTCGGGGGGCAACTAACCGGCATGTTCGAAGAAATTGCTTGTGGCATCGAAGGCGGAACAGTTACGGGCGCCGGCACTGACGCCGTTGCTTGCACCCCGTAGTCACATCCAACCGGTGGGGAAGGACTTTCGCTGACCTTCCCCACCTGGCGACCATGAGAAGGGGAGGCATGCGCACAATCAATGACCGCGGCGCCGTCGCCGTCGAAATGGCGCTCCTTCTCCCACTCCTCCTTTTTCTGCTCCTCGGCATCATGGAGTTCGGCCGGGCGTTCAACGCCCAGGTGACGTTAACCAACGCGGCCCGTGAGGCGGTCCGCGAGATGGCGATCGGTGGTGTCGCCAGCAAAGCCAAGACAGCCGCCAAGGATGCAGCAGTAACGCTCAATCCTGAATTGACTGACGCCGACGTATCCGTTGGTGCCTGTGTCGACGACGCGCACATCGTCACGATCACCTACGAACTCACCACCCTTACCGGCATCGCTGGGCCGTTCACCCTGACGGGCAAGGGAGTCATGCGATGCGGCGGCTGACACAGAAGGACGGAGAGCAGGGCGCGGTCAGCGTTCTCGCTGCTTTCCTGATGGTGGTTCTCCTCGCGTTTGCCGCGCTAGCCGTCGACGTGGGGATGCTTTATGCAGAAAAGGCACAGCTCCAGAATGGAGCTGACGCAACTGCTCTAGGCGTAGCCCAAGCTTGCGCGTCGACTCCTCCAACTGCGGATTGCGTCGAATCTGTGGCAGCAAGTTCGCTGGCCAAGCAACTGGCTGACGGAAACGCGCTCGACGGCCGGAGCAACCCCCAAGTTGTCGACATCGACCCCTCGTTAAGGACCGTATCCGTCGAAACCGGTGCGCTCGAAAACGGTGCGACTGCCAACCGCGTGTCGCTCTTCTTCGCGAATGCATTAGGGATCGCTGAGGCCGACGTTACCGCGAGCGCTTATGCAGCCTGGGGTAGCCCGGTCTCCGGTCCAGCGCCGTTTCCCGTTGTTTTCTCAGAATGTGAACTCTCAGACGGCAGCGAAATGCAAGTAGTGGAGTTTCGCAAGAAGGGTAACAATACTTCCGGCTGTCCGAGCGGACCACCAGGAGGGTTCAGCCACCTGGACTCCGTGGCAGGAAAATGCGAAGCAATGATTACCGTTTCCGCCGGAGCATCTGGCAGCAACGTGGGAAACAAGGGTGTGGACTCGACCTGCACGGCTCTTCTTACTTTCTGGCGGAGCGAAATCGAGGCAGGAAGGGCTCCAATCGGCCTTTTTCCAATCTATACATCCATTACAGATTCCGGCAACAACGCCACATACGCCCTCAAAGGTTTTGCTGCGTTTGAGGTTTATGGCTGGAAGCTGAAGCAAACCGGCAATCCGAGTTTTCCTGACGCTTTCCGTCACAACCATTACTCGGGTTCCAAATGCAACACCACTCAGTGCATCGGGATCATCGGAAAGTTCATCAAGATGGTCTCCCTGGAAGATGGGTACAAACTGGGTCCCGTTGACCCCTCTCTGAAGACCACAGTCGTCAAACTCACTCTCGAAGAAGAAGAGATCCCATGAAGTCCCGCCTCATTGCAGGAATCGCAGCCGTAGTGCTCGCACTGGTCGGCGCGATGATGGTTTACACCTACGCCAACGGAGCTGAAGCCCGCGCCGTCGAGGACCTTGACCCGATCAGCGTCCTCGTGGTTCAGCAGCCGGTCCCGGCCGGGACCCCCGTCTCGGAACTCGGCACGGCCATCGCAGCGACCGAGCTGCCGGCAACCGCCGTCGCCGACACCGCACTCAAGGACCTCAATAGCTCCGAAGGCAAGGTAACCGCCGTCGATCTCGTAGTCGGTGAGCAGCTCGTCACCGAACGGCTGGTCGATCCCTCGGACGTCGTGACCCCCGGTTCCGTTGAGGTTCCCGCCGGTCTGCACGAGGTCTCCATCCTCGTCGAACCGCAGCGCATCGCCGGCGGCCGCATCACGGCTGGAGACTACGTGGGTGTTTTCATGTCCATGGTTTCCGGAGGCCTCGAAGAAGACCCGGCAGCCGAATCTACCGAGCTGGTACTCCCCCGCGTCCTCGTCTCCGCGGTTCAACGCGCACCCGATGCAGCGCCTATCGACCCCAACCTGTCCGAGGAAGAACGTGCCGCAGCTGAGGCAGAAGCGCTGCCCACCGGTTCGCTGATGCTCACCCTCGCCGTCAACCCGGACCAGGCCACGCGGCTTGTGTTCGCCAGCGAGTTCGAATCGATCTGGCTCAGCAAGGCCACGGTTGCCGAAAACGACGCTCCCCCATTCATCGTCCACGACAAGGAGCTGTACCGATGAGCCGTTTCCTTCTCATCACCGCAGACAACGCGTTCGAGCAGACAGTCCGGCTCGCCGCGGCCGGCGCACTCCCCGGCGACGTTCTCTCCGTCAAGCCGGAGCTCCTGCAACAGCCCGAGGACCTCCTGGACCTGCTCGCCGTCCAACGTCCCGAAGTCCTCATCCTGGGTCCGGGCATGGCGCCGGACGGCGCGCTGAGGCTCGCCACCGTTGTCGACGTCCGATTCCCCAACGTCAGCATGGTGCTCATCTCGGATGAAAATCCCGAGTTTGTTCTGCAGGCCATGCGCGCCGGCATCCGCGACGTCCTCCAGCCGGCAGCGGACATCCCCGCCGTCCGTATGCTGCTTGAACGCGCCTGCCACGCTTTTGCCAGCCGCCACCGCACCGAGAATCCGCACCAGGCCGCGAAGCAGGAACACGGCCTGGTGATCGGCGTGTTTTCACCCAAAGGCGGCGTCGGTAAAACCACGGTCGCCACGAACGTCGCCGTCGGACTCGGGAAGCTTGCGCCGATGGGCGTTGTGCTGGTCGACCTCGATCTGCAGTTCGGCGACGTCGCCTCCAACCTGTACCTGAACCCGGAGTACTCGGTCCTCGACGCCGTCTCCGGATCCGCCGCCCAGGACACCATGGTGCTCAAGGCGTTCCTCACCCCGCACCCGTCCGGCATCTACGCCCTATGCGCTCCGAAGAACCCCGCAGAAGCCGACAACATCTCGGCCGCCCAACTCGCCGTCCTCCTGAAGCAGCTCACCGCGGAGTTCCCGTACGTGGTCGTGGACACCGGCCCCGGCCTCACCGAGCACAGCCTCGCCGCACTCGAACAGTGCACGGACGCCATCTGGGTCACCGGCATGGACGTACCCAGCGTCCGCGGCCTGCGCACGGGCCTGGATGTGCTCGGCTCCCTCAACCTGTTCCCCGAATCGCGTCACGTGGTTTTGAACTTCGCCGATTCCAAGACCGGACTCTCGGTCCAGGACATCGAAGCGACCCTCGGCGCGCCCGTGGACGTCTCCATCCCTCGCTCCCGCGGCCTCTCACTCGCAACCAATAGGGGCGTTCCACTCCTCCAGGACGAAGTCCGCGACCCCGCAACCAAGAACCTGCGCGGCCTCGTCGAGCGCTTCGACCCACAGTGGCGTGCACGCACCCAACGCAAGCTCCACCGCAGGGTAGTGATCTAGGTGAAACTCTCCGAACGCCTCCAGAATGCCGGCGCAACAGCTGAAACACCCGGTACGACGACGGCGACAGCCGAGCGCCTGCCCACCCCACCCCTGGCTCGCCCCACCGAAACACCCGCTTTCACCGGCGCTACTGTGGCGGGCGGCACGCCGTCGTCATCGCCCGAAGCGCCGACCAGCGCGCGCATCGACGCTTTCGCCGGTCTGAAGCAGCGCGCCGCTGAAGCCCTTTATGAACGCATGGGCACCCGGTTCAGCGACTCCTCCCTGCGCGAGGAAGACCTCCGCGCCACCGCCCGCGAGGAACTGAGTCAGGTGATCGACGCCGAGCAGGTTCCGCTCAGTCCGGATGAACGCCGCCGGCTCATCCAGGACGTGGCCGACGACGTCCTCGGCTACGGCCCGCTCCAGCGCATGCTCGATGACCCAGACATCACCGAAATCATGGTCAATCGGATGGACCAGATTTACGTTGAGAAAGACGGGAAGCTGGTCCTTACCGGCTCACGGTTCAGCTCGGAAGAGCATCTGCGCAGGGTCATCGAACGCATCGTGTCCAAGGTGGGACGCCGTATCGATGAGTCCTCACCGTTCGTCGATGCGCGGCTTGAGGACGGTTCCCGTGTGAACGCCGTCATTCCACCGCTTGCGGTGAACGGTTCCTCGCTGACCATCCGTAAGTTCAGCAAGACTCCCCTCACGGTGCAGAAGCTGATCAGCTACGGCACGCTGACCCCGGAAATGGCCGAGCTCCTCGACGCGTGCGTCAAGGCCAAGCTGAACATCATCGTCTCCGGCGGAACCGGCACCGGAAAGACCACCCTGCTGAACGTGCTCTCCTCGTTCCTCCCGAACTCGGACCGCATCGTAACCATCGAGGACGCCGTCGAACTCCAGATTCAGCAGCAGCACGTCGTGAGGCTGGAAAGCCGTCCGCCGAATACCGAGGGGAAGGGCCAGGTCACCATCCGCGACCTGGTGCGCAATTCCCTGCGTATGCGCCCGGACCGCATTGTGATCGGTGAGGTTCGCGGCGGCGAGTCACTCGACATGCTGCAAGCCATGAACACGGGACACGACGGTTCGCTCTCCACTGTCCACGCCAACTCACCGCGCGATGCCGTAGCACGCCTTGAAACCCTCGTCCTGATGGCCGGTATGGACCTGCCCCTGCGGGCCATCCGGGAACAGCTCGCCTCAGCGGTCAACCTGATCGTCCAGATTGCCCGCCTGCGTGACGGCACACGGCGCATCACCCACGTCACCGAGGTACAGGGCATGGAGGGCGAAGTGGTCACGCTCCAGGACGCGTTTGTCTTCGACTACTCGGCCGGCGTCGATTCCTCCGGAAGGTTCCTTGGCCGTCCCATTCCGACCGGGATCCGTCCGCGCTTCATTGAACGTTTCGAGGACATGGGAATCACCGTCTCACCCGGGGTGTTCGGCGCTGCGCTGACCGGCCGGCGGTGACCCACATGACCATACTGTTCGTGGGGGGCACGCTCTTCTGCGTCGCCGCCGTCGTGCTGGTGGTGATCGCCCTGCGGCCGCGGCAATCGGCGGTACCGTTAGACCGGCGTCGCCCGCCGGAGGAGGAATCGACCTCCCAGCTGACCCGCTTCGCAGGCTCAGCCGTGCGGGCGATGGAGCGCTACCTGCGCCGCCACCCGAAGCGGCTGTATCGCCAGGAGATCCTGGACACCGCCGGAGTGCGGCTGAGCCAGGCGGATGTCTTCCTCCTGGTCATCAGCGGAGGTTTTGCAGGCCTTCTCCTCGGCTGGGCCATCGCTGGTCCCTTCCTCGGAATACTGCTGCTTGTCCTGTCTCCGTTCGCTGCGCAACTTGTCCTTGTGATGCGGACCGGACGACGGCGCGCGAAGTTCGATTCCCAGCTCGGCGACACCCTGCAGTTGCTCACCGGTGGCCTCCGCGCCGGCCACAGCATCCTGCGGGCGATCGACGCCGCGGCAACCGAAGCGGACGCACCGACGTCGGACGAAATGCGCCGCGTGGTGACCGAGACCAGCCTCGGCAAGGATCTGCTGGTTTCCCTGCTCGATGCCTCCCGACGCATGGAAAGTGATGACTTCGCGTGGATTGCACAGGCAATCCAGATCAACCGCGAGGTGGGCGGGGACCTCGCGGAAGTCCTGGACCATGTTGCCGAAACCATCCGTGAGCGCAGCGAAATCAAGGGTCAGATCCGCGCCCTGAGTGCGGAAGGCAAGTTCTCCGCCTACATTCTGGTTGCCCTGCCCTTCGGGATTGGCGCAATGCTGATGCTCGTCAGCCCGGGCTATGTCACTCCGCTGTTTACTGAGCCGCTCGGCTGGATCATGATCGGGGCGTCGGCCATCATGATGAGCATCGGCGGCCTCTGGCTGCGCAAGATTATCGATCTGAAGTTTTAGGAGGACGCCGTGAACCTGATGCTCGTGATGTCGCTGCTGCTGATTTCCGCGCCCCTGGGCTTCCTCGGCTGGACGCTGTTCAGCCCCGGTACCAGGTCAAACAACTCGGTACAGGCAAACCTGCACTTGGGCGTGACCGGCGCCGAACCGGCCAAAGGAAATTCCTCGCACCTCCTGACGAATATCGGACGGGCGCTCACGCCGTCGGGCTATGTCCGGAAGCTCGACCATCTCCTGGCCCTCGCGGGCCGGCCGGCGTCCATGCCGCTGGGCCGGGTCCTGGCAGCGAAACCTGCCCTCTGTTTGGGCGCGGCGGCACTCGGCGTCCTGATGGCTTCCGCCGCGCAGAAGCCCGTCATCACCGTGCTCGCGTTGTTCCTCACCGTGCTCGGGTACTTCATTCCGGACCTCCTCCTCTACAGCAAGGGCCAGGAACGGCAGAAGGCCATGCAACTTGAGCTCGCGAACACGCTTGATCAGATGCTCATATCGGTTGAAGCCGGCCTGGGTTTCGAGAGCGCCATGCAACGCGCCGGCGAAACCGGCAAGGGGCCCCTCGCGCAGGAACTGGTACGCACGCTTCAGGACATGCAGGTTGGCCGCAGCCGACGGGAGTCCTATCTGGCCCTCGCCGAGCGCACCAGCATTCCGGAGTTGCGCAGCTTCGTCAAAGCAGTTGTGCAGGCTGACGCCTACGGCATCGCGCTGAGCGGGGTCCTACGCACCCAAGCGAAGGTGATGCGCGTAAAGCGGCGGCAGCGCGCGGAGGAGAAAGCCATGAAGCTGCCGGTGACGGTACTGTTTCCGCTGCTCTTCTTCATCTTCCCGGTGCTGTTCATCATCATCCTCGGGCCTGCCGTCATCAACGCGATCGCGACGTTCAGTGGATCGTGAATCTAACGCGCACTAGCACCGGCGCGCTAGTACACAGGCCGAAGAATTCCGCAGTGTTTGCAAAGTATCAGTCAATTCCCGCTTTTCTCCAACCTCGAGAAAGTATCGTTTGCCCATGGCTCTCTCCCGCCCCAGTGCTGACGACGACGCAGAATCCCTGCGCGCGGTCGGAGCCGAGCCGCGAAGCGTGCTAGGCGGGAGCCACCGCGTTGACCGCGCACCCCTGGTGGACCCCGAGGTCCTCCACGAGCTGGAGGATCAGCTTGACAGCCGCGCCGCGGCAAACGCATTTGTACGGGACTACGTCAGCGTGTGGGATGAGCGGGACCTCCGGCTTTCAACGGCAATCAACCGCCGGAACCAGGCGGCGTCACTCGATGCGGTGCTCAGCCTGAAGATCACCTCAACCATGGTGGGCGCCACGCAGATGGTCGAACTGGCCAACGGACTCGAGAGCCTCCTTCGCGACGGGAAACTGGACGAGGCTGAAGCCGAGTTTCCGCGGATTCACCGCTGCGGCCTGCGAACCATGCGCGAGCTCACCATCCTGCACCTTGGACAGAATCCCGCTTAGTCCGGTCGTTTCGGAACCAGCCGGTAACCCACTCCGCGGACCGTCATCAGCCATCGTGGACTACGCGGATCCTCCCCCAGCTTCCGCCGCAGGTTCCCGATGTGGACCTCGATGGCCCGCTCATCGGCTTCGCTGATATACGCATCCGTCCGGTAATACTGCCCACGCACAACCCGCACCAGGTCCCCCTTGGTGCGGACGGCACCGGCACTTCTCAGCAGTTCATGCAGCAGGTCGAACTCGCTGCGGGTCAGCACCAGTTCCTCGCCGCGAACCGTCACCGTGCGGGTTTCCTTATCGAGCGCCAGTCCGTTGTGCCGCAGCAGGGAATCCGGGCGTGCTGGTTCCGCGGGCGCCTCGGCGGCTGGCGCCGTCGTCGTTTCGCTTGTCAGCCCGCCGCGCGGGCGCCGCAACATCGCTGCGACGCGTGCCCGAAGCTCACGGGGGCGGAAGGGTTTTGTGACGAAGTCATCGGCCCCTGACTGAAGGGCGGTAAGCGTGTCGAGTTCCTCGTTGTGCGCGGTCAGCATGATCACGTAGCAATCGCTGATACCGCGGATCCTGCGCAGGACCTCATAGCCGTCAATGTCCGGGAGGCCCACGTCAAGCGTCACCAGGGTGGGGTTGTGCTCGGTCACGGCTTCCACGCCGCTTCGGCCCTCGGCTGCCGAGTGAACCTCGAATCCGGACTGCGTGAGCACAGTGCTCACAAGGTTACGCACGTCGAGATCGTCCTCGACCACCACTGCCACACCTGGGTCTCGCACTCTTCCTCCTTGGCCCCGACCGAACTGCGCGTTCCGCAGCTCATCACTAAAGGATGAAACACCGAGGCCATCAGCTGCGACCACCCCGGCGTGCTTTCCACAGCATACCCACACCAACACGGATTCGTTCCTGGTCACAAAAGAGTTTCATTGTGATCGACATTGGTTTCCCCGGTGCACCAATAGACGCGGAGGGACATAATGAACGGTATGTCGTGGTCTCGGAGGCATTACCTTAGCGGTCTACGCGCTCGTGCGAAGTTGGCGCCATGAGTGAGCGTGTGCTGTTTGTCGCCGCCAAGCGCTCCTACTCCAAGCTCAGCCTCCGTGCCCGCGTGGGATTGTGCGAGTTGCCGCTCGCCACTCTTGTTGTTGCGGCCGGGATCGCCGCGCTTGTCGCCTGGCCAACGTTGGCCAACAACCCTGCGTTCATTGCGGGCGTCCTGATGCACCTCGTGCTACTTGCCGTCAGTTTCCTGGCGCCCTGGGAAAGGCTGCCCGAGGGCTCCTACATCGTCATCCCGTTGCTGGACTTCGTGGCAATCGGCCTGACCAACGCCGGAGCGAACGAACAGCTACCCGGGATAGCACTCCTTGCCGTCTTCCCGGTCATCTGGATTTCGGCATCCGGAGTGTTGCCGTTCCTCGGCCTTATTGCGTGCTTCGCGGGTCCGTTCCTCATACTCGGACTTTCCGCGTTGCTGGGATCGGACCGTCCGGTGTTCACCGCGTTCCTGTTTGGCGCAATGATGGTATCGATTTCCGTTTCCATCCGGTTCGCCAGCCTGAACACGGCCCACAGCCGCCGCAAGCTCAAAGCCACGGAAGCGGAAGTGGACCACCTTCGCGACGTGAACACAGAACGCGAGCGGCTCCTCGAAACCATCCTCGACACGATCGATGTCGGGCTGGTGGCCCTTGATTCGGGGGGCCGGCGCACGCTGACCAACCGGCAGCAGCGGTCTTATGACCTGCTGGTCGAGACAGGCGACGACGACGGCGGCCACCTCTACGGCGCGGACAAGTCCACACCGCTCAGCCCGCACCGCCAACCGGTCCAGCGCGCGGCTGCAGGTGAAACGTTCTCCAACTACCTGGTGTGGCTGGGCCCAAAGGACTCGCAGCGGGCAGTCGCCACCGCGGCAACCGCCATGAAGGACACCGCCGGCCGGTTCGCCGGATCGGTGATTGTCTCCAACGACGTCACCAATATGGTCGAAACGCTGAGCGCGAAGGAAGACTTCGTTTCCAACGTCTCACACGAATTGTGGACACCGCTGACCTCGATCCTCGGCCACCTTGACCTCGTGCTGGATGACGAGCAGGACCTGCCACCGGGCGTCGCGGATCAGCTCTCAGTAGCCCGCCGGAACGCTGAGCGGCTTTATGCGTTGGTTTCCGACCTCCTCGCTGCAGCCTCCGGCGCAGCCAGCGTCCACCTGCGCCCCACGGACCTGACCGGAATCGTGGAACACAGCATCGAATCCGCCTGGCCGCAGGCCTCCGACACCGGCGTCACTCTCAAGGCCGACGTCCCGGAGATCCTCTGGACCACGTCCGATCCGCTGCGGATCCGCCAGGTCCTCGACAACCTGATTTCCAATGCAATCAAGTACTCTCCCGACGGCGGCACAGTGACCGTGCGTGCCCGCCAACAGTGTGACGCGGCCCTCCTGGAGGTTCAGGACACCGGGATCGGCATGTCACCCAGTGAGACTTCCCTGATATTCGGCAAGTTCTTCCGCACGGTGGCAGCCCGGGAATCCTCCATCCCCGGCGTCGGCCTGGGCCTGTCTATCACCAAGGCGATTGTTGACAGCCACGGCGGGACCATCCACTGCACAAGTGTTCCTGGCTCCGGAACCACGTTCACCGTGACGCTGCCCTTGCATCGATCGCAGGAAAACTGATCGGCGAAGCTGGCGGTTCGTGCCGAAACGTACTGGATGGCATCGAACCGTAGCCGGCCCTAACCGCCCTCGCGCCTGGCCCGGGTCAGTTCCGCGCGCTCTGCCATGGCCGCATCGTCCGGATACCGCACCTCTTCGAGGACAAGTGGATGGGCAGGAGCCAGCACGGACTTCGGATCCTTGCGGCGCGCATGCAGCCGCTCCCCTAACCAGGCGGGCGATTCTTCCCCACTGCCCACCCGCAACGCCGAACCGATCAGCGCACGGACCATGTTGTGGCAGAACGCATCAGCCTGCACCGTTGCAACCAGGATGCCGTCCGCATCCCGCTCGAACTCGAAGCGCTGCAGTTCACGGATGGTAGTCGCCCCAGCCCGCGGCTTACAGAAGGCGCGAAAATCCTGCAAGCCAAGCATCGCCGTCGCACCCTCATGCAGGAGCCGCTCATCGAGGTGCTCGGAGTGCCACATCACCACCGCGCGGTTCAGCGGGTCCTGAAGCTCAGAGCGGTCGGCGATTCGATAGCTGTAACGCCGCCACAGCGCGGAGAAGCGCGCGTCGAAGCCGGGCGGTGCGAGGCTCACATCCCGTACCACGACGGCGGAAGCCGGGTTTCCCGCGTACACCGTGCGCGCTTCGGCGCTCTCCGGAAGGTGGCGGTTGATGGTTGCCTGCAGACGACGCTTCAGCGCAAGAGCAGGGTCAATGGAGCGCCCGCGGCTCAGCCCTGACCATTCGGGGTAGGTGATGTCTATATGCGTTACCTGCCCGCGGGCATGGACTCCGGCGTCGGTGCGGCCCGCTACTGTGGCACGAACTGGCCGGCGGAACAACATCTCAAGCCCGGCCTGAACTGTGCCCTGGACAGTCGGCAGTCCCGGCTGGACTGCCCACCCGGAGAACGGCCCGCCGTCGTACGCGAGATCGACCCGGATACGCAGATACCCGCCATCCACTGCTGGGATGGCGGGTATCTGTTCGTTCATCTGGATCAGTAGCTCGAGCGGTACTGAAGAAGGGTCTGGCGACTACTTCTTCTCGTCAGCTTCCGGTACGGAGCCCTCTTCGACAACAACTACCTCTTCGGCGTTGTCAGACTCCGCGTTCACCGTGGTGTCCTCAGCGGCAACCTCTTCAGCGGATGCTGCCGAGGGCGCTGAGTCAGCCGAGTCCGGTGAATCCGGCGAATCTGCAGAATCAGCTGAGTCCGGCGAATCTGCGGACTCCGCAGAAGCAACCGGCGCAGCAGCGGCAGCGTCGCGGGCGGCAGCGTTACCGGCAGCGCGCTCGGCTTCGCCGACTACAGCCTGCTTCGGTGAAACAGCTTCCAGCACCAGCTCAATGACGGCCATGGGCGCGTTGTCGCCCTTGCGGTTGCCGATCTTGGTGATGCGGGTGTAGCCGCCATTGCGGGTTGCCACAGCGGGGGCGATGTCCGTGAACAGCTCGTGGACGACGCCCTTGTTGCTGATGACAGCAAGAACACGACGGCGCGAGGCCAGGTCACCGCGCTTGGCAAAGGTGATCAGACGCTCGGCGTACGGACGAAGCCGCTTGGCCTTGGTCACCGTGGTGGTGATGCGCTTGTGCTCGAACAGCGAGGCGGCCAGGTTGGCGAGCATCAGGCGCTCGTGCGCCGGACCGCCACCGAGGCGTGGGCCCTTTGTGGGTGTGGGCATGATGTGTTATCTCCTCATGAATGTGCCCGAGGCCGCATCCAACGCGGCACCAGGTTTTCTGACGTTTAGAGTTCGTCGTCGCCGTAGGCGGCGTCGTCCTCTTCGATCGCGGCTGCGCGGGCAGCAAGGTCGAATCCTGGAGGGGAATCCTTCAGGGACAGACCCAGCTCAACGAGCTTCGCCTTGACCTCATCGATGGACTTCGCACCGAAGTTACGGATGTCCATCAGGTCTGCCTCTGAGCGGGCTACGAGTTCACCCACGGTGTGGATGCCCTCACGCTTGAGGCAGTTGTAGGAACGAACGGTGAGTTCGAGATCCTCGATCGGAAGCGCCATGTCGGCAGCAAGGGCGGCGTCGCTCGGCGACGGGCCGATCTCGATACCTTCAGCAGCCGTGTTCAGCTCGCGGGCCAGGCCGAAGAGCTCAACCAGCGTGGTGCCTGCCGAAGCAACGGCGTCGCGGGGGGCGATTGCGTCCTTGGTCTCGACGTCGACAATCAGGCGGTCGAAGTCGGTGCGCTGCTCAACACGAGTGGCTTCCACGCGGAACGTGACTTTAAGGACCGGCGAGTAGATCGAGTCAACCGGGATGCGCCCGATCTCGGAGTCGCCGGACTTGTTCTGGGAGGCAGAAACGTAGCCGCGGCCGCGCTCGATGGTGAGTTCGAGCTCGAACTTGCCCTTCGAGTTCAGTGTGGCGATGTGCAGGTCCGGGTTGTGGAACTCCACACCGGCAGGCGGCGCAATGTCAGCTGCGGTTACGACGCCGGGTCCCTGCTTGCGCAGGTAGGCAACCACGGGCTCGTCATGCTCGGAGGAGACAGCGAGGTTCTTGATGTTCAGGATGATCTCGGTGACATCTTCCTTCACACCAGGAACAGTGGTGAATTCATGCAGGACGCCGTCAATCCGGATGCTGGTAACAGCAGCGCCGGGGATGGATGACAGCAGCGTGCGACGCAGCGAGTTGCCGAGGGTGTAGCCGAAACCGGGCTCCAGCGGTTCGATGACGAACCGCGAGCGGTTGTCAGCGACTACTTCTTCAGTCAGGGTGGGGCGCTGTGCAATGAGCACTTACATTTCCTTTCAGGGAGCATCCGCTATATGACGCAACACAAATGGTGGAAAGGGACAGCTAGCGAGCTGCGCTCAGTAGCTAACGACAGTCGGCTCCAGGCTGCCCGCCCTGTGAGGGGTGAACAGCCTGGAGCCGCGAAGCCTATTAGACGCGGCGACGCTTCGGGGGGCGGCAGCCGTTGTGGGCGCTCGGAGTGACGTCCTGAATGGAGCCGACCTCGAGGCCTGCAGCCTGGAGTGAACGGATCGCAGTCTCGCGTCCGGATCCCGGGCCCTTCACAAATACGTCGACCTTGCGCACGCCATGCTCCTGCGCCCGCTTCGCAGCGGCTTCGGCAGCAGTCTGTGCGGCGTACGGGGTTGACTTGCGTGAGCCCTTGAATCCGACCTCTCCAGCGGAAGCCCAGGAGATTACTGCTCCGCTGGGGTCCGTGATGGAGACGATGGTGTTGTTGAAGGTGCTCTTGATATGCGCCTGTCCGAAGGCGATATTCTTCTTGTCCTTGCGACGCGGCTTACGAACCGCTCCACGAGTCTTGGGGGGCATTACTTCTCCTACGAAGGTTTAGTTGAGGGGGCTAAGACTGCCGCTGTGGGCTCATGACCGCCGGGTTCCCTGGCTTAGCGAGCTCTGCGAGCTAAGTTAGGGGGCGGTTAGGGATCAGCGGCCGGCCTTCTTCTTGCCTGCGACGGTGCGCTTGGGGCCCTTGCGGGTGCGCGCGTTGGTCTTGGTGCGCTGTCCACGCACGGGAAGGCCGCGGCGGTGCCGGATGCCTTCGTAGCTGCCGATCTCCACCTTGCGGCGAATATCTGCGGCCACTTCACGGCGGAGATCACCCTCGACCTTGTAGTTGCCTTCGATGTAGTCGCGGAGCTGAACAAGCTCAGCGTCGCTGAGATCCTTGACGCGCGTGTCCGGGTTGATACCCGTTTCAGCAAGCGTCTGATCTGCACGGGTCTTGCCCACGCCGTAGATGTAGGTAAGCGCGATGACTACCCGCTTTTCGCGGGGAATGTCTACGCCTGCGAGACGTGCCATAGTGGCGGTTCTCCTTTGGATTACCGGAGGTCTGATGCAGGGCGTTCCGGAAAGCTCCGGTCCCCGGCCTCCGTACCGGGGGTGTGGGTTCAACTGGACCGTGTCCAAGGTTGAACCTTGCCTTGCTTTATCTAAGTGTTGCTACGCGTGGGTGACCCTCAAAGGAGGATTCAGCCCTGGCGCTGCTTGTGGCGCGGGTTTTCGCAGATTACGAGTACATTGCCCTTGCGGCGAACCACCTGGCACTTGTCGCAAATCCGCTTCACGCTCGGCTGGACCTTCATGGTTTTCCTTTGCGTTCTTGCAGTTTGTGCTTTGTCTTAGTGCCGGCTTGACACTAAGACCTGAAACAAACGTCTACTTGTAGCGGTAGACGATACGACCCCTGGTGAGGTCGTAAGGGCTAAGCTCCACTACCACCCGGTCCTCGGGGAGGATTCGAATGTAGTGCTGACGCATCTTTCCCGAGATGTGGGCGAGGACAATGTGTCCGTTGGCCAGCTCAACGCGGAACATCGCGTTGGGCAGAGCCTCGTTCACAGTGCCTTCAATCTCAATGACACCGTCTTTCTTGGCCATATCCTCCGCTAACTTCGGTGTCCACAGCTCGCGCAGTGGACGGCTTTGGGGTTTTGATTGCTGGATCCGCGGACACCTGACTCGCGACGCTTCGGTGAACGCAACAGATTCAACTGAAACGATCCGTCCGAAGGGATGGCACGCAAAAGGGCGCAGAAGCAGAGACAACCAACAAAGAACTTTACGCTACCTGACGCGCAAAGTTAAATCGTCCGGTCCTCGACCGCTCGCGGTCCGGCCCCGCCGGTTGGATAAGCCAGACCCGCTGGGGTACCCAAACGATCAGTCGAGAGGCGCGACGTGGACACCCAGTTCAGCCAGGCGCGCAGCGCCGCCGTCTGCTGCGCTCAGAACCCAGATACCGCCGTCGTGCACGGCGACCGTGTGCTCCCATTGGGAAGCACGCTTGCCGTCTACGGTGACAACTGTCCAGCCATCGTCCAGGACCGCGGTTTCCACGCCACCTTGAACAAGCATCGGCTCGATTGCGAGACAAAGCCCGGACCTGATCCTGGGGCCGCGGTGACTGGTGCGGTAGTTCAGGACATCCGGCGACTGGTGCATCTGGGTACCGATGCCGTGGCCCACGTAGTCCTGCAGGATCCCAAGTGGCGGGCCCTTCACAGCAGAGACGTAGTCATCGATGGCGCACCCTATATCGCCGACGTACTTACCGGTGGCCAATGCGGCAATTCCACGCCACATAGCATCCTCAGTCACAGTCGACAGCCGCTGGTCTTCCGGACGCGGCGTACCCACACTGACGGTGCGGGCTGAGTCCGAGTGCCAGCCACGGACCACGGCGCCGCCGTCGATCGAGATGATGTCACCGTCCTGGAGCACATAGTCTCCTGGAATCCCGTGCACAACCTCGTGATTGACGGAAGTGCAAATACTGTTTGGGAACCCGTGATAGCCGAGGAAGTTCGAGGTTGCGCCGGCATCCGCGAGCACGCCGGCGAACACAGTGTCCAACTCGCGGGTAGACACACCGACCCGTGCCGCTGCAACTGCCTGGTCCAGGGCACTGGAAAGAATCAGACCTGCTTCCCGCATGGTCCGAATCTGTTCGGTGGTCTTGTACTCAACCCGCTGCTGACGGAACACCGGCTACTGCGTCACCTTCAGCGCGGACATGACGCGCTCGGTCACTTCATCGATAGCGCCGATACCGTCCACACGCGTCACGATGCCGCGTGCCTCGTACTGGGAGACGACCACCTCGGTCTGCTCGTGGTAGAGGTCCAGCCGGTGCCGGATGACAACCTCGTTGTCATCCGTACGTCCGTCCAGGCGCGCACGGCCAAGGAGGCGGCGAACCAGTTCTTCGTCATCCGCCGTGAGCTGCAGCACGACGTCGAGAGTCAGGTCATTCTGCTGCAGGATGTCATCCAGCTCGGTTACCTGGGCAGCCGTGCGGGGGTAGCCGTCCAGCAGGAAGCCGTCCTGGACGTCGTCTTCGGTGAGGCGCGCCCGGACCATGCTGTTGGTAACGCTGTCCGGAACGAAATCGCCGGCGTCCATGTACTTCTTGGCCTCGACGCCCAAGGGTGTTTCGTTCTTGACGTTCTCGCGGAAGATGTCGCCCGTGGAGATGGCGACCACGCCGAGGCGTTCCGAGATACGGGAAGCCTGTGTGCCCTTGCCCGAGCCCGGTGGTCCGATAATGAGCATCCGTGTCATCGCAATAGCCCTTCGTAATGGCGCTGCTGAAGCTGCGCATCGATCTGCTTCACCGTCTCAAGGCCTACGCCCACCATGATGAGGATGGAGGTACCGCCGAACGGGAAGTTCTGGTTCGCGTTGATGGCGACCAGAGCGATCAGCGGAATGAGCGCCACAAAACCAAGATAGAGCGCGCCCGGCAACGTGATGCGGGAGAGCACATACTGCAGATACTCGGCGGTTGGCCGGCCCGCGCGGATGCCCGGGATAAACCCCCCGTACTTCTTCATGTTCTCGGAGACTTCCTCCGGATTGAATGTGATCGCCACGTAGAAGTACGTGAAGAATACGATCATGCCGAAGTAGAGCGCCATATACAGCGGGTGGTCGCCGGTTGTCAGGTACGTGGTGATCCAGTTGACCCACTCCGGTGGCGGGGTCTCGCCGTCCGTCGGTGTATTGAACTGGGCGATGAGCGACGGCAAGTAAAGCATCGACGACGCGAAGATCACCGGGATGACACCGGCCATGTTCACCTTGATCGGAATGTAGGTGCTGCTGCCGCCCAGTGTCCTGCGGCCAACCATGCGCTTTGCATACTGGACCGGGATACGCCGCTGCGACTGCTCCACGAAGATCACAAGCATGACCACAAGGATGCCGATAGCCAGCACTCCGAGGAACACGTTCCAGCCCTGGGTGCGGAGGATCTCGCCGAGGGACGTCGGGAAGCCTGCCGCGATAGCCGTGAAAATGAGCAGGGACATGCCGTTACCGACGCCCCTCTCGGTGATGAGCTCGCCCATCCACATGATGAGGCCGGTACCGGCGGTCAGCGTGATGATCAACAGGATGATGGTGATGAGGCTGTCATCCGGAATGATCGGCACGGGGCAATTTCCAAGCAGCGCTCCCGAACGCGCAAGCGACACCAGCGTCGTAGCGTTCAGAAGACCGAGGGCGATCGTAAGGTACCGGGTGTACTGAGTCAGCTTTGCCTGGCCCTGCGCGCCCTCCTGATGAAGTTCCTGGAAGCGGGGAATAACCACGCGCAGCAGCTGCGTGATAATGCTGGCCGTAATATACGGCATGATCCCGAGGGCAAAAACTGAAACCTGCAGCAGGGCGCCGCCGCTGAAGAGGTTGACGAACTGGTAGAGGCCGCCCTCAGTATTGCCGAGCGACAAGCACTGTTGAACGTTGCCGTAATCGACACCAGGTGCTGGGATAAAGGCCCCCAGGCGGAAGATGGTGATGATCCCCAGCGTGAACAACAGCTTGCGCCGCAAGTCTGGCGTCCGGAAAGCCCGGCCAATAGCGCTAAGCAAGCGTCCTCCTGATTGAGTCATAGTGGCCCTTCACGGGCAATTCACACCAACCGAGTCTAACGGTTGGAACCAGGCACAAAAGAACCTGGGGCCGCAAAGGCCGGTTAAACGAAACAAACTCTTGGTGGACCGGAGATCCCGGCCCACCAAGAGTCTAGTTGCTTCATGAGCTAGATCACAGTCGGCTTCCCCGACCGCTGCCCAGTCGCTGGCTGCGGCGGAGAAGCTACGGCTGAAAACTAGAGCGCGGAGACCGTGCCGCCGGCGGCGGTGATCTTCTCGGCAGCGCTGGACGATACGGCATGCACCTTGACGTCCACCTTGACCGAAAGGTCGCCGGTTCCGAGAACCTTCACGAGCTGGTTCTTGCGAACTGCACCCTTGGCGATCAGGCTGTCCACGGACACCTCTCCGCCTTCAGGGTAGAGCTCGTTCAGACGCTCCAGGTTGACTACCTGGTACTCAACGCGGAACGGGTTCTTGAAGCCGCGCAGCTTCGGCAGGCGCATGTGCAGCGGAAGCTGGCCGCCGGCAAAGCCGGCCTTGACCTGGTACCGGGCCTTGGTGCCCTTGGTACCGCGACCCGCGGTCTTACCCTTCGAGCCTTCACCACGACCCACTCGGGTCCTGGCAGTCTTTGCTCCCGGGGCGGGGCGAAGGTGGTGAACCTTCAGCGAGTGCACGCGGGGTGCACTTTCGGTGCTCTCCTGCGTGGCAGCCACCTTGGCGGCCGGCTTCTTGCGCGCCGGCTTCTTCTCGGTGGATTCCTCCACCGTCTTCTTCTCTGCCATTATTTGGCCTCCTCAACCTTCACGAGGTGCGGAACCGTGTTGACCATGCCGACCGTCACGGCATCAGCATCTCGGACAACGGTGTGTCCAATCCGCTTCAGGCCGAGTGAGCGAAGGGTGTCCCGCTGGTTCTGCTTACCGCCGATGACGGACTTGATCTGTGTGATTTCCAGCTTTGCGGAGCTGGCAACCAGACGCTTCGGAGTTGCCATTACGCACCTGCCTTCTGATCCTGCATAGCGCGCAGCATCGATGTGGAGGCAACCTCGTCCAGCGGGAGTCCGCGGCGTGCAGCCACAGCCTGGGGCTCTTCGAGCCGCTTCAGCGCGTCAACGGTTGCGTGAACAATGTTGATGGCGTTGGAGGATCCCAGCGACTTCGACAGGACGTCGTGGATACCCACGCATTCAAGCACCGCGCGCACCGGGCCGCCGGCAATAACACCGGTACCGGGGGACGCGGGGCGAAGGAGCACGACGCCGGCAGCGGCCTCACCCTGTACCAGGTGGGGCACGGTGCCGCCGATGCGCGGGACCTTGAAGAAGGACTTCTTGGCTTCCTCAACTGCCTTGGAAATAGCCGAAGGTACTTCCTTGGCCTTCCCGTAGCCGACGCCGACCATGCCGTTGCCGTCACCGACGACAACCAGCGCGGTGAAGCTGAAGCGTCGACCGCCCTTGACGACCTTGGCAACACGGTTGATCGACACGACGCGTTCTACGAACTTGTCCTTGTCGTCGCCCCGCCCGCCATCGCGACCTCCACGGCCACCGTCACGACCTCCGCGGCCGCCGTCACGGCCACCGCGCTCACCCCGACGGCCGCCGCGGCGGTCATCGGTGTTGGACGCAGTCTCAGTGGACTCGGCTGCGGGAGCAACAGTCGCAGGCTGATCAGCCTTTGCTGTATTCAATGAAGCTTCCTTTGCGTTGTTTTGCTCGGTCACAGTGCCAGCCCGCCTTCGCGTGCGCCGTCTGCGATTGCGGCAATCCGGCCGTGGTACTTGTTGCCACCACGGTCGAAGACGACTGCCTCGATGCCGGCTGCCTTTGCCCGCTCAGCGACGAGTTCACCAACGCGCTTGGCCTTGGCGGTCTTGTCCCCTTCGAACACCCGAAGGTCCGCTTCGAGGGTAGATGCCGATGCAACGGTGACGCCCTTGGTGTCGTCCACGACCTGCACGAATACGTGCCGTGCGGAGCGGTTGACGACCAGACGCGGACGAACAGCGGTGCCGGTGATGCGCTTGCGGACCCGAAGGTGCCGGCGTCCACGCTGTGCGGACTTGCTCTTTGAGCTGCGCTTCTTGTTGATGCTCAGTGCCATGGTTACTTACCAGCCTTTCCGACCTTGCGGCGGATAACCTCGCCAGCGTAACGGATGCCCTTGCCCTTATAGGGATCCGGGCGCCGCAGCTTGCGGATATTAGCAGCAACTTCGCCGACCTGCTGCTTGTTGATGCCGGAGACGGAGAGCTTGGTGGGGCCTTCCACGGTGAGCGTGATGCCCTCGGGTGCCTTGACAGCCACAGGGTGGCTGTAGCCCAGTGCGAACTCCAGGTCTGAACCCTTCGCCTGCACACGGTAACCGGTGCCGACAATTTCGAGGTTCTTCTTGTAGCCCTCAGTCACACCCGTGATCATGTTGGAGATCAGGGTGCGGGTCAGGCCGTGCAGCGACCGCGATTCGCGCTCGTCGTTCGGGCGGGAGACGGTGATCGTGCTCTCGTCGAGCGATACCTGGATGGGGCTGGCCACAGTGTGGCTCAGTTCGCCCTTGGATCCCTTGACTGAGACGAGGCTGCCGTCAAGCTTTACCTCAACGCCCGCAGGCACGGTGATGGGGAGACGTCCAATACGTGACATGTTTCTCTTTCCCTTTCCCGCTACCAGACGTAGGCGAGGACTTCCCCACCTACACCCTTCTTGGCTGCCTGACGGTCGGTGAGAAGACCGGAAGACGTGGACAGGATGGCAATGCCCAGCCCGCCCAGTACGTGCGGCAGGTTGGTGGACTTTGCGTATACACGCAGGCCAGGCTTTGAAATGCGCCGGATGCCCGCAATCGAACGCTGACGGTCTGGTCCGAACTTGAGGTCGATGGTGAGCTTCTTGCCCACTTCAGCTTCCTCTTCCTTCCAGCCGGCGATGTAGCCTTCGGCCTTCAGGATGTCTGCAACACGTGCCTTCAGCTTGCTGTATGGCATGGACACGGTGTCGTGGTATGCCGAGTTGGCGTTGCGGAGACGCGTGAGCATGTCTGCAACTGGATCTGTCATTGTCATTGGGCTCTAGCCCTTCCTCGTAACGGTTTCCGGTTTCCGGCGGCGTGCAACGTGAGTTGACCGACCGCGGGAACGGACCTGGAACGTAGTTGAATTAGTCTTCGGATTTGAATGGGAAACCGAGCGCCTTGAGCAGGGCGCGGCCTTCGTCGTCGGTCTTGGCGGTGGTGACAACAGTGATGTCCATACCGCGGACACGGTCAATCTTGTCCTGGTCGATCTCGTGGAACATGGACTGCTCCGTGAGGCCAAAGGTGTAGTTGCCGTTGCCGTCGAACTGGCGGCCGTTGAGTCCGCGGAAGTCGCGGATACGGGGCAGCGCCAGGGAGACCAGTCGATCAACGAATTCCCACATGCGGTCGCCGCGCAGTGTCGCGTGGGCGCCGATCGGCATGCCCTCGCGAAGCTTGAACTGTGCGATCGATTTGCGGGCTTTGGTGACCTGCGGCTTCTGACCGGTGATCTGGGTGAGGTCGCGGACCGCACCGTCGATGAGCTTGGAGTCCTTTGCAGCATCTCCGACGCCCATGTTCACGACGACCTTGACGAGCCGGGGAACCTGGTTGACGTTGCTGTAGCTGAACTCTTCCAGCAGCGCCGACTTGATCTCGGATGCGTAGCGGGTCTTCAGGCGCGGGGCGATCTTGGTTTCTACGGCTTCAGTAGTCATTAGAGATCCTTCCCTGATGCCTTGGCGACGCGGATACGGACCGTGCGCTCACGGCCGTCCCGCTCCACGGTTTCGGTGCGGTAACCGACGCGGGTGGGCTTCTTGGTCTCCGGGTCTACGACTGCAACGTTGCTGATGTGAATGGAAGCTTCAATAGTCTCGATGCCACCGGTCTTGGTGCCGCGCTGCGACTGTCCGACCTTGGTGTGCTTCGTGATCCGATTGATGCCCTCAACCAGCACGCGGTTGCTCTCGGGGAACACCTTGAGAACCTTGCCCTGCTTGCCGCGGTCTCCGCCGCGGTCCTGCTTGGCGCCAGTGATGACCTGAACCAGGTCGCCCTTCTTGATCTTCAACTTCGATCGGGTCTGAGCCATGACTACAGCACCTCCGGGGCCAGTGAGATGATCTTCATGAAGCGCTTGTCGCGAAGTTCGCGACCGACTGGGCCGAAGATACGGGTTCCGCGAGGGTCGCCGTCGCCCTTGAGGATAACGGCAGCGTTCTCGTCGAACTTGATGTAGGAACCATCCGCGCGGCGGCGTTCCTTCTTGGTGCGGACGATGACGGCCTTGACCACATCGCCCTTCTTGACGTTCCCGCCAGGGATTGCGTCCTTTACGGTGGCGACGATGACGTCGCCAATACCTGCGTAGCGACGGCCGGATCCGCCGAGAACACGAATGGTAAGGATTTCCTTAGCACCAGTGTTGTCGGCGACCTTCAGTCGCGACTCCTGCTGAATCACTATCTACTCCTTGCGTCGCGCTGGTTCTCAGCCCGAAGTACTGCGTACGGAATGAGCCTTGCGGAACGGTTGATCGGGGTGTCTCTGGGCCTGCCTGGATTTTGCCAGTAAAGGCCTAAACGCCCGTGCCCAAAGCATTTACTTCCCAGGACGCGGAGCGCAGGGAAGTACTATGCCGGAGCACGATTGTTTACGAGGTTTCATGACGGCGCGTAATACCGTGCACAGGAACTGAGCACAGAAGGCGCCATACAAACTCAATATCCTAACACGTTTCACCGGCCCTACCCCACCAGCACACGACGGGCGGCGCTCGGCGAATACGCAGAGGCCCCCCGCTTCCAAAGAAACGGGGGGCCTCCATGCTGAACTGATCGAGCCTTACTTGGCCTTCTCGAGAATCTCCACCAGACGCCACCGCTTGGTGGCAGACAGCGGACGGGTTTCGCTGATCAGAACCATGTCACCGATACCGGCAGTGTTCTGCTCATCGTGTGCCTTGACCTTCGAGGTACGGCGGATGACCTTGCCGTACAGTGCGTGCTTCACGCGGTCCTCAACCTCGACAACAATGGTCTTCTCCATCTTGTCGGAGACGACGTAGCCGCGCCGGGTCTTGCGGTAACCGCGGGATGCGGCCTGCGGTGCTGTTGTTTCAGTCTTCTCTTCACTCATTTGGCATCCTCCTCAGAAGCCTGTGTTTCCACGGACTTTTCGTCCTTCGTGGAGGCCTTCTTGGATTTCTTGCCGGCCTTTTCGGTCTTTGCTTCTTCTACCGGAACAACGACGTCAGGCCGAATTCCCAGTTCGCGCTCACGCAGCACGGTGTAAATACGGGCGATGTCCCGCTTTACAGCGCGCAGGCGTCCGTGATTCTCAAGCTGACCGGTGGCGGACTGGAAGCGCAGGTTGAACAGCTCTTCCTTCGCCTTGGCAAGTTCCTCCACCAGACGGTCCCTATCGAACCCATCCAGCTGGTCGGTTGCCAGTTCCTTTGAACCGAGTGCCATGACTATTCACCACCCTCACGACGCACGATACGTGCCTTCAACGGCAGCTTGTGGATCGCCAGGCGCAGGGCCTCGCGAGCTACCTCTTCATTGACACCGGAAAGTTCGAATAGAACACGGCCGGGCTTGACGTTGGCCACCCACCACTCAGGGGAACCCTTACCGGAGCCCATGCGGGTTTCGGCAGGCTTCTTGGTCAACGGACGGTCCGGGTAGATGTTGATCCAGACCTTGCCGCCACGCTTGATGTGGCGGGTCATTGCGATACGCGCTGATTCAATCTGGCGGTTCGTGACGTATGCCGGGCTCAGAGCCTGGATACCCCACTCACCGAAACTGACCTGCGTGCCGCCGGTAGCAGCGCCCGAGCGACCCGGGTGGTGCTGCTTACGGAACTTTACTCGACGTGGGATAAGCATTTAAGCCTGTCCTCCTTCCGCTGCAGCAGCGGACTCAGCCGGTGCGGACTCGGCGGGAGCGGCGTTAGCCTCACCCTGGCCGGAGTTGCCGCGATCGGCACTACGACGACGGCGGTCACCACGGTCGGCGCCGGCCGGGCCGCGGCCGGGGCGGTCTCCGCCACGTCCACGCGACGGCGCAGCAGCTGCCTGGGCAGCGAGTTCCTTGGCTGTGACATCGCCCTTGTAGATCCAGACCTTCACGCCGATACGGCCGAAGGTGGTCTTGGCCTCGAAGAAGCCGTAGTCGATGTTCGCGCGCAGGGTGTGCAGGGGCACACGGCCTTCGCGGTAGAACTCCGAACGGCTCATTTCCGCGCCGCCGAGGCGACCGGAGCACTGTACACGGATGCCCTTGGCACCTGCGCGCTGCGCCGACTGCATGGCCTTCTTCATTGCGCGGCGGAATGCCACGCGGGAAGAAAGCTGCTCAGCGATGCCCTGCGCTACCAGCTGCGCCTCGACCTCGGGGTTCTTCACCTCGAGGATGTTCAGCTGCACCTGCTTGCCGGTCAACTTCTCGAGCTCGCCGCGGATGCGGTCTGCCTCGGCGCCGCGGCGACCGATGACGATACCGGGACGGGCCGTGTGAATATCCACACGAACGCGGTCACGGGTGCGCTCGATCTCAACCTTGGCGATGCCGGCGCGGTCCATGCCCGTGGACATCAGCTGGCGGATCTTGATGTCCTCGCGAACGAAGTCCTTGTAGCGCTGGCCAGGCTTGTTGCTGTCAGCAAACCAGTGTGACCTGTGGTCAGTGGTGATGCCGAGTCGGAACCCGTGCGGGTTTACTTTCTGTCCCACTTAGCGGTCCTCCACTTTCTCAGGGGTAGCGACAACAACTGTGACGTGGCTGGTCCGCTTGTTGATGCGGAACGCGCGGCCCTGGGCTCGCGGCTGGAACCGCTTCATCGTGGGGCCTTCATCGACGTATGCTTCGCTGATGATGAGGTCGCCTTCGTCGAATGCAACGCCGTCACGGTCCGCGAGGACGCGTGCGTTGGCAACTGCCGACTGAACTACCTTGAATACCGGCTCCGAAGCTGCCTGGGGGGCAAACTTCAGGATTGCCAGAGCCTCATTCGCTTGCTTACCACGAACAAGGTTGACGACGCGCCGGGCCTTCATAGGCGTTACGCGCAGATGACGCGCAATAGCCTTGGCTTCCATTGCTTTCCTTCTCTCGTCTTAGCCGTAGGAACAGGCGCCTTAGCGGCGCTTGCCCTTGCGGTCGTCCTTCACATGGCCGCGGAATGTCCGCGTGGGAGCGAATTCGCCGAGCTTGTGCCCGACCATCGACTCGGTGACAAACACCGGAATGTGCTTGCGCCCGTCGTGCACGGCGATCGTGTGGCCGAGCATGTCGGGGATGATCATCGAACGGCGGGACCAGGTCTTGATGACGTTCTTGGTGCCCTTCTCATTCTCTCGGTCCACCTTCACGAACAAGTGCTGATCGACGAAGGGGCCTTTCTTCAGGCTGCGTGGCATGTTTCCAGGCTCCTATCGCTTGTTCTTGCCGGAACGACGGCGACGCACAATGAGCGAGTCGCTTTCTTTGTTGGGGCGGCGGGTGCGGCCCTCGGCCTTACCGTTCGGGTTGACCGGGTGACGACCACCGGAGGTCTTGCCTTCACCACCACCGTGCGGGTGATCAACAGGGTTCATCGCAACACCGCGGACGGTCGGGCGAACGCCCTTCCAGCGCATGCGGCCTGCCTTGCCCCAGTTGATGTTCGACTGCTCGGCATTGCCGACTTCGCCGATGGTGGCGCGGCAGCGCACATCTACGTTGCGGATTTCACCGGACGGCAGGCGAAGCTGCGCGAAGCGGCCCTCCTTGGCGACCAGCTGGACCGAAGCACCAGCGGAGCGTGCCATCTTCGCACCGCCACCGGGCCGCAGTTCCACAGCGTGGATGACCGTACCAACGGGGATGTTGCGCATCGGCAGGTTATTGCCGGGCTTGATGTCGGCAGCGGGGCCGGCCTCAACGAAGTCGCCCTGCTTGAGCTTGTTCGGCGCGATGATGTAGCGCTTCGTGCCATCCACGTAGTGCAGGAGTGCAATGCGCGCGGTGCGGTTGGGATCGTATTCGATCTCTGCGACGCGGGCGTTGACGCCGTCCTTGTCATGGCGACGGAAGTCGATAAGACGGTACTGACGCTTGTGTCCACCACCCTTATGACGGGTAGTGATCTTGCCGGTGTTGTTACGGCCGCCCTTTTTGGGGAGCGGACGCACCAGGGATTTCTCCGGCGTCGACCGTGTGATTTCTGCAAAGTCGGCAACGCTCGAGCCGCGACGGCCCGGGGTTGTCGGCTTGTATTTACGGATTGCCATTTTTCAGTTCCTCGTTAAAGTGGTCTCCGCTCTAGCCGAGCGGACCGCCGAAGATGTCGATCGTGCCTTCTTTGAGGGTGACGATTGCGCGCTTGGTGTCCTTGCGCTGTCCCCATCCAAAGCGGGTGCGCTTGCGCTTCCCTGCACGGTTGATGGTATTGATCGAGTCAACCTTGACGGAGAAAATCTTCTCCACGGCCAGCTTGATCTCTGTCTTGTTGGAGCGCGGGTCGACCAGGAAGGTGTATTTGCCTTCGTCGATCAGTCCGTAGCTCTTCTCCGACACGACGGGTGCGATGACGACGTCGCGAGGATCCTTTGCGATGGAGCCACTCACTTGGCGTCCTCCTCAGTTGTGGTGTCAGACGCGGCGCCAGCCTGCGATCCAACGAAAGCCTCGTAGGCAGCCTTCGTGAAGATCACGTCGTCAGACACGAGCACGTCGTAGGTGTTGAGCTGGTCCACGTAAATCGTGTGAACCTCGGCGAGGTTGCGCACCGAGAGCGCGGCAACATCATTGGAACGCTCGATGACGACCAGCAGGCTTGCGCGCTCCGAGATGCCCCGGAGCGTCGACAGTGCACCCTTGGTGGACGGCTTGTCACCGGAAACAAGCGAGTCGATCACGTGGATACGGCCGTTGCGTGCCCGATCAGACAGTGCGCCCCGCAGTGCGGCGGCCTTCATCTTCTTCGGGGTGCGCTGGCTGTAGTCACGCGGCGTGGGTCCGTGAACAACGCCACCACCGGTCATGTGCGGGGCGCGGATCGAGCCCTGGCGTGCGCGGCCAGTGCCCTTCTGCTTGAACGGCTTGCGGCCGGCTCCGCTGACCTCGGCGCGGGTCTTGGTCTTGTGCGTACCCTGACGGGCAGCGGCGAGCTGAGCAACTACGACCTGGTGCAGCAGCGGCACGTTGGTCTGAACGTCGAAGATCTCAGCGGGGAGATCAACATTCACGGTGCTCGAAGTATTCTTCGCAGCGGTCTTGGTAGCCATTTAGCTATGCTCCCTTCACGGCGGTGCGTACGAGTACGACCTGTCCGCGGGCGCCGGGTACAGCGCCCTTGATCAGCAGCAGCGACTTCTCGACGTCCACGGCATGAACGGTGAGGTTCAGCGTGGTCTGGCGAACGGCACCCATGCGGCCGGCCATTTTCATTCCACGGAAGACGCGGCTAGGGGTGGATGCTCCACCGATCGAACCCGGCTTACGGTGGTTCTTGTGGGCACCGTGAGAGGCCCCGACACCGTGGAAGCCGTGGCGCTTCATGACACCCGCGAAACCCTTACCCTTGGTCTTGCCCACGACGTCGACCGGCTGGCCGGCTTCGAACAGCTCGACTGAGAGTTCCTGGCCAAGTGAGTAAGCGTCTGCATCAGAGGTACGCAGTTCGACGACGTGACGGCGCGGCGTAACGCCGGCCTTCTCGAAGTGACCGGCGAGCGGCTTGGTAACCTTGCGCGGATCAATCTGCCCGAAGCCGATCTGAACGGCGCTGTAACCATCGACATCAGCCGAACGCAACTGGGTGATGACGTTGGAGTCGGCCTGCAGGACGGTAACAGGCACGAGGCGGTTGTTCTCGTCCCAGACCTGGGTCATGCCGAGCTTGATGGCAAGGAGACCCTTGACCTGGCGTGTAAGCGAAGTAGACATAGTTATCTCCCCTCCCCTACAGCTTGATTTCGATGTTCACGTCCGCAGGCAGGTCGAGGCGCATGAGCGAATCGACGGCCTTGGGCGTGGGGTCAATGATGTCGATCAGACGCTTATGCGTGCGCATTTCAAAGTGCTCGCGGCTGTCTTTGTACTTGTGCGGCGACCGGATAACGCAGTAAACGTTCTTCTCCGTCGGCAGCGGCACGGGGCCAACCACCGTCGCGCCTGCGCGCGTCACCGTCTCAACGATCTTCCGAGCTGAAACGTCAATGACCTCGTGGTCATACGACTTCAGCCGGATGCGGATTTTTTGTCCCGCCATGGCGTCTCGACTCTCTCTCTTCATAAAGAACGCCACCGAATCGGTGACGCTCTCAAGTGCGTACGTACGTATGCGCCCGTTGCTTGGCGCTCCTCCAACAGACTGAATCCGGACTATTCCGGGTTCCTCACCCTGTCGAGGCTCCGACCCCCGCGCTCGGGCGTGTCGCGCATTCTCTGCAAGAAAGTACGCAGCGATCCCGGCATTCACGATTGGGGTGGGTTATATTTGGGCCAGCTTCCGCGGCGTACACGACCCTGCGTCAGGCATTATCCTGACCGGGACTAAGTCTCAAACCGCGCGCACAGGCGCTTGAACAACTCACCCAGTGTGCCAGATTATGCAACACATTGCGAATCAGGCATCGTGGCGACTCCCCGACACGCCGCGCAAACCCTACCCGGCCTTCACTCCGGCCCGTTGGGCCGCCAGTTGTGACAGCGCGGAGACCGTTGCGGGGTCTCCCCTCCGCCAGTTTCCGACCGGGTCGTCTGACAGACCGAGTAGCTCCGCCGGCCGTGCGTTATTCAGTGCGCGGAACGCGAGGATCTCGCGCCCGGCCGGTGAATTCATGAGGGAACGGACACGGGAACTCTGACGGATGAACTTGGCACGCCTGACCAACCAAATGCGTGCAAGCACCGCCAGCGGGACCAGCGCAACCATCCAACCCACCGCTGACGCGGCCAGCGCTACCGCGTCCTGCTGATCCTGACCGGCGCTTACCAGGAATGCCCCGGCGTCAGCCGCTTCCCGGAACGGGGCGCTGGCCTGGTCCCCGATGATCGGCACTCCCCCGATCCGCACTGCCGCATCGTCCATCGTATTCCGAAAGCCCGCACCGGCTTCCTCCATGCCGCGTCCAAACTCCGCGAACGCGGTCACAGCCGCTGCCGCCGCCCGGGCTAATAGAACAGCCAAGAGGACGATAGTAACCGCCAGCACATCGGCAAGGATCTGGCGCGTGCGCTGAACCGGGTAGTTCGAATAGATCTGCATGGGACCACTCTATGAACCGCCGCCGCGAAGAACGCGAAAGCCCCGCTGCGATGACCGCAGCGGGGCTTTCTATCCAGCAGTACTGGTGAAGCTACTACTTGATGATCTTGGTAACGCGACCTGATCCGACGGTGCGGCCGCCTTCGCGGATAGCGAAGCCAAGGCCCTCTTCCATTGCGATCGGCTGGATGAGCTCAACGGTCATCTCAGTGTTGTCGCCAGGCATGACCATTTCAGTGCCTTCGGGGAGGGTGATTACACCGGTCACGTCCGTCGTACGGAAGTAGAACTGCGGACGGTAGTTGGAGTAGAACGGGTTGTGACGCCCACCCTCATCCTTGGCCAGGATGTAGACGTTTGCCTCGAAGTCGGTGTGAGGGGTGATCGAACCCGGCTTCACAATGACCTGGCCACGCTCTACGTCTTCGCGCTTAATGCCGCGGAGAAGCAGACCACAGTTCTCGCCTGCCCATGCTTCGTCCAGCTGCTTGTGGAACATCTCGATACCGGTGACCGTGGTTTTCTGGATCGGGCGGATGCCGACGATCTCGACCTCGGAGTTGATGGCGAGAGTGCCGCGCTCTGCACGGCCGGTGACAACGGTTCCACGACCGGTGATCGTGAAGACGTCCTCGACAGGCATGAGGAACGGCTTGTCCTTGTCGCGCACAGGATCCGGAACGCTGTTGTCTACAGCTTCCATCAGTTCCTCAACGGACTTGACCCACTCGGCGTCGCCTTCCAGAGCTTTAAGGCCCGAAACGCGCACAACGGGTGCTTCATCGCCGTCGAAGCCCTGCGAGCTGAGCAGTTCGCGAACTTCCATTTCCACGAGGTCAAGCAGTTCCTCGTCATCAACCATGTCGGACTTGTTCAGCGCGACCAGCAGGTAGGGAACACCAACCTGGCGGGCGAGAAGAACGTGCTCGCGGGTCTGTGCCATCGGGCCGTCAGTGGCGGCAACAACAAGAATTGCACCGTCCATCTGAGCAGCACCGGTGATCATGTTCTTGATGTAGTCAGCGTGACCGGGAGCATCTACGTGTGCGTAGTGGCGCTTCTCGGTCTGGTACTCAACGTGCGAGATGTTGATGGTGATACCGCGCTGCTTCTCTTCGGGAGCCGAGTCAATCGACGCGAAGTCACGGGCCTCGTTGAGTGTGGGGTACTTGTCGTAAAGCACCTTGGAAATGGCAGCCGTCAACGTCGTCTTGCCATGGTCAACGTGACCGATGGTGCCGATGTTAACGTGCGGCTTAGTCCGCTCGAACTTTGCCTTCGCCACGGGTTCCTCCTAGAACGTTTTTAGAAGACTTACTCCCCAGCCACGCTTTTCGCGGCTGAAACTCATGCAAGTCTACTGGGGGCTTTTACTTTGGTGAAATTGCTGATCGCGCCAGATTCCAAGGGTGAATCCAAGCGCTACGCGCGGTGGGCAGGCTTTGTCAGGAAGTGCCCGCCCACCGGCGTTCGGCTCCCGTCTACGGACGGACGCCTTCGGTTACTCTCCGCGGGTCTTCTGAATGATCTCGTCGGCTACAGCCTTCGGGACCTCCGAGTAGCTGTCGAACTGCATCGAGTAGACGGCACGACCCTGGGTCTTTGAACGCAGGTCACCGATGTACCCGAACATGCCGGACAGCGGCACATGGGCACGGATAACCTTCACACCGCTCGCGTCCTCCATGGACTGCATCTGGCCGCGGCGGGAGTTCAGGTCGCCGATCACATCACCCATGTATTCCTCAGGCGTGCGGACTTCCACCTCCATCAGCGGTTCGAGCAGCACCGGCTTCGCCATGCGAGCAGCTTCCTTGAACGCCATACGTCCGGCGATCTTGAAGGCCATTTCGGAGGAGTCGACGTCATGGTAGGCGCCATCAAGCAGGGTTGCCTTGATGCCGACTACCGGGTATCCGGCCAGGATGCCGTCATTCAAGGCATCCTGAATGCCGGCGTCAACGCTCGGGATGTACTCGCGAGGCACGCGGCCGCCAGTGACCTTGTTCTCGAACGCGTACAGCTCGCCCTCGGAGGTGTCCATCGGCTCGATCATGATCTGGATCTTCGCGAACTGTCCGGATCCACCCGTTTGCTTCTTGTGGGTGTAATCGTGCTTCTGCACGGTACCGCGGATGGTCTCGCGGTACGCAACCTGAGGCTTGCCGACGTTGGCCTCGACCCTGAACTCACGCCGCATGCGGTCGACCAGGATATCCAGGTGGAGCTCGCCCATACCGGCGATGATCGTCTGGCCGGTGTCCTCATTGAGGGAAACCTGGAACGTGGGATCCTCAGCCGAGAGCTTCTGGATGGCAGTCGAGAGCTTCTCCTGATCGCCCTTGGTCTTGGGCTCGATCGCAACCGAGATAACCGGCTCGGGGAAGCTCATCGACTCGAGGACGATCTGGTTCGAGGAGTCGGACAGGGTGTCACCGGTAGTGGTGTCCTTCAGTCCGATCGCCGCGTAGATGTGGCCTGCGAAGGCTTCATCTACGGGGATTTCCTTGTTCGCGTGCATCTGGAAGAGCTTCCCGATGCGTTCCTTCTTGCCCTTGGTGGAGTTGACCACGCCAGTGCCGGCGGTCACGTGTCCCGAGTACACCCGGATGAACGTCAGCTGCCCAAAGAACGGGTGAGTCGCAACCTTGAAAGCAAGAGCCGAGAACGGCTCTTCGGTGCTCGGCTTGCGAGTCAGTTCGGTCTCTTCGTTGCGCGGGTCGTGTCCAACCATCGGCGGAACGTCCAACGGGGAAGGCAGGTAGTCGATGACGGCATCGAGCATCGGCTGCACACCACGGTTCTTGAATGCGGAACCACAGAGAACCGGGTAGATCTCCGAGTTGATGGTCATCTTACGGATGCCGGCCTTCAGCTCCTCGATGGTGGGCTCTTCGCCCTCGAGGAACTTGTTCATCAGCTCATCCGAAGACTCAGCAACAGCTTCGACCAAAGCTGCGCGGTACTCCTCAGCCTTCGCCTGGAGGTCAGCAGGAATTTCCTGGACCTCGTACTTGGCGCCCATAGTTACGTCACCCTTGGAGTCACCGGGCCAGACGAGTGCACGCATGTAGAGAAGATCGACGACGCCTACGAAGTCGTTTTCGGCACCAATCGGCAACTGCATGACCAGCGGTTTCGCGCCCAGGCGGCTGATAATGGTGTCAACGGTGAAGTAGAAATCTGCCCCCAGCTTGTCCATCTTGTTGACGAAGCAAATGCGGGGAACTTCGTACTTGTCGGCCTGGCGCCACACGGTCTCGGACTGGGGCTCTACGCCCTCTTTGCCGTCAAATACGGCGACGGCGCCGTCAAGGACGCGCAGTGAGCGCTCAACCTCGACGGTGAAGTCAACGTGACCGGGGGTGTCAATGATGTTGATCTGGTTCTGTTCCCAGAAGCAAGTCACCGCGGCGCTGGTGATGGTGATGCCGCGTTCCTTTTCCTGTTCCATCCAGTCAGTCGTCGAGGCGCCGTCGTGCGTCTCGCCGATCTTGTGGTTTACACCCGTGTAGAACAGGATGCGCTCGGTTGTAGTGGTCTTGCCGGCATCAATGTGGGCCATGATGCCGATGTTGCGGACCTTGTTGAGGTCAGTAAGCACGTCCTGTGCCACGGTGTCTCCCTTTTCTAAGGTGGAGTTCTACTGGACCGCCGGTCCTGCACGCCGCCGGGGCGGGAATCAGGACCGGCAGCGCGATTACCAGCGGTAGTGAGCGAAGGCCTTGTTGGACTCGGCCATCTTGTGCGTGTCTTCGCGGCGCTTCACAGCGGCACCCAGACCGTTTGAAGCATCGAGGATCTCGTTCTGGAGGCGCTCGGTCATGGTCTTCTCGCGGCGGGCCTTCGAGTAGCCGACCAGCCAGCGGAGAGCCAGAGCCGTGGAACGGCCCGGCTTGACTTCGACAGGCACCTGGTAGGTTGCGCCACCGACGCGGCGGGAGCGAACCTCGAGGCTCGGCTTGACGTTGTCCATCGCCTTCTTGAGGGCTGCAACGGGGTCACCGCCCGACTTGGCACGGGCACCTTCAAGCGCGCCATAGACGATGCGCTCAGCGGTGGACTTCTTGCCGTCAACGAGCACCTTGTTGATCAGCTGCGTGACCAGAGGCGAACCGTAAACGGGATCTACAACGAGCGGCCGCTTCGGGGCCGGGCCCTTACGAGGCATATTACTTCTTCTCCATCTTTGCGCCGTAGCGGCTGCGAGCCTGCTTGCGGTTCTTTACGCCCTGGGTATCCAGTGCGCCACGGACAATCTTGTAGCGGACACCGGGAAGGTCCTTCACACGACCACCGCGCACCAGCACGATGGAGTGCTCCTGGAGGTTGTGTCCCACACCGGGGATGTATGCGGTTACCTCGATGCCGCCGTTGAGGCGAACGCGCGCAACCTTCCGGAGAGCCGAGTTCGGCTTCTTCGGGGTGGTGGTGTAGACGCGGGTGCAGACGCCGCGCTTCATGGGGCTGCCCTTCAGTGCGGGCGCCTTGGTCTTGGAGACCTTAGGTGACCGGCCCTTACGGACCAGCTGGTTAATGGTAGGCACTTCTCAGTTCTCCGTATGTTGTCTTGAGATCAGATCTCTGCTGACTCCGCGCGCCACCGCCGGCCGGGGCCGATTGCAGCAACGGAGCTTGTCAGTCGTTTGGCGTGCCTATGAAGGACGCAAGCAAAAACGACCGTAGGCGTGCAAAAATGTGGCATTCGTTGTACAAGTTCCCTACAACCCGGAGATACGTCGGAAAGACGCCAATCCACTGCCACACAAACAATTCCCCGCAAGTCTACCAGATTGCCGACCTGCGCCCTGACGGCATGGTAAAGGGGCCCGGACTAGGCAGCCCGGGCCCCTTTACGCTTTGCAACTTCTTAGAGCTTCCTAGCGGAAATCGTTCGAAGACCCCATGTCGTAGTCATCCAACGGGATGGCGTGGAACTCAGGGCTCAGGCCGCCGTCGACGCCTGCGTAGTCGAAGTCGCTGAAGGCGCTCGGACCAGTGAACAAGTTCGCTTTGGCTTCCTCAGTCGGTTCAACTGTCACCTTCGTGTAGCGGTCCAGGCCGGTACCGGCCGGGATGAGCTTACCGATAATCACGTTCTCCTTAAGGCCGAGCAGCGGGTCGCTCTTGCCTTCCATGGCGGCCTGCGTGAGTACACGCGTGGTCTCCTGGAACGAAGCGGCGGACAGCCACGACTCGGTTGCCAGCGATGCCTTGGTGATACCCATGAGCTCGGGACGGCCGGAAGCCGGCTTCTTGCCCTCTGATACCACACGCCGGTTCTCGTTTTCGAAGCGCCGGCGCTCGGCCAGCTCGCCGGGGAGGAGGTCGGAGTCGCCGGACTCGATGACGGTCACGCGCCTCAGCATCTGCCGGACGATGACTTCCACGTGCTTGTCGTGGATGCCTACGCCCTGGCTGCGGTACACACGCTGCACCTCGTCCACCAGGAATTCCTGTGCCTTGCGCGGCCCGAGAATGCGGAGGATCTGCTTGGGATCCACAGCACCGAAGACCAGCTGCTGACCGACCTCGACATGGTCGCCGTCGGATACAAGAAGCCGTGCGCGCCGCAGAACCGGGTACGCGATCTCCTCGGAACCGTCGTCAGGCGTGACTACAAGGCGCAGTTGCTTCTCTGCATCCTCGATGGTGACCCGGCCGGCGACCTCGGAGATCGGCGCAACACCCTTCGGGGTACGCGCTTCGAAGAGCTCCTGGATACGGGGCAGGCCCTGCGTGATGTCCTCAGCCGATGCAACACCACCGGTGTGGAACGTACGCATGGTCAGCTGGGTACCCGGCTCACCGATTGACTGCGCGGCGATAATACCCACAGCCTCACCGATGTCAACCGTCTTGCCGGTGGCCAGCGAACGGCCGTAGCACAGTGCGCAGGTGCCAACGCTGGACTCACAGGTCAGGACCGAACGGATCTTGATGTCCGTCACTCCCGCTGCGAACAGCTTGTTGATCAGCACGTCGCCGACATCGGACGCCGCAGGTGCCAGCACCTCGCCGTTCGAATCGACGACGTCGGTGGCCAGCGTACGGGCGTACGCCGAGTTCTCGACTTCCTCGTGCAGGACCAGCTCACCGTCGTGGTTCGGGACCGCAATGGTGACGTTGAGCCCACGCTCGGTACCGCAGTCATCCTCGCGCACGATGACGTCCTGCGACACGTCGACCAGGCGACGGGTCAGGTAACCCGAGTTAGCGGTACGCAAAGCGGTATCCGCCAGACCCTTTCGGGCACCGTGGGTTGCGATGAAGTACTCCAGGACCGAAAGACCCTCACGGTAGGAGGACTTGATCGGACGCGGGATAATCTCACCCTTCGGGTTAGCCACCAGGCCACGGATACCGGCGATCTGGCGAACCTGCAGCCAGTTACCACGAGCACCCGAGGAGACCATGCGGTTGATCGTGTTGTCCTTGGGCATTGCCCCACGCATCGACTCGGCTACTTCGTTGGTCGCCTTGTTCCAGATGTCGATCAGTTCCTGACGACGTTCCTCATCGGCGATGAGACCCTTGTCGAACTGACCCTGGACCTTGGCGGCCTGTGCTTCGTAGCCCTCCATGATTCCGGCTTTGTTGATCGGCGCGGAGATATCGGAGATGGCAACGGTGACGCCCGAGCGGGTTGCCCAGTAGAAACCGGCGTCCTTCAGGTTATCCAGCGTTGCAGCGGTGACGACCTTCGGGTAACGCTCGGCGAGGTCGTTGACGATGGCCGAGAGCTCGCCCTTGTCTGCAACCTTATCCACCCACGGGTAATCCTCCGGCAGGGTTTCGTTGAAGATAACCTGGCCGAGCGTGGTCTCGATAAGCGCAGGAGCGCCCTCTTCCCATCCCTCGGGCGCAGCAATATCCGGACCCGGCACGAAGCCCGGCACCCGGATCTTCACGACCGAGTTGAGGTGGAGCTCGCCTGAATCGAAAGCCATGATGGCTTCGGCGGGGCTCGAAAAGACGCGCCCCTCCCCTGCCGAACCTTCGCGCTTTGTGGTGAGGTGGTGCAGACCGATGATCATGTCCTGCGAAGGCAGGGTCACCGGGCGGCCGTCCGAAGGCTTCAGGATGTTGTTCGAGGACAGCATCAGGATGCGGGCCTCTGCCTGGGCTTCAGGGCTCAGCGGCAGGTGCACAGCCATCTGGTCGCCGTCGAAGTCAGCGTTGAAGGCACCACAGACCAGCGGGTGAAGCTGCAGAGCCTTGCCTTCAACAAGCTGCGGCTCAAACGCCTGAATGCCGAGGCGGTGCAGGGTTGGTGCACGGTTCAGCAACACAGGGTGCTCAGTGATGATTTCTTCGAGGACATCCCAGACCTGCGGACGGTAACGCTCCACCATCCGCTTGGCACTCTTGATGTTCTGGGCGTGGTTGAGGTCAACCAGGCGCTTCATCACGAACGGCTTGAAGAGTTCCAGAGCCATCTGCTTGGGCAGACCACACTGGTGCAGCTTCAGCTGGGGGCCGACGACGATGACCGAACGGCCGGAGTAGTCAACGCGCTTACCGAGCAGGTTCTGACGGAAGCGGCCCTGCTTGCCCTTGAGCATGTCGGAGAGCGACTTCAGCGGACGGTTGCCCGGCCCTGTGACAGGACGTCCACGACGACCGTTGTCGAACAGCGAGTCAACGGCTTCCTGAAGCATGCGCTTCTCGTTGTTGACGATGATCTCCGGCGCACCGAGGTCGAGCAGACGCTTCAGGCGGTTGTTCCGGTTGATGACGCGACGATACAGGTCATTCAGGTCGGAGGTCGCGAAGCGCCCGCCATCCAGCTGAACCATCGGGCGCAGTTCCGGCGGGATCACCGGTACAGCGTCCAGCACCATGCCCAACGGGCTATTGGTGGTGGTGAGGAACGCATTGACAACCTTCAGGCGCTTCAGGGCGCGGGTCTTGCGCTGGCCCTTACCATTCTGGATGATGTCGCGCAGCAGGTCTGCTTCTGCCTGCATGTCGAAGTTCTCGAGGCGCTTCTTGATCGCTTCGGCGCCCATGGAGCCTTCGAAATACAGACCGTAGCGGTCGCGCAGCTCGCGGTACAGGCCTTCGTCGCCCTCAAGGTCGGCAACCTTCAGGGTCTTGAAGCGGTCCCAAACCTGCTCCAGACGCTCGATCTCGGCGTCGGCACGCTTGCGTACGTTTGCCATCTGGCGGTCAGCGGAATCGCGTGCCTTCTTCTTGTCGGCAGCCTTCGCGCCTTCACCCTCAAGACGAGCGAGCTCATCCTCAAGGTCGCGGGCGATGGTCGCGATGTCAGAATCGCGCTGATCAACCAGCTGCTTCTTCTCAAGATCGTGCTCGGCCTGGAGATTCGGCAGTTCCGCGTGGCGGTTCTCCTCGTCAACCGAGGTGATCATGTAGGCAGCGAAGTAGATGACCTTCTCAAGGTCCTTCGGCGCCAGGTCAAGGAGGTAGCCAAGGCGCGAGGGGACGCCCTTGAAGTACCAGATGTGCGTAACCGGAGCTGCGAGCTCGATGTGGCCCATCCGCTCGCGGCGCACCTTCGCACGGGTGACCTCAACGCCACACCGCTCGCAGATGATGCCCTTGAAGCGCACGCGCTTGTACTTGCCGCAGTAGCATTCCCAGTCACGGGAAGGACCGAAGATCTTCTCGCAGAAGAGTCCGTCCTTCTCAGGCTTGAGCGTGCGGTAGTTGATGGTTTCCGGCTTCTTCACTTCGCCGTACGACCAGCCGCGGATCTCTTCCGCGGTGGCCAGGCCGATTCGCATGAGGCCGAATGAGGATTCGCTGGACATGTGGTCCCTGTCTCTCTTTATCTCTAAATTCAAGAAGTCTTTGGGTGCGGTGGGAGGTGTTTGGCTGGGTGCCGGGTGTCCCGGACCGCTACCTGGATCGGCGGCAACGAAATTTCCTCGGCCGCGGGCGGCCTCCGAAATATTAAAGCCGCCTTTCCTCCAGGCATCGGCCCGGAACTAAGTCCGATACGTCGCCTTACACTTCCTCGACAGAACTCGGCTCGGCCCGTGAGAGGTCGATGCCCAGCTCTTCCGCGGCCCGGAAGACTTCTTCATCCGAGTCACGCATCTCAATGGTGGTGCCGTCGGTGGAAAGGACTTCCACGTTCAGGCACAGCGACTGCATTTCCTTGATCAGAACCTTGAAGGACTCCGGAACGCCGGGCTCCGGGATGTTCTCACCCTTGACGATGGCCTCGTACACCTTGACGCGTCCGTGGATGTCGTCCGACTTGATGGTCAGGAGTTCCTGCAGCGTGTACGCCGCGCCGTAGGCCTCGAGAGCCCAAACTTCCATCTCACCGAAGCGCTGGCCACCGAACTGTGCCTTACCACCCAGTGGCTGCTGCGTGATCATCGAGTACGGGCCGGTGGACCGGGCGTGGATCTTGTCGTCCACCAGGTGGTGGAGCTTCAGGATGTACATGTAGCCCACCGAGATGGGGTCCGGGAAAGGTTCGCCGGAACGGCCGTCGAACAACCGTGCCTTGCCGGACTCGCCGATCAGTCGCTCGCCGTCACGGGTGACGTTGGTCGAGTTGAGCAGGCCGACAATTTCGTCCTCGGTGGCGCCGTCAAAGACGGGGGTTGCGACGGTGGTCGAAGCTACCTCGCGCGGCAGGTTCGGAAGGTTCTTGAGCCACTCGGGCTCGCCTTCAATCTTCCAGCCCTGTTTGGCGGCCCAGCCAAGGTGGATCTCCAATACCTGTCCGACGTTCATACGGCCAGGAACACCCAACGGGTTCAGGACGATGTCGACGGGGGTGCCGTCCTCAAGGAACGGCATGTCCTCGACGGGCAGGATCTTGGAGATGACGCCCTTGTTGCCGTGCCGGCCGGCGAGCTTGTCGCCGTCGGTGATCTTGCGCTTCTGCGCGACGTAGACCCGCACGAGCTGGTTGACGCCAGGGGGCAGTTCGTCGTCGTTGTCGCGATCGAAGATACGCACGCCGATGACCGTACCGGACTCACCGTGGGGCACCTTGAGCGAGGTGTCGCGGACTTCGCGGCTCTTCTCACCGAAGATGGCGCGCAGCAGGCGCTCCTCCGGGGTCAACTCCGTTTCACCCTTCGGTGTGACGCGGCCAACCAGGATGTCGCCTGCCTCGACCTCGGCACCGATGTGGATGATGCCGCGCTCGTCGAGCGCGCCGAGGACCTCTTCGGAGACATTCGGGATATCACGCGTGATTTCCTCGGCACCCAGCTTGGTGTCGCGGGCATCAACCTCGTGCTCCTCGATGTGGATGGAGGTCAGGACATCGTCGGAGACGATGCGCTGCGAGAGGATGATCGCATCTTCGAAGTTGTGGCCTTCCCAGGACATGAAAGCAACGAGCATGTTCTTGCCGAGAGCCAGTTCACCCTGATCGGTGGACGGGCCGTCGGCGATGATGCCGTTGTACTCCACGCGGTCGCCCTCTGCGACCAGCACCCGCTGGTTGTACGCATTGCCCTGGTTGGAGCGTGCGAACTTCATGATCGGGTAGTTGGTCTCGGTGCCGTCGTCGTTCAGGACGGCAACAAGATCAGCCGATACTTCGGTGACAACGCCCGGCTTGTTGGCTGTCACGGCGTCGCCGGCGTCAACAGCGGCGTTACGCTCCATGCCGGTTCCCACGAGAGGACGCTCGGAACGCAGCAGCGGCACAGCCTGACGCTGCATGTTCGCACCCATGAGCGCGCGGTTGGCGTCGTCGTGCTCAAGGAACGGGATCATCGCGGTTGCTACCGAAACCATCTGGCGCGGGGAGACGTCCATGTACTCAACGTCGGTTGCGGCAACGAGAACGGGCTCACCGGAACCACCACGGGTACGGACGAGGACCATGTCCTCTTCGAACTTGCTGTTCGAATCGAGCGGAGCGTTTGCCTGGGCAATGAGGCGCTCCACCTCGTCATCCGCCGTCAGGTAATCGATCTGGTCCGTCACAACACCGTTTTCGACCTTGCGGTACGGGGTTTCGATGAAACCGAAGGTGTTGATCCGGCCGTAGGACGCCAGCGAACCGATCAGGCCGATGTTCGGGCCTTCCGGGGTTTCGATGGGGCACATACGTCCGTAGTGCGAGGGGTGGACGTCACGGACCTCCATGCCGGCGCGGTCGCGGGACAAACCACCCGGGCCCAGTGCCGACAGGCGACGCTTGTGCGTCAGGCCGGCGAGCGGGTTGTTCTGGTCCATGAACTGCGACAACTGGGAAGTCCCGAAGAACTCCTTGATCGCTGCCACAACCGGACGGATGTTGATCAGGGTCTGCGGCGTGATCGCCTCGACATCCTGCGTGGTCATGCGCTCGCGGACAACGCGCTCCATGCGGGACAGGCCAGTACGGACCTGGTTCTCGATGAGCTCGCCGACGGCGCGGATGCGGCGGTTGCCGAAGTGATCAATGTCATCGACCTCGACACGGAGCTCCACCTCTTCGCCGTCGCGCTTACCGGCCAGCGTTTTCTCACCAGCGTGTAGGGCAACCAGGAACTTGATCATCGCGACGATGTCGTCGATGTTCAGGACTGAGGCGTCCGGATCACCGAGGTTCTTGTCAATGCCGAGCTTACGGTTGATCTTGTAGCGGCCGACCTTCGCGAGATCATAGCGCTTGGAGTTGAAGTAAAGGTTGTCCAGCAGGGTCTTGGCAGCCTCAACCGTGGGCGGCTCTCCCGGACGCAGCTTCCGGTAGATGTCCAGCAAGGCATCTTCCTGGGTCTCCGTAGCATCCTTTTCAAGGGTTGCGCGGATGGAGTCGTACTCGCCGAACGTCTCCAGGATCTGGCCCTCGGTCCAGCCGAGCGCCTTCAGGAGGACGGTAACCGACTGCTTGCGCTTGCGGTCCAGGCGAACGCCGACCTGATCGCGCTTGTCGATCTCCAGCTCAAACCATGCACCGCGCGAGGGGATGATCTTCGCGCTGAAGATGTCCTTGTCGCTGGTCTTGTCCGCAGCACGCTCAAAGTAGGCGCCGGGTGAACGGACCAGCTGCGAGACGACGACACGCTCGGTGCCGTTGATGACGAACGTACCCTTCTCGGTCATCAGCGGGAAGTCGCCCATGAACACGGTCTGCTGCTTGATTTCGCCCGTGTTGTTGTTCATGAACTCGGCCTTGACGTACAGCGGTGCGGCGTACGTGGCGTCGCGGTCCTTGCACTCAGCCATGGTGTACTTCGGATCCGCGAACTCAGGTTCGGAGAAACTCAGGGACATGGTGCCCTGGAAGTCTTCGATCGGTGAGATCTCTTCAAAGATGTCAGCAAGGCCGGAGGTGGTGGCTACGCCGGGGAGGTTCTGCTCCAGCGCCTCCTTGACGCGCGCCTTCCAGCGCTCGTTACCGACCAGCCAGTCAAAGCTGTCCGTCTGGAGGGCTAGAAGATTGGGAACATCCAGCGGTTCGTGAATCTTTGCGAATGAAAGCCGGGGTGCGGCGCCGTCGGCGTCGACCTGGCTGGTAGCGGTTGCATTATTTGAGGTGCTCGGGGCGACCAAGAGGGATCCTTCCACAGACCAACAGGCGTGTTCTTACGATCACTCCCCGCACCGTTCGGTGCCAACCTGACGCCCGCAACCAATGGACGGAAGATCTCGATCGTCGAGAAATCCGTTAAATGGCAAATGCGAGGCAAAGCCCACCGCTATATGAAGGCTGAGGTTATGAGGGAAGACGCAAATATCAACTGTACGGCACAGCTAGCGACAATGTCCAACCCGATGTGGTATATGCGAACGCCGGCCATCGGTCCCCCGTTAAACGATTTCAGTGAATGACCATTAGCTGAGTTGGCCCTGGCGCCGGTAGCCTTGTGGATAGCGGCATTTCAATGACGAAAGTGAGCAGTAATCCCATGAATACCCTCGAACAGAATCCGCAGGACGTCGTCATCGTAGGCGGCGCCCGCACACCGCAAGGCCGCCTCAACGGGCAGCTCGCGTCCTTCAGCGCCGTGGAGCTCGGTGCTTTCGCTGTCTCGGGCGCGCTTGATCGGGCAGGCGTCTCGACCGACGATGTCGACGCCGTCATTATGGGCCACGTGGTCCAGGCCGGCTGTGGCCAGAATCCGGCACGCCAGACTTCCATCAAGGCCGGGATCGGCTGGGATGTCCCCACGGTCACGGTCAACAAGGTCTGCCTCTCCGGCCTGACTGCGGTGATCGATGCCGCGCGTCTCATCCGAAGCGGCGAGGCGACCGTGGTGGTTGCGGGCGGACAGGAGTCGATGACCCGCGGGCCGCACCTGCTTCCCGGTGCACGCCAGGGCTGGACCTACGGAACTATGCCCGCGGTGGACTCTGTGGCGCATGATGGCCTGACCGATGCTTTCGACGCCGAATCGATGGGATCCTCGACCGAACGGGGCAACACGAGCCTCAAGATCGACCGCACCGCGCAGGACACAGTTGCGGCTTCGTCGCACCAGCGCGCAGCTGCAGCCATGGAGTCTGGCGTGTTCGACGACGAGATTGTGCCCGTGCGCGTGCCACAACGGAAGGGCGAGGATCTTGTCGTGAACCAGGACGAGGGTGTCCGCCCGAACACCACCGTTGACACCCTTGCGGGACTCCGGCCGGCATTCTCGAAAGACGGGTCCATCACGGCCGGAAACTCCTCCCCGCTGTCCGACGGCGCCGCCGCACTCGTTCTGACCACCCGCGCCAATGCCGCGGAACGCGGACTGAGCGTGCTCGCCGTCGTCGGCCGGCCGGGCCAGGTAGCCGGGCCGGACAATTCGCTGCACTCCCAGCCGTCCCGCGCGATTGCGCAGGCGCTGGAGCGCGCTGGCTGGTCGACAGGGGATCTGGACTTCATCGAGATCAATGAGGCGTTCGGATCCGTGGCGTGCCAGTCCCTGAAGGAGCTGGACCTCCCGCTTGAGAAGTGCAATATCCACGGTGGGGCGATCGCCCTCGGCCACCCCATCGGCGCCTCGGGTGCCCGACTTGCGCTCCACGCAGCGACGGAACTGAACCGGCGCGGAACCGGTAAGGCGGCCGTTTCGCTGTGCGGTGGCGGCGGCCAGGGCGAAGCCCTTCTGCTGTACCGCGACTGATTGATCCAAGACACAAAGCAGCCCCGGAACCGTCGGTTCCGGGGCTGCTTTGTGAAGTTCGAGGAACTTACTTGAGGGTGACGGTAGCACCGGCTGCCTCAAGGGCCTCCTTGGCCTTTTCTGCCGTCTCCTTGTTTGCGCCTTCGAGGACAGCCTTCGGTGCGCCGTCAACCAGGTCCTTGGCTTCCTTGAGGCCGAGGGAGGTCAGGGCACGTACTTCCTTGATGACTGCGATCTTCTTGTCGCCGGCAGCTTCGAGGACGACGTCGAAGGAGTCCTTCTCTTCCTCGGCAGCTTCGCCAGCGCCGCCACCGGCGGGGCCCGCAACAGCAACAGCAGCAGCGGTGACGTCAAAGGTCTCTTCGAACAGCTTTACGAAGTCCGAGAGCTCGATGATGGACAGTTCCTTGAAAGCTTCGATGAGCTCTTCGTTGGTGAGCTTCGCCATGGCTAAGCATCCTTCCTGAAATGGTGCACACGGCACCGGGAGATTGGTGGGTGAGAGACTTACTTCTCTTCGGGGGCAGCTGCGTCTTCCGCAGCCTCGGCAGGCGCCGCATCCGCTGCTGCGGGTGCTTCCTCTGCCGCGGGAGCAACGGCTGCTGCCGCAGGTGCAGCGTCCCCGTTCTCCTCCAACTTGATGCGCAGCGCATCGACGGTGCGGGCAAGCATTGACATGGGTGCCTTGAGGACACCTGCAACACGGGCCAGCTGGAACTCACGTGACTCAAGAGCAGCAAGAGCGGTAACCGCCGAAGCGTCGAGGGCCTTGCCCTCGAAGTAACCGGTCTTGATGACGAGCTGTGGGTTGGTCTTCGCGAAATCCGTCAGGCTCTTTGCCGCAGCAACGGCGTCACCCTTGATGAAGGCGATTGCGGTAGGTCCGGCAAGCTGGCCATCGAACGCGTCGATACCGGCTTCCTTGGCCGCAATGCCAGTCAGGGTGTTCTTGACGACAGCGTATTTGGTGTCCGCGCCGAGCGAGCGACGCAGTTCCTTGAGCTGTGCAACGGAGAGCCCACGGTATTCGGTTAGGACAGCGGCGGCGGATTCCTTGAAATCAGTGGTGATCTCATCCACGGCCGAAACCTTTGTTGGCGTTGCCATAACCCTCCTTCCGGGGAATTGGTGCCGGTGTACGGTTCCAATAAAAAACGCCCCGCGCAGATGCACGGGGCTTTCCACCGGCAGGGCGTAAACCCTGAGGAAGTGAGCTTCGTTCACCTGCGCTGGCCGCCCTTGATAGGGACCTTTCAGACGCTCACTTCCACACACAGCGAACTGCGCTTCTTGCGGAGGTGATCATCGACCGACGGTCTTTGGTTCTTCAAGCTTACGGGAGCGGGAGCTACCCGCCAAATCACTGTCCCGAACGGAACGACGACGACGGCACTGCGCGTGCGCCGTCGTTCGCCGTTCAGAGCTCGAGGGATTTCTGCCAGGCAGCGGTATAGCCGACCGGCTTGAAACCCAACTCGATATTGACGCCAAGCATGTGACTGTTCTCCTCGGCGTTCCAGGTATAGATGCGTTTCGCCTCGGGCCACGCGTGGGCAACAGCAAGTAGATTGGCTGCCTTGAGCCACATTCCGAGCCGATGACCGCGATACCGGGTCAGCACGAGCGTGTCTTCCTGGTACACCGTGTCAGGTTTCTCGGCCCGCCGCTCAAGGATGGTGTGTCCGACCAGTTCGTTGCTCGGCCTGTGAAGGACGGCGCGCACCAGACTACTGCCCCCTTCCCTGGCCAGGCGGTCCTCGCCCTCACGTACACGCGCTCCGTCCCAGATCTCTTCCTCCCATTTCAACTCTCCCATCGGCACGTCAGTGCTCATGGTCTGGCGCAGCAGGGCGTACTGCTCAAGGAGGTGCTCCGGGCAGCGATCCATCCAGTCCACGACGGTGTAATCCCCTCCCGCCGTCTGCGCGGCGTCAGCGGCCAACTCCTCGAGCTCCGGGTTGACCCCAACCACCAGGACGCTGCAGCGGTCAACCTGTGCCAGACCGAAGCCCCAGTGTCCAGCAAACCGGGCGGGAAGACTTGAGGCAGGGAATGCCCCCGCACCTGTGGCCGGAACGAGCACATCGACGCCGCTGTCGAATCCAGCCGAGTGGTCAGTCCAACCCATGACAGTCGAGCGGCGATGCAGCTTTGCGTGCTCCTCCACTGCCGAGTAGAGCCGTGAACCCACCCCCCTGCGCCGCGCATCCGGGTGAACGAGCACGAACGCGTAGCACGTCTGCAAATTATCGGCTAACGGAACGTCGACAACAGCCTTACCGACTACCCGATCCTCCTCGAACGCAAGGAAGGTTGCCCGCTCCTCGTATTCGTTGGGCTGGGCGCTCTCGAAGCGGGTTTCCGCCGTGTGACTGTGATCATCATTGCCCCAAATCTCGCGTTCAATGAGGTTACTGAGGTCAGAGGCAGCAATGAACGGCCGCGCTTCGGGAGCCTGGAGAGACTTCGGAAGCTCATAGCGCCGGATGCTGACGGAGGTAGTGGTCATAGCATCATGATGGTGCACTGATTGGGAACTGTCAATCGGTGCACCATCGGCGGTAAAACAAAGGGCGGATGCAGCCGAAGCTGCACCCGCCCTTTGGGATATCCGCGAATTACGCGTCCACCAGTACCTTGGTGACGTTGGGGTCAACCGGGATGCTCGGTCCGAAGGTGGTGCTCACGGTCGCCTTCTGGATGTACCGTCCCTTCGAAGCCGACGGCTTCAGACGAAGCACTTCCTCCAGCGCGATGGCGTAGTTCTCAGCCAGCTTGACGGCGTCGAAGGACACCTTGCCGATGATGAAGTGCAGGTTGGAGTGCTTGTCGACACGGAAGTCGATCTTTCCACCCTTGATGTCGTTGACAGCCTTGGTGACATCCGGGGTTACCGTGCCGGTCTTCGGGTTCGGCATCAGGTTACGGGGGCCAAGAACCTTGCCGAGGCGGCCGACCTTGCCCATGAGGTCGGGAGTAGCAACGGCGGCGTCGAAATCGACCCAGCCACCGGCTACCTTTTCGATCATGTCATCGGAGCCGACGAAATCGGCGCCGGCAGCAATTGCCGCTTCAGCCTTGTCACCGGTTGCGAACACGAGGACGCGCTTTGTCTTGCCGGTGCCGTGCGGCAGGTTGACGGTGCCGCGCACCATCTGGTCTGCCTTGCGGGGGTCAACGCCGAGACGGAAAGCCACCTCAACCGTTGCATCGAACGACGAAGGGTTGGTGTCCTTCGCCAGTTTTACTGCCTCGACCGGCGCGTACTGCTTGTTCGCGTCAATCTTGGCGGCAGCTGCCTCATATGCTTTGCTGCGCTTTGCCATCTGCTCTTTCTCCTTATGCAGTTGCGGTCTGCGGACCGCGCTCGGCCCTGCCACAAACATCCGGGCCGGTGAGGCACGGTGTTTTCTTGATGATTGGTGTTGTCAACCGTTAGTCGACGGTGATGCCCATGGAGCGGGCGGTGCCTGCGATGATCTTGGCTGCAGCCTGAACATCGTTGGCGTTGAGGTCTTCCATCTTCATGGTGGCGATTTCCTCAACCTGAGCCTTGGTCAGCTTGGCGACCTTGACGGTGTGCGGCGTAGCCGAACCCTTCTGGACGCCCGCAGCCTTCTTGATCAGCTCTGCGGCCGGCGGAGTCTTGGTGATGAAGGTGAACGAGCGGTCCTCGTACACCGTGATTTCGACGGGAATAACATTCCCGCGCTGAGATTCCGTGGCGGCGTTGTACGCCTTGCAGAACTCCATGATGTTGACACCGTGCTGACCAAGTGCAGGACCGATCGGAGGAGCCGGATTGGCGGCGCCTGCCTGGATCTGCAGCTTGATGAGGCCGGTGACCTTCTTCTTGGGGGCCATGAAAGGGTCCTTTTCTTACATTCGTTCCACGTGACAGGAGCGTCCCGTGGATTGTTGACCACCATGGCGTGGCGGCCGGCCGTCCCTGCCGGGTCAAAGCGAACCCGACGAGGACGAAGCTTACTGAATCTTGGTGACCTGATTGAAGGAGAGGGTCACCGGCGTCTCGCGTTCGAAGATCGATACGAGGACAACCAACTGCTGGGACTCGGGCTTGATCTCCGAAATGGTTGCCGGCAGAGTCTCGAACGGACCCTCGTTGACCGTCACGGACTCGCCAACCTCGAAGTTGACCAGGGTCGGAGTTGCCTGGGCCCGAGCCGGCTTGCCGGCCTCCGCCCCAGTCTTCACGATGGTGTGCTCCAGCATGGAGAACACCTCATTGAGGCTCAACGGGACAGGGTCATGTGCGTTTCCAACAAAACCGGTGACGCCCGGCGTGTGGCGCACCGCACCCCACGATTCGTCAGTGAGATCCATGCGGACAAGCACATACCCCGGAATCCGGACCCGGTTCACGATCTTGCGCGTGGTGTTCTTGATCTCCACCACTTCTTCCATCGGTACCTGGATTTCGAAGATGTAATCCTCCATGTCCAGGGTCTGGATACGGGTCTCCAGGTTGGCCTTCACGCGGTTCTCATAACCTGCGTAGGAGTGGATCACATACCAGTCGCCATCCTGCCGACGCAGCTTCGCCTTGAAATCAGCAACAGGGTCAACTTCAGGTTCAGCAGCTTCGGGCTCAGCAGCGTCAGATTCAGCGGCGTCAGATTCAGCGGCTTCGGGCTCAGCGGCGTCGTCGTTGTCTTCGGGCGCAACAGCATCGGCAGGTGCGTCCTGTGCACCTGCCGTGGTTACCTCATCCTCGGTACCCAGATCTTCCTCGTCGGTTGTGATCTGTCGGTCGAGTTCTTGCTCGGACACCTAGCTGCCTGCTTTCTGGATTGCTGTGCTTGCTCGATACTGCCCCTTGGAGGCAGAAACTAGCCTTCGCCGCCAAAGAGCCACACTGCGCCGGATCCGAACAGGTAGTCCAGACCGGTCACGATGAGCATCATGATGATCACGAACACCAGGACGGTTATGGTGAACCGCACCAGCTCTTTGCGTGTGGGTACAACCACCTTGCGCAGTTCGGCAATGATCTGCCTGACAAAAAGGATGATCCGGCCGAAGAACCCGCGCTTGGGTTCCTGCTTCTCGGAGGGGCTTCCCTTGGAGCTGCTCGCAGCCGTATCGGTCACCTTCAACCTCATCAATCTTGTTAGGTATCTGAGCCGGCCGCACTGACCAAAGACTCACTGAGCGTTCAACGCCGCACTGCCGCATGCCATCCATGACGGTGATGCGCAGGGCAGACAGGACTCGAACCTGCAACCTGCGGTTTTGGAGACCGCTGCGCTACCAATTGCGCCACTACCCTTTGGAGTGATTCCCGCCGCTACCTGTGCCCGTAATGCAGGCACAGAACAGCATGGCGATTTCAACACCGAGGAATTAGTCTACGCAATCTGGAACGCAACGTCGAACCGGACGGGATCCGGCTCAGGGATCCAACCGTGTCCCGGTCAACGCAGGGGATACGGCGGTGCGTCATGACGGGCGTTCACTCCATCTGAAGCCCTAAGCTGGAGGGGAATTCATCCTCCGACCGACGGGAAGACCATGACTGCCGCCGACGCCCTGACCCAGCATGCCGCCGGGCGTGTGTCCCAGCGAATCGCCTCGATCGCTGAGTCCGCCACGCTCGCCGTCGACGCGAAAGCCAAAGCGCTGAAAGCCGCAGGGCGGCCCGTCATCGGTTTCGGCGCCGGAGAGCCCGACTTCCCGACGCCGGACTACATCGTTGAGGCGGCTATAGAGGCTGCCAGGCAGCCTCGGTTCCACCGCTACTCCCCCGCAGGCGGCCTCCCCGAACTCCGCCAGGCAATCGCGGAGAAGACCCTGCGCGACTCCGGCTACCAGGTTGACCCGTCCCAGGTACTCGTGACAAACGGCGGCAAGCAGGCCGTGTATGAGTCCTTTGCCACGCTCCTGGATCCAGGAGACGAGGTTCTTGTCCCCACGCCGTATTGGACCACCTATCCCGAGGCCATCCGCCTGGCCGGCGGCGTCCCTGTTGAAGTGTTCGCCGGCCCCGAGCAGTCCTACCTCGTCACGGTCGAACAGCTCGAAGCAGCCCGGACGCCCCGCACCAAAGTCCTCCTGTTTGTCTCCCCCTCGAACCCGACGGGCTCCGTATACCCACCGGAACAGGTTCGTGAGATCGGCGACTGGGCAGCGGAAAACGGCCTTTGGGTCATCACCGACGAGATCTACGAGCACCTCACGTACGACGACGTTCCCTTCACCTCGATCGCCACTGCGGCGCCGTCGCTCGGCGACCGTGTGGTCATCCTGAATGGCGTGGCCAAGACCTACGCAATGACCGGCTGGCGGGTGGGCTGGATGATCGGCCCCCAGGATGTCGTGAAGGCGGCAACGAACCTGCAGTCCCACGCTACTTCCAACGTCGCGAATGTGTCGCAGATGGCTGCGTTGGCGGCTGTTTCCGGGCCGTTGACCGCAGTGGATGAGATGAAGAAGTCCTTCGACCGCCGTCGTCGTGCCATGATTTCCGGCCTTAACGAGATCGACGGCGTTGAGTGCCCGGTGCCGCATGGTGCGTTCTATGCGTATGCGGACGTGAGGAACCTGTTGGGACGCGAGCTTGCCGGGGCCCGGCCGTTGACTTCGGCCGAGCTTGCGGCGCTGATCCTCGACACCGTAGAGGTTGCTGTCGTGCCGGGTGAGGCGTTCGGTCCCAGCGGCTTCCTCCGCCTCTCCTACGCGCTCGGCGACGCGGATCTTGCTGAGGGCGTGGGCCGGCTTCAGCAGTTCCTCGGCACCGCTCGCTGACTCCGGACGCGCCGACGGACATCGCGGGCCCTGCCCGCTCCGCGATGCCCACCACACCGGGGCATCGCGATGGCCGTCAGCGCGCAAGCTCCGGTAGCGGTGACTCTCGCGAGGGATTTACAACAGCCGCCTTTCGGCAGCCCATCGGGTGAGCTCGTGGCGTGAGGACAGCTGGAGCTTCCGGAGCACCGCTGAGACGTGCGTTTCAACAGTCTTGATCGAGATGAACAGCTCCTTGGCAACCTCCTTGTAGCTGTATCCGCGCGCGATCAACCGCATCACTTCGAGTTCGCGTGCCGAGAGGCGGTCCAGTTCACTGTCGACGGCGGCGACCGCCGCAGTGCCGAAGGCATCCAGCACGAAGCCCGCGAGGCGCGGAGAAAAGACGGCGTCCCCCGAAGCGACCCGCAGGACGGCATCCGAGATGTCCGCTCCGGAGATGGTCTTCGTAACGTATCCACGGGCGCCGGCGCGGATTACCGTAACCACATCCTCGGCCGAATCTGAGACGCTGAGGGCCAGGAACCGTGTGGAATCCCGGACGTCGCCGCAGCCGGCGATCACCTCCGCGCCGCCGCCGCCCTTGCCGCCCGGCAGATGGACATCCAGCAGGACCACCTGCGGCCGGTGTTGAGTTATCACCGTGACCGCATCCTCGACCGTCGCGGCCTCGGCAACCACATGCACCCGTCCGTCGAGGTCCGCCTTGAGGCCCGACCGGAAAATGGCGTGGTCATCGACGACGACGACGGTCACCGGCTCACTCATGTGTCCCACCTGCTTCGGCTTCCGGCATGGTCAATTGCACTTCCGTTCCTGCCTCTGAACTGCGGATCCCTGCAGTCCCGCCGTGCCGTTGCATCCTGTTGATGACGGATTCACGTATTCCCAGCCGGTCAGAGGGTACGGCATCCAGATCGAAGCCGTTCCCGCGGTCCCGCACGAACACCTGCGATACACCCCCGCTCGCCTCGAAGTAGACGGAGATGGCGCCGCCTGCGTGCTTGGCTGCGTTGACCATCGCCTCCCGCGCGGCCTGGACCAGCGCTTCCTGCCGCATGGACATCGGCATGTCACCAACGGAAACGACGTCGACGGGGTGCCCGTAGGCTTCCTCGACTTCCGCCGCGGCCGCCTTGATGCTGTCCGCAAGATTCCCGGTTCGCCGTGCGGCGTCCGCATAGAGCCAACGCCTCAACTCCCGTTCCTGTGCCCGCGCCAACCGCACGACATCCTGCTCCGACCCGGCCCGGTTCTGGATAAGGGCGAGGGTCTGCAGCACCGAATCGTGCAGGTGAGCGGCGATCTCGGCACGTTCAGTTTCGCGGATACGCCCTGCCCTCTCAGCCTCCAGATCCTTCCAGAACTTCACTGCCCACGGAGCCAGCACCAGACCCACGCCGCCGAGTACCGCACCGGCCGCCAGCAGCACAGGCCAGGAAAACTGCCATGAAAGGGAACCGGAGACGAGGATCAGCACGCCCACCATGACGAGGACCAGACCGGCCGCCAGCCGGGCGAGGCCGTCCGCCCGTGTGGCTCCCGCGTGGTCCATGAGCTTGGCCCGACGGGCTTCATCAATCTGCGACCAGGCGAGCACCGCGCCCAGCGCCACCGCACCGACCGGCAGCAGCCAACCCCATTGGATGTTCACACCGAGTTGCTGGGCAACAAAGGCGGCGGCCACCACCAGAAGCCCGACGCCGATAATCACCTCCCGGCGCCCCGGCGAACGAATGACCCCGGTCGCCTCGGGCACGGGGCCGGCGAGCGCGGGCGCACCCAACCGCAGCCCGGCCGGCTGCGCCACACCCCGCCGTCGTTCCTCAGTTGTCGGAACAAGGAGCCATAGCCAGCCATAAAGAACCAGACCCGCTCCCCCCACCAGCGCGAGCGCAACCATGCCGATACGAGCAGCACGCAGGGACACCCCTAGATGGGCGGCCAGGCCTGCGCAGACACCGGCGATCACGGCGTCGTCGGAGCGGATCAGCGCAGGTCTCATGCATCAATCGAAACATAGTTAAAAGGGGTCAGGGCCGTGCGTAACCGTAAGTCAGGGGAATCCGGGTGCCGCTCAGGGGAGGTTCAGGGTGAGCCCCGATGGTCCGTCCCGGTTCCGGGCAGCAGGATGAAGGTATGAACTCGCATCAGGACCCTCCTTCGACGCCGGAAGAACCAGCAGACCGATCGGCTGCGTCCGGTGAATCACCTTCCACTGAACCTACGCCCACAGCGCCCAACCGTCCGTCCGGAGCAGGGGGCTTCTTCGGCTGGCTTCGGAGCCTGAACCTGGTTCGCGGCCAGGACCGCTGGATTGGAGGCGTGGCAAGCGGGATCGCTGCACGCACCGGGCTGGACCCCATCCTGGTACGCGGGCTCTTCGTTGTACTCGCGATTTTCGGCGGCATCGGGCTGCTCGCATACGGTCTGGCCTGGGCGCTCCTGCCGGAACCAGACGGACGGATCCACGCTGAATCAGCAGCCCGTGGCAGTTGGACATCGGGAATGACGGGAGCCATGGTGGTTTCGATCCTGGGGCTGTGGCGGCCGAACGTGCCCTTCTTCGGCAGCACAGGCGGATTCGGCGGCTTCCTTTGGAGCCTGTTCTGGATCGGCGTAGCTGTCTTCATCGTTTACTGGATTTCCAACTCGGCCAACCGGAAGAAGGCAGACGCCGGCGCCCCGGCCGATGCAGGCACACCCGTTCCGGCGGATGGACACACCGCGCACACTATGCCGCTCACCGTGGAGACGCCGCGGGACCAGACGGCACAATACGCGCCGCACACCTTCCATCCCCGGCCGTCCATCCCACCCGTGATCAAGCCGCAGAAGGCGCCGAAGCCGGTAGTGCCGGGGCCCAGCGGGGCCGACGTCGCCGTCTTCCTTGGTGGAGCCGTACTTCTCGCCGGCCTGGTCCTCGCCCTCGACTACCTCGGGCTGTTGTCACTGGGCGGTGACCGCTTCACCGTTGCGGTGGCGACGGGCTCGGTGGTTATCGGGCTCGGTGTGGTCCTGATGGGGATGCGCGGACAAACCTCCGGGGTACTCGGATTCCTCGCGGCGGTGGGCCTCATAGCGAGCATCGTCTCCGCTGCCGTGCCGTCGACCGGCAACTGGGTGCTCGCAACGCAAGGCCAGTGGTCCACTACCAGCGCCGATCCGGCCGAAGAGGGATACACCATTGTGGCGGGCCAGGGCCGGCTGGACCTGACGGACCTCGCCGACATTACCGAGGACGTCGTTATCCCGGTCAACGCTGCCGCGGGGAACGTGGGCATCCTGGTGCCCGAGGACGTTCCCGTGGATGTCCGGTCCATGGTGGCGCTGAGCTCCACTGAGCTCGTAACCGCGTCCGACACCACCACCCTCGGCGGAATCTGGCAGCCGGGCACCCTTCATCTCAATGAGGGCGCCGAAGGCCCCCGCATCATCCTGGATGTCCGCGGAGTGGTCAGCCACGTCACGGTTGCCACAACAGAAGCAGCACTCGAAGACACCGAAAGCGGGCAGGAACGATGAGCTCCATCCACACCACCAACCACGACGACGGCGCCACCCGGGTACGCCCCGGAACCATCATCTGGGGTGTGGTCACGATAGTGATCGGTGCCCTGATCCTTGCCGGCGCACTGACGGACATCATGCTGGACCCTGTTCTGGTGGTGATGGCACTGCTGATCGGCACTGGGCTCTCCCTCGTGGTCGGCGGCGTACTGTCGATGACCCGCCGCGAGAGGAAAGTGGACCGCGCGCGGCGACTGCCGCCGTCGTCGTAGGTCCTATCTTTATCCGAGACCCTCGCAAGACCCGTGACAAGCAACCGCCAATACGAAAGCATGGACCCATGAACTCCTTCTTCAACGCCCTCCGCTCCTCACCCATCAAGCGTGCCCCCGGCGGCTGGTTCGGCGGCATTGCCTCCGGTATCGCGCTGAAGTTCGGCTGGCGGGTCGGCTTTGTCCGGCTCGGCGTGCTGCTCAGCTTCCTGCTGCCCTTCATCGGAATCCCGCTCTACATTGTGCTGTGGATCCTGCTGCCCAAGACCGATGGCACCATCGCCCTGGAGCAGCTGGTGGGCAATCGCCGCTAGCGCGTACGCCGAAGACTCTGAAAAGGGCGTGTCCACCAACCGGTGGACACGCCCTTTCAGTCAACAGGCGCTTACGGAACCGCACCCGGCCGCGGCACGCTTGAGTCATGAGAACCACAGCGTTCAACGCATCCCCACATACGGGCGAGGCGGGCATTCCTGTCTCGCCGATCGAAGTCGACAGCCTCACCAAGGAATACCCCACAACCAAGTCAGGCGTACTGCGCGCCGTGAACAACTTGAGCTTCTCAGTCCGGGCGGGCGAAACCTACGCCCTGCTCGGCCCCAACGGCGCCGGGAAGAGCACCACGATCGAAATCCTGGAGGGGCACCGGAAGCCCACATCCGGCCGGGTGAGCGTCCTCGGAACCACCCCGTACAAGGCTGCGCCGTCCTTTCGGGCGAGGATCGGCATTGTCCTGCAGGAGGCAACCGACGCCGGTGAGCTGAGGGTGGCGGAATCCCTGCAGGCCCTGGCCGCCTACTATCCCCGACCCCGCGCCGTGGACGAACTCATCACCGCTGTGGGGCTGGACGGCAAGGATTCTCAGCGCATCAGTACCCTTTCGGGCGGCCAGCGGCGCAGGCTGGACGTTGCCATGGGTCTCATCGGCAACCCCGAGCTGCTCTTCCTCGACGAGCCGACCACCGGGTTCGACCCTGACGCGCGGCGCGCCTTCTGGGAACTGATCCGTGGACTCCGGGCGGAGGGCACCACCATCGTCCTCACCACCCACTACCTCGATGAGGCGGAACAACTCGCGGACCGGCTGGGCATCATCACCGACGGCCGGCTGATCGCCGAGGGTACGCCGGACTCGCTCGGGGGGCCTGAGCTTCGCCGGCCCCGGGTGACCTGGATTGACGACGACGGCGCGCACCCCGGGATCGCCCGCGAGGAGGTCACGGAACGGCCGGCCGAGGTGGTGCACCGTCTCAGCGATGGGGGCAGCCGCGAACCGCGAAACCTCCAGGTCCGTGTGCCGACCCTCGAAGACATCTACCTTGAGCTGCTTAAGCAGCACAAGGAAACCAGCGCCGGGCAGCGCAGCCATGACCACACAGCAGGAGCCACATCATGAGCACTCTTCAGGACGCGCGCGGCCCCAGCGCTTCAACGCCGTGGAAACCGAACGCCCTGGTGCTGGGGTGGCGGCGGACCCTGCTCGAAACAAGGATGTTCTCGCGCGACCCCATGTCGCTCGTGTTCACCCTGTTCTTCCCGCTGATCATGATGGGCCTGTTCAGCACTGTCTTCGGCAGCGAGGCAAGCATGGGTGATCCGGCCAGGCCGGAGTCGCTCCTGACTCCCGCTGAGTATTACCTTCCGGGCATGCTGGCGCTGGGAACCATCCTGAGCGGTTTCCAAAATCTCAGCGGCTACGTGGCAACCGAACGCTTCAACGGATCCATCAAACGGCTGGCCGGGACACCGCTGCCCAGCGTGTCCTACTTCCTCGGCAAGACCGGCGTCACCGCATTCCTGATCCTGACCCAGAGCGCACTCCTCCTCCTCGGTGCGCGGTTCCTGTTCGGCGTAGAGCTTCCAACGACAGTGAGCGCGTGGCTCACCTTCGCCTGGCTGCTGCTGGGTTCGACCGCAGCCTGGTCAGCGGTCGGTATCGTGTTCGCTTGCCTGGCGAAGTCCGGGCAGGGCGCGTCCACCATGTCCGCCGTTCCGCCCCTGCTGCTGTCCTTCATCTCCGGCGTGTACTTCCCCTTCTCCCAGATTCCCGACTGGCTGAGGGCCATCGCGGACCTCACTCCGCTTCGCTGGACTGCCAGTGGAATGCGCTCGGTGTTCTTACCCGCTGGTTGGGAAACCGTGGAGCCCGGCGGTATCTGGAACCTGGGAATGGCTGCAGTGGTGATCGGCGTCTGGCTCGTCGCGGGACTGGTCCTCGCGCGACTGTTTTTCCGCTGGCCCCCGCAGAAGTGACCACGCCGTCCGGTCCGGGCACCCGCCGTCGTACAGTGAACTCATGACCGTTGAACCGGCCCGCAACCCTACGCTGCTGCCTGACAATTCGGTGTGGCTGCGAGGTATGCGCTGGTGGCACGTCGGCTTCTACACGGCCCTGGCATCCGTGGTACTCGTGGTGCTGCTGAGCGTGGAAGGCGGCCCCGTCCGGGCGGCCATGTTCATCGCCATCGCAGTCCTGGCAGGCGCTTACCCGTTTCTGGCCCGGCTGGAGTATCTGGAAACATGGCGTCCGCGGGTGTACGTGGTGCTGCTCATCGCCACTGTCGGGCTTCTGGCCTTCCTGTCCGGCTCGGGCGCGGTCCTGCTCTTCATCGCGTTCCCGCAGGTGTGGATGTTCTCCGGATCGCCCAGGGGAGGACTGATTGCCACAGCTGTGCTGTGCATCGTGGTGGCACTTGGGCAGCTCAGGCTGTTCGGCACCGACCCGCAGAATTTGCAGAGCGTGGCGCTCCAGGCGCTGATCTCCTTCCTTGCCTCAAGCATGCTCGGGCTATGGATCTACAAGATCATCGACCAAAGCGAAGACCGCGGGCAGTTGATCGCACAGCTGGAAGCCGCCCGCGCTGAACTGGCCTATGCACACCAAGAACAGGGAGCCATGGCGGAGCGCGAACGGATGTCCCGGGAGATCCATGACACGCTGGCCCAGGGATTCACCTCGATCATCATGCTCTCCGAAGCGGGCCAGGCCCGTCTGCGCCAGAGAACACCCGAAGCTCCGGCCACGGACCTGGAAACGGACCTTGCTGCGATCGGTGCCACAGCACGGGAGAACCTGCAGGAAGCGAGGGCGCTCATCGCCTCCGCCGGCCCTACCCAGCTCCAGGGCGGCGACTTGCTCGGTGCGCTGAGACGCGTCGGGGAAGCCTCCGCACAGGACGGCCGCGGGGTGCGTATCACCCTGCCGGATAGTTTGCCGCCGCTCGAGTCCGCCCAGCAGATCGCCGTGCTCCGCTGTGCGCAGGAGGCTCTCAGCAATGTCCGCCGCCACAGCGGTGCGGATGTGGTGGAACTGGTTGTTCAAAGCAGTGGCGGCGACCTGGTTCTCACCGTTTCCGACAACGGCGCCGGCTTTGCGGTTGCGGACAGTCCGGGCGGTTATGGCCTGCACTCCATGCGTGCCCGGCTGGCCGAAATCGCCGGGTCACTCGAGCTCCGCTCCGCTCCCGGGCAGGGCACCAGCCTCACCATGACCGTGCCGCTCGCGAAACCAGCCCCCGAGCCCGAGGCACCAGGGCCCGAGGCACCAGGGCCCGAAGCTCCAGGGCCCGAAGCTCCAGGGCAGAAAACTCCAGCACAGGAAGTTCAAACACAATGAACGACGACGCCGTACGGGTCCGCGTCCTCATCGTCGACGACCACCCCATCGTGCGGGCAGGCCTGCGCGCACTCCTGAGCACTGACGGGCGACTGCTGGTGGTGGGCGAAGCCGGGGACGGCAGGGAAGCGGTGTCCTTGAGCGCGGAGTGTGCCCCCGACGTCGTACTCATGGACCTGCGCATGCCGCATCTGGACGGCGCCGGCGCAACGGCCCAACTCCTTGCTGCCGCGCCCGCCGTCAAGGTCCTCGTGCTGACGACGTACGACGGCGACACGGACATTATGCGGGCAGTCGAGTCCGGCGCGGTGGGCTATCTCCTGAAGGACACACCGGGGGAAGCCATCATTGGTGCCGTCCTGGCGGCGGCCCGCGGTGAGACGGTGCTCGCTCCCCCGATTGCCGCGAAGCTGGTTTCCCGGCTGCGTGGGCCGGAACTGCCTGCCCTTTCGCCAAGGGAGGTGGAAGTTCTCCAAGCCGTGGCGCAGGGGCTCAGCAATCCGGAAATTGCGACGAAGCTTTTCATCGCGGAGACAACGGTCAAGACACACCTGCTTCGGACCTTCGCGAAGCTCGACGTCGATGACCGCACACGCGCCGTGGTGGTCGCCATGGAACGGGGCCTGCTTCCTGCCGCGGACCGGCGGAGACATCTTTGAGCGTCGAACGGCCAGTGTGTCTAGAATCATACGGGGCTCAAGGAGGCGCCTGACCAAGTCATCCGTCCACTCTTGATTGGAACTCCCCCTTTATGAAGATCGGCATCCTCACCAGCGGCGGCGATTGCCCCGGCCTCAACGCTGTTATCCGCGGCGCCGTGCTGAACGGCATCAAGTCCCACGACCTCGAGTTCGTTGGGTTCCGCGACGGGTGGAGGGGCGTGGTCGAGGGAGACATCATCGACCTTCCCCGTCACGCGGTTCGCGGAATCTCCAAGCAGGGCGGCACCATCCTCGGTACTTCCCGCACCAACCCCTTCGACGGGAACGGCGGCCCCGAGGCCATCAAGGCAACCCTTCAACGACTGGGAATCGAAGCGATGATCGCCATCGGCGGCGAGGGTACGCTCGCCGCCGCGAAGCGCCTGACTGATGCCGGACTGAAGATTGTGGGCGTGCCGAAGACAGTCGACAACGACCTCGACGCGACTGATTACACCTTCGGCTTCGACACCGCCGTGCAGATCGCCACTGAGGCGATCGACCGACTGAGGACCACCGGTGAGTCGCACAGCCGCTGCATGGTCGCTGAGGTAATGGGCCGACATGTCGGCTGGATCGCTCTTCACGCGGGGATGGCCTCCGGCGCACATGCCATCCTCATCCCCGAGCAGCAGACATCCATTGAGCAGGTGTGTGAATGGGTTACCGACGCCCGTGACCGTGGGCGCGCCCCCCTCGTTGTGGTCGCGGAGGGCTTTGTTCCGGCTCACCTCGAGCAGGCCCACTCCGAGCGCGGCCTCGATACCTTTGGCCGGCCCCGGTTGGGCGGGATCGCTGATCAGCTCGCCCCGGAGATCGAAGCACGCACCGGGATCGAGACGCGGGCCACGATCCTCGGCCACATCCAGCGCGGCGGCGTACCCTCGGCCTTCGACCGGGTGCTCGCCACCCGCCTGGGAATGGCAGCCGTCGACTCCGTAGTGGACGGGCTCTGGGGCACCATGGTGTCTTTGCACGGCACGGAGATTGCCCACGTCGGATTCGAGGCGGCCCTCGGAAACCTGAAGCGTGTACCTCAGCACCGCTACGACGAGGCCGCCATACTGTTCGGCTGACTTTGCTCGTCAGCTAACGTTGCCGGTATGGATTTGGAGCCCGGCACCGTTTCGATCATCCAGCTTGCGTGGTCGCGCCTGTTGAAACTCGACGACGGCGCGTTGGCGCAGGGCGGGGACCGCATTTATCGCGAGGACAACAGTGCGTCGGTGCTCACGTTCGTTTCGCTCTTCGGACAGGAAGCCCTCATTGGACCGTCCTGGGCGGTGGACGCGGCGCGCGGGCTCAGCGGCGTCGAACTCGCACGTCACTCGACGCTGCTCTCGCTGAGCCGCCCGCACGGCGGACGCGCACTCGGCGAGGCTCACCTCTACTTCTGCGACGCGTTGCCGGCCTTCGCCGAAGATGGGCCGCCGGTCAGCAGCGATCCGGAACACAGCATCGCCCTGGAACGGCTCTGCCCGCCCGACGACGTCGCGGAAGTCGGCTTGAGCGCCATGGAGCACAACTGCATCCTGATGGACGAAGACCGGGACCCGGCTGCTCCGCTGGCCGGCGCCGGCTATGACGTTTGGGCGGGCATTCTCGCGCATGTGGGTGTGATTACGGCGCCGGAAGAACGACGGCGCGGCCTGGCACAGTTCGCGGCGTCGGTCGCCGTGGAGGAGGCAATGGCCTCCGGGCTCGTGCCTCAGTGGCGTGCCCGGGCGGACAATGTGGCATCGCAGCGCACGGCGCTGAGCGCGGGATTTGAGTTGGCGGGAAGTCAGACGAGCGTGTTGCTTGAGCCGGTCACCGGCTGAACAGTTCGAGCAGCTCCGACCTTCCGAACATCGTCGCGGCGTCGCGCGCCGAGGGTGTGCCGGCATCAGGATCGGCTCCAGCGTCGACAAGCACCCGGGTGACGTCGCTGTAGCCCTTGAAGACAGCGCCCGCCAGGGGTGTCTGGCCGCGATCGTTCGCCGTGTTGGCATCTGCGCCGCGGGCAAGAAGGTCTTCCACCACTGAGGCGTGCCCGTTATACGCGGCGAGCATCAGCAGGCTGTCCCCCGCCGCGTTGGTCAGGGTGGCGGGAACACCGGCGTCGAGGTACTTGCGCAGTGTCGCGCCATTCCCCTCGCGGGCCGCGTCCATCAGCCGGTGGGCAAGCGCGATCGCCTGCTCAGCGGCCTGATCCTCTGCTCCGTGCCCGGTCATGGTCGCGCACCCCTCAGGAACCCTTTGGCACGCCCCACAACCTGGCCGGCGTCCGGAGCCACGATGATTTCCTGTGCTGCGGCGTAGCGTTCTTCCCCGTCGAGAACCTCCAGTTCGGCTTCGGCGTCGACGCTGCGCTTGATGACGGCAAGGCCCACTGCACCCATCTCGTAGTGCTGGGCGGCCGAGGTCAGTGTACCCACGGTCCGTCCACCGACGACGACGGCGCTGCCCGCGGCTGGCAGCGTGTGCTGGCTCCCGTCGAGCTGCAGGAACACGAGGCGCCGCGGCGGGTGTCCCAGATTATGGACGCGGGCGATGGTTTCCTGGCCCTTGTAGCAACCCTTGGACAGGTGGACCGCCGTGCGCAGGAGGTCCAGTTCATGGGGAATGGTTCGCTCGTCCGTTTCGATGCCGAGCCGTGGGCGCCAGGCCGCAATACGCAATGCTTCGGACGCCATGATGCCTGCTAGCGGAATACCGTGCACAGCATCGGCAAGCTCGGCACGCGGCACGAGGTGTTCGAACCAGGGGCGGTCGGTGCCCGGGTGCGACGGCTCCGCGACGACGCTGTACGCGTAACCGCCCGCGCTGATATACGGCCAGGGGTCGATCCAGGTGATGCGGTCCCCGAATCGCTCAACGGGTTTCACCGCGCCGACGACGGCCCACTGGTCCGAGGCATGTGTCACTTCCACGCGCAGCATGAATTTCATCCGGTTCAGCCAGTCAGCCAGAGGAGCAGCTTCCCATCCCTCCGTGAGTAGCCAGGCGGTTTCGCCGTCGTCGACTATCCGGGGACTGAACTCGATGCGGCCCTGAACGGTGAGCAGGAGGGTCTCGGTGGACTCGCCCGGCTGCAGGTCGAGCAACAGCTGGGAGGACAGCGTATTGAGCCAGCTCAGCCGGTCCGGACCGGACACGGTCACGACGCCGCGGTGGGAGAGATCGACCACCGCTTCACCGCGTGCCAGCGCCCGCTGTTCCCTGAGCGGGTCCCCGTAGTGGGCGGCCACACCGGCGTCGGGCGCGCCCGACTCAACGGCGCCGGGCATGGAAAGGAGCGGACTCAAATAGCTCATATGGGTACCAACGTTCCTTTGAGGCGGCACTATTCCAACGGACTGTGAACCGCTGTGCGGCTGCGTTGCCGCGTTCAGGCGGTTTTCTTCAGGATCGCCGAGGCGTGCGGCTCCAGCGAACTGCCCTCCGCGGCGATATCCCAGCGCCAGAAGAGGTCCCCGTTGACCAGGCCGAGCAGGCGGGTTGCCGCCGAATAGTCTTTTGAATGCTGCCCGCGCATCACGAGGTCCGTGGTGAGCTGAATCTGGGGTCCCTTGATACTGCCGTAGTACAACTCGGCGATGCCGCCAGGGTGGACGATGGTCGCCGTGATGTCGAAGCCGCCCTCCTGATTGCGGAATTGTTCCACTTCATCGGCGCTCTTGAGCGCCGGAACAATGTCCGCAGGAGACAGACCGGGGCCGACGTCGGCGTCGTTCAGTTTTCGGTCCAGCGCCCAGAAACCGGTCTCGACCGACAACGGGCGCAGGGTGTTCCCCTCTTCATCGGTCAGCCAACTCTCGGCCGTGTACTGCACATAGGGCAGACCGTGCTGGGAGAAGCTGGCGCGCTGGAAGAAGTGCTCCGAATCGGCGTTGCCTTCGCCTAGCCTGCCGGAACCTTCCCAGGTGCCCAGTAGCCAGGACAGCGGTACGAGTTCGGGGGTCAGGTCCGTGGGAATCTCAAACGACATGAATCAGCGTGCGTTACTTCTGGCCCTTGTACAGGCGCGTGATGACCAGTGCCGCGAAGCCGGCCATTCCCAGCCCCGCGATGACCAGCAGCGAAATGAAGAAGATTTCCAGCGCAAGAATCGACATGGCTCCATCCTAACGCGCTGCAACTGTTCAACTGCCCCATGTGTCAGCTGAGCAGCAGCCTGTCGAGGAAGTAGACGAGAGAGCCGAGGGCCAGGATGGGCGCGACCCCGACAGAGAGGATTGCGGCCACGTTCAACGGCGCGTCACGGGTGATCAGAAGCCTCCGTGCTGCCATGACCACCGCCCCGCAGACCGCGCCGATGATACCCGCGGCAAGGCCCTCCACATCGGTGAAGATGAGTGCGGCAAGTGGGCCCGCGAGCGCTGCAAGCACAACGCCGAGAGGACCGACTATCCGGTCCGGCCACGGGAGCATGGCAGTTGCAATCGCCATCAGGACACTGATGCCGGTCACGAGGGTGACGCCCGAGGAACCCTCGTTGACGGCCAGCCCCTCCGCGGCGATCCAGCCGGCCCCGAGGGCGATCATGAACAGGCCGGCACTGGCTCCAAGCGTTGATTCAAGACGGTGACTCTGGCCCGTGCCCCGGATGAGCTGGATCAGGAAAACAGCGCCGAGACCCAGTGCAAGGGCAACGGGCAACCACGCCAGCGCGCTGCCGTCAGGGGCAACATAGGCAGTAGCGGAGGCAGCCAGCGCGCTCAGCGCGATCACTGCAGACTGGCTCTTGCGGGCAGGGACACCGAGAACGTACGGCCAGCCGATGGCCGCGATGAGGATCAGGACGCCGACGACGGCGGCGCTCGCCTCGGGCGAGATGTAGGCGGCAGTCACGAGAGCGGCAAGAGCTGCCGCCGCCACGATTCCCGCCATCAACATCCTCACTCCTGCAATACTGCCTTACCGTCGCGCGCCGGGCGAAAAGGGGTTGTGGACGAAACGTTACGGCGTGCGGAGAATCACACCCGGTATAATGGACGGAATCCGCTCGCCGGCCGCCCCAGCACACCGTTGTCGGCATTCGGTTCCGTAGCGTCCGCCCGATGATGCGCGTCCCAAATTTCTGGAGGACATATGCCGCACATCCTGATGCTAACCAACAGCCAGGGCTCCTCCGTGGATGTCCTTCCGGCGCTTGAGCTTCTCAGCCACAAGGTTCACATCCTGCCCGCCGAACCCACGGCACTCCTGGAAACCGAGCCCTGCGACGTCGTCATCATCGACGCCCGAAAAGACCTGGTGGGTGCCCGTTCCCTCACGCAGCTCCTGCGCGCAACCGGGCTCAGCGCACCTCTCATGCTTGTACTCACCGAGGGCGGGATGGCTGCGGTCGCCGCGAACTGGCTCGCCGACGACGTCGTCCTGGACTCCGCCGGCCCGGCCGAGGTGGAGGCGCGCCTGCGCCTGGTGATCGCTAAGGCCAATAGCGCGGCGGAGGAGGTCAGCAGCGAAATCCACGCCTCCGGCGTAGTCATCGATGAGGCGAGTTACACCGCACGGGTGGGCGGTGAGCCGATGAACCTCACCTACAAGGAATTCGAGTTGCTGAAGTACCTCGCCCAGCACCCCGGTAGGGTCTTCACCCGCGACCAGCTGCTCCACGAGGTGTGGGGGTATGACTACTACGGCGGCACCCGCACGGTCGATGTGCACGTGCGGAGGCTGAGGGCCAAGCTCGGAGCTGACCACGAACAGCTGATCGGAACAGTGCGCAACGTCGGCTACCGGTTCACGCTGACGCGGCAGCCGGAGGACTCCACAGTCAACCAGCAGGCCTAAACGAAACGGTTCCCCAACCGCAGAGCGGAAAGGGAACCGGTTAAGTGGAGGACATACGGGTCGAACGTATCGCGGGCGCCCCACTGGCGCATCCCCCTCAACGCTCTCGAAGAGCGCTCAAAAAGCCTACCCCAGCCGAGCCGACCAGTCCAAACCTGCCGAAACAGGTGGCAGGAACATTAGTCTGATGGAATGAGCGCAGCGCAAGGATCCACCTGGCCCATACTGACCATCGACGGCGCACCGCAGGACGGCGTGCTGGAGGACATCATCGGCCTGGCCCGGGCCGCGGAGGACGCGGACGGCAATCCACCCCTGTCCGAGCAGACACTCGTCAACCTGCGGGCCGCACGACAGCATCCCGGCGGCCTTCTGGTCCTCGCCACCTACGCCAGCGACGGCGGGACGGACGACGACGAAGAGCTCGCGGGCGTCGCCGTCGTCAGTTTCCCGCGGGCGGACGGGGAACCGGGAGTCCTGGAACTTGTGGTGCGGCCCACCTACCGCAACCAGGGTGTGGGCGCCAGTCTCGTGCAGGCTTTGAAGGAGCACAGGCTGCCCGAACTTCGTGCCTGGTCCCACGGAAACCACGCCGCCGCCGTCGAACTCGCCGCCCATGCCGGCTTCACCCCGGTACGGGAGCTGTGGCGCATGCGGCAGACCAGGGCGGCGCTGGAAGCGGCGGTGCCCGACGTCGTCGTGCCTGCTGGTGTGCGCCTACGCACGTTCGAGCCGGGCACGGACGAGCGGGCGTGGCTTGAGGCCAATGCCGCTGCGTTTGCTCACCACCCCGAACAGGGTTCCACCACCCTGGAAGACCTCCAGGCCCGCATGGCGGAAGACTGGTTCGATCCGGCCGGGCTGATTCTCGCCATCCGTGAGTCCGATGACCGCCTGCTCGGATTCCACTGGACGAAGGTGCATCCACGCAGCGGCAAGCACCCCGCAATCGGCGAGGTGTACGTGGTGGGTGTGACACCCGAGGCACAAGGGATGGGGCTGGGGAAGGCGCTGACAATTGCGGGTATCGAACACCTGCATTCACTGGGGCTTCAGGCCATCATGCTCTATGTCGACGCCGACAACACCGCGGCCATCGCGCTCTACCGATCGCTCGGCTTCACCCGGTGGGACGTCGACGTAATGTACGCGCCCGGTATTGCGGGTGGCAACTTGTAAGGTTGAGGAGGGCCCTTCACCTGCCGTTCCGGCGGGCCGCAGGGCACATCAGAACCACAAAGGAGGCACTATGGAAGCCGAAACCGCCGCCCGGGTACCGGCACGGTATGGGTCCTCGGAAGTGGCTCCCGCACGGGCAACCCAGGACCGCATCGACATACCGGAGTTCGCACCCAGCCTGCTGCCCGCAGGTGAGATCTCGCCGGACCGCTTCCTGGACCGGGAGATCAGCTGGCTGGACTTTAACGCGCGCGTACTGGATCTCGCCGAGGACCCCGAGCTGGTGCTGCTGGAACGGGTCAATTTCCTCTCGATCTTCGCCTCCAACCTCGACGAATTCTTCATGGTCCGCGTTGCCGGGCTGAAGCGCCGAATCGCGACTGGACTAGCTGTCCCGTCAGCTGCTGGGCTGAGCCCCATTGAGCAACTAGAGACGATCATGGCCGAGGGGCTCGAGCTGCAGCGACGCCACGCAGCGATCTTCGCCGACTCCATCCGGCCCGCGCTGGCTGGGGAGAACATTCACCTAACCACCTGGGACCAGTTGGACAGCGCGGCGAAAACCGAGCTCAACAAGCTCTTCGCCGAGAAGGTCTTTCCTATCCTGACGCCGCTCGCGGTCGATCCGGCGCACCCGTTCCCGTATATCTCGGGGCTCTCGCTGAACCTCGCCGTCGTCGTACGCAATCCGGTGAGTGAAAAGGAACTGTTCGCGCGTGTGAAGGTGCCCGACCAGCTGCCCCGGCTGATCTCGGTCGACGGACCGCGTGCCGGGAACGTTGCGGGCCGGACTGCCCGCTTCATACCGCTGGAGGACGTCATCGCCGTCCACCTCGACCAACTGTTTCCGGGCATGGAAGTGCTGGAGCACCACACTTTCCGCGTCACCCGCAACGAAGACCTGGAAGTGGAGGAGGACGACGCCGAGAACCTCCTCCAGGCGCTTGAAAAGGAACTGCTGCGAAGGCGGTTCGGCCCACCCGTCCGGCTTGAGGTCACTACCGACATCAACCCCAGCATCCGTGCCCTGCTATCCCGCGAACTCGGTGTGGATGAGGCCGAAGTCTATGATCTCCCGGGTCCGCTGGATCTGCGTGGACTCAGCGTCATTTCACGCATCGACCGCGGCGACCTGCACTTCCCGAAGCACGTAGCGCACACCAGCCGTGACCTCAACGAGAGCGAAACATCCAAGGCCGCGAATGTCTTTGCCGCCATGCGGCGCCGGGACATCCTGCTGCACCATCCGTACGATTCATTCTCCACGTCCGTGCAGGCATTCCTTGAGCAGGCCGCGGTGGACCCGAAGGTGCAGGCGATCAAGCAGACCCTGTACCGGACCTCCGGAGACTCCCCCATCGTGGATGCGCTGATCGACGCCGCGGAATCCGGCAAGCAGGTGCTCGCGCTCGTCGAGATCAAGGCGAGGTTCGATGAGCAGGCCAACATCTCCTGGGCCCGGAAGCTGGAGCAGGCCGGTGTCCACGTGGTGTACGGGATTGTCGGCCTGAAGACCCACTGCAAACTTTCCCTCGTGGTGCGCCAGGAGATTGACGGACTTCGCCGCTACTGCCATATCGGAACCGGCAACTACCATCCAAGGACCGCCCGCTACTACGAGGACCTGGGCCTGCTGACTGCCAACGACCAGGTTGGCGAGGACCTCTCCCGGCTGTTCAACCAGCTCTCCGGCTACGCACCCAAGTCCACCTTCGAACGGCTGCTCGTCGCTCCGCGGTCCGTTCGTTCGGGTCTCATTGAGCGCATTGAGCAGGAGATCATCAACTCCCAGGCCGGAATGGACGCACGGGTGACCATCAAGGTCAACTCGATCGTCGACGAGGCGCTCATCGATGCGCTGTACCGTGCCTCCCAGGCCGGCGTCCGTGTCGACGTGATTGTGCGCGGGATCTGCTCCGTGCGACCGGGTGTGCCGGGGCTGAGCGAGAACATCACCGTACGGTCGGTGCTGGGCCGGTTCCTTGAACATTCCCGTATCTTTGCCTTCGCAAACGGAGGTGACCCGGCGGTGTTTATCGGTTCTGCCGACATGATGCACCGCAACCTCGACCGCCGGGTCGAGGCGTTGGTCCAGCTCTCGGCTCCTGAGCACATTGCGTATCTGCTCTCGCTCATGGACCGCTACCTCGATCCGGAGACAGCCAGCTGGCACCTGGGCAGCGACGGCGAATGGATTCGCCACCACAAGGACGACGACGGCGCCCCCCTGAGTGACGTGCAGTCCTGGCTTCTTGCCTCCCGGTCCCGCAGCCGTCTGCGACCCGCGCGCCGGTGAAGACACGACCCGATACAGGCGTGTTGGGGAATGCGACCACCCAGCAGGTCGCCGTCGTCGCCGCCGGTGCAGTATGTTGGCGCAAGGAACAGGGGAAGCTGGAAGTCCTCCTGATCCACCGGCCACGGTACAAGGACTGGTCGCTGCCGAAGGGCAAGATCGACCCGGGCGAGACCACGCCGGAGTGTGCGGTGCGCGAGGTGCGTGAAGAGGTCGGTATCGACATCAAGCTCGGCATACCGCTGCCCTCAATCGAATACCAGGTGGCGTCCGGGCTCAAGGTCGTGCATTATTGGGCTGCCCGCACCGAAGCCGTGAAGGTGAAGCCAGACGGCAAGGAAGTGGACGAATTCCTGTGGTGCTCCCCCGAGCGCGCACTTGAGCTGGTGACCAATCCGTCGGACCGCGAGCCGGTTCAAGCGCTTGTTGCGGCTTTCCAGGAACAGAACCTGGCTACCTGGCCGCTCATTCTGGTGCGACACGCGAAGGCGAAGCCGCGCTCATCGTGGACGCGTGCTGAAGGCGAACGGCCGCTGGCCGCTTCCGGCCGGCGGCAGGCAGTGGCCGTGAGCCGATTGCTTCAGGCATGGGCGCCGGAAAGAGTGGTGAGCAGCCCCTGGGACCGCTGTGTCCAGACCGTCATGCCGTACGTGAAGCGGGCTAACCCGAAGCTGAAGCTTGTAGACGCGATCACCGAGCACAACGCCGCCCGCAAACCGGGCAAGGCTAAAGGCGTGATCGAGAAGCAGTTCGACAAGCGGGTGCCGGTGGCCGTGTGCACCCACCGCCCTGTGCTCCCCCTCGTGCTGGACGTACTGCGGAAGCACATGAGCGTAGAGCTAGCCAATCTGCTACCCACCACCGACCCGTACCTTGCACCGGGCGAGGCGATCATCTGCCATGTGAGCAGCAAGAACCACGGCCACGTGGTTTCGGTCGAGCAGTTCCGTGCCTATGACGACTGACTTTGTATCAATTAGTTGACACATTGATACAAACCGGGTGATGATTGCGTTCCCACCCGCGTCGACTGAACAGGCGGAACTAGATGAATGCGTCACCTATTGCAGTCACAGCGCTTCTCATCGTCTCGTTACTGATTTACCTCTCGCTCCGTGCATTCGCGCTAACGCCAAGAAGCGACCGAACCGGCGTCGAGACGGCCCGCACGCATGCTTTTTGGACCGGTCTCATCGGATATCTCGCCAGTTCGGGGATGGCCTTATACAGCGCGGCAAGCTTTGACGCCGACGTCGCCGGCGCCGACTACTTCCCCCGCATTCTCTTCGCGTTCCTTGTGCCGGCGCTCAGCTTCTCGATGATTCACATCCTGGGTCAGTTCACGTGGCCGAAGCATCGTCGACCGGTCCGGCGTGCCGCTCTGAACGTGCGGCGCATGAGCGACTTTCTGCCGACTCGACTAACTGCTCTTACTGGTCTCGTCTTTGTATTCAGCGTCGTCGTCTGTGTTGCGGTTGTTGCCGTTGAACCGGTGGGGACCGCGTTGATTGAGAATCCGGGCGCTGAATCCTACCTTCAAGCCGGACGGGTGGATGGGGGAACGTACTCCGCAGCTATGGGACTCACACTGGCTGCGTGTGCTCTGGGCGTCGTTTCAGCGCTCCTTGTCATCACGCGCCGCAGGCCCCTGGAGACGCTCAGTGAGGCGAATGACGCCGTCCTGCGCCGAATCAGCGTCAATCGACTGCTCCGCACCGGCGGAATCTTTTTCCTGGCCATAAGCTCGGCAGCCCTCGAGTTTGCGCGATGGCCAGAGTCGGCATGGGGAACCGACTACGAACTTCTTCATAATGTCCTGCGGTTGCTGGCTGTTGCTTGCATATTTGTTTTCGCATTGTGGCGTCCTCCCAGCATGCACTCCGAAGAGCCGGTGACAGTGGAATTGGACTCGTCCGGCTCCGATGAATCACCCACCCGGGAAGTTGCTCACTTTTCAGCGTTGATAGCGGCAACGGTGACGCTGATCGCAAGTACAGTGGCCGTGAATCTCATCCCGGTAGCGGGCGGTGCAACATGGCTCCGGGATCACCTCTTCCCGCCACAGTTCGCTGCCGCCGGGGTCGTCTACTTGCTCTTCAGCACTGTCGCTCGCATCCGGACACAGCCCCAAGGCCGAACCCCGCTGCCCATACGAGGGGCTTCGTCACCGGCCGCCGCAACGGTCGCGACGGGTGGCCTTGGCCTATTGGTTATCGCGCTGGCAGGCGTTCTTGTTTTCGAACCGCGCGCAAATGAATTGCTGCTGGCTATCAATCCCCCGGCCTCGGGATTACCAGCACCCTTCCCCGGGCTGGCACACCTTATGCCGACGGTACTGAGCCTTATTGCCCTCATCGGGGCGCTGTGCTTCTGGCTACGGAGCAGTTCCCAGGTGCGTTTGAACAGCCGCCGGAGCAACCACCAGGCGCTGTGCGTCTTTGGCGCATCCTGCCTTGCGATGACGTCCGCCGTTATCTGGAGCGCCGGGCAGAGGTGGTCGGTCTCTGGAGGCACCACCGCGAACCTCGAGCAATACAGCGAAGCTGTCATGGGCCTAATGAACTTCTGCGTGCCCCTATGGATCGTTGCAGCATTAGCCGCCTTCATCCCGGCGCCGGTCTCCCGCGGGCGACTTGAACAGGAACCGGCCGTCATTCGGGACGCTGCATGAACACCCGCGTCACCATTGACGTTGAATCGGCAACCCCGCCCTATGACCAGATCCGGTCACAGATAGCGTCACTGATCGCCGTCGGGTCTCTGACGCCTGGCATGCGATTGCCAACAGTACGCAATTTGGCTTCGGATCTCGGCGTAGCTCCGGGAACGGTGGGTCGAGCGTACAAAGAACTGGAGACTGCGGGGCTCATCGAAAGCCGCCGCCGCAACGGGACTGTGGTTTCCGCACACGGTGCGGCTCGCTCCGGGAACCCAGACGCCTCAGCCGAGGTGAGCGCCGCCGTCGTACATCTCATCCAGACGGCGCGACGTGCCGGTATGGACAATGACACGCTGCTTCGACTGGTAGAGGCTCATTCAGCCTCCACATCGCACTGACGCTCAGGCCGGGCCCCTCGCCCGATAGCGCCTACCGGGCTCCCAACCTTCGCTTCGCTCAGGTCGGGCCCCTCGCCCGATAGCGCCTACCGGGCTCCCAACCTTCGCTTCGCTCAGGTCGGGCCCCTCGCCCGATAGGCTTAGTCCCGTGACTACCTCGGTTCCCACTCCGTACGAAGATTTGCTCCGCGACGTCATGGCGAACGGAACCCCGAAATCGGATCGCACAGGCACTGGCACCCGTAGCGTGTTCGGCCGCCAACTCCGGTTCGACCTCGCCGAGTCCTTCCCGCTCATCACCACGAAGCGGGTCCACTTCAAATCGGTTGCCCTGGAGCTCCTCTGGTTCCTCCGCGGCGAATCCAACGTTCGATGGCTGCAGGAGCGCGGCGTCCGGATTTGGAACGAATGGGCGGACGACGACGGCGAGCTCGGCCCCGTCTATGGCGTGCAGTGGCGCTCGTGGCCCACACCGGACGGCGGGCACATCGACCAGATCGAACGCCTCATCGAGGGACTGAGGTCCACACCGGACTCACGCCGGCACATCGTCTCCGCATGGAACGTCGCCGAGCTTGAGAACATGGCATTGCCACCCTGCCACGCCTTCTTCCAGTTCTATGTGGCGGACGGAAAGCTCTCCTGCCAGCTATACCAGCGCTCGGCTGATACCTTCCTCGGCGTACCATTCAACATCGCGTCCTACGCACTGCTCACGCTGATGGTCGCGCAGCAGGTGGGACTTGAACCGGGTGAGTTTGTCTGGACCGGCGGCGATGTGCACATCTACGACGACCACCTGGACCAGGTTGCCGAGCAACTCTCACGGGAGCCCTACCCATACCCGACCCTGCGGCTGAACCGTAAGCCGGAAACTATTTTCGACTACACCCTGGAGGATTTCACGGTGGAGAACTACCAGCACCACCCCACGATCAAGGCTCCGATCGCAGTATGAGCGAACTCCTGAATCCGGCGTCGGTTGTCGGGACGCCGGTGATCGGCATGATCTGGGCCCAGACGGTTGACGGCGTTATTGGACTCGACGGCGGAATGCCGTGGCATCTGCCCGAGGACATGGCGCACTTCAAGCGCACCACCGAGGGACATCCCGTGGTCATGGGCCGGCGCACCTGGGAATCTTTCCCGGAGCGCTACCGTCCGCTGCCGGGGCGCACCAACATTGTGGTGAGCAGGCAAACCTTGGACCAGGCCGGCTACCTTGGCGCCGTCGTCGTCGGCTCTTTGGATGAGGCGTTGACTGAAGCCCGCCGCAGCGAGGGGGCAGAGGAGATCTGGGTTATTGGTGGCGGGCAGATCTACGCTGAAGCCGCACAGCTTGCCAATGCCGCGGTGGTGACGGTGATTGAGTCCTCGGCCGACGGCGATACGTACGCGCCGGTCCTGGGTGGATCGTGGAAGCTGCACGGTGTGGATCCCCAGGAAGACTGGAACACATCAGAGAACGGAACACGGTTCCGGATCAGCCTGTGGACGCAGGAAGGTTAGCCCGTGGTTTACGATTCGAAGTCCGCGCGGAGCATGTCAGAGGCCTCCGAGAGGGCCCACCGGGATGCCGCAACTACTGCGGCGCATGAAGAACACATTCAACGCACCGGCGAGAAGCGTATCCTCGTGCGCGCAGTCAATGGTGAGCTGCTCAGTTATACGCCTGACGAGTATGGCGTCAGCCGTACGGGACTCGGCCCCAAGATAAGCACCTGGTGGGGCCATCTGGTGTACGTCCTCGCCATTCTGGTGATCACGATGATCTTTCTGTACCTGCCGATCCATGGGATGTTCGTTGAGCGGGATCCGGAAGCTGGCTGGTTCCTGATCGTGACTGGACTGTTTGTGCTGCTCGGGATTTATGCCACGAGGAACTTTCGCCGCGAATGGCGTGCACACAAACTGCGGAAGGAACGCGGACTCCCCCGGCCCCTCCAGTGAAGCCGGGCGCCGTCGTCGTACTGTGCCTGTGACGTAACCGAAAACGGACGCTTACGCGCCCTCCCCTAGACTTGAATCATGACTTCCGCAGCTCACACGTCCGCGTCCGTGCCCTCCGTCGGTTTGGTCGGATGGCGCGGAATGGTTGGTTCCGTCCTCATGCAGCGCATGCAGGATGAGGGTGACTTCCAGCTCATTGACCCCGTTTTCTTCTCGACCTCCAACGCCGGCGGCGCCGCGCCGTCGTTCGCAGAAGGTGCGGCGCCGCTGCAGGATGCTTACGACGTCGAGACCCTGACCAAGCTGCCGATCATCATTACCGCGCAGGGCGGAGACTACACCGCCGAGGTCTACCCCAAACTGCGCGACGGCGGTTGGGACGGTCTGTGGATCGATGCCTCGTCGAAACTGCGGATGGAAAAGGATTCCATCATTGTGCTGGATCCGGTGAACCGGGACGTCATCGACGCAGGGCTGGCGCGGGGAGTACGCGACTTCATCGGCGGTAACTGCACGGTTTCCTGCATGCTCATGGGCCTCGGCGGGCTGTTCAAGAACGGACTGGTTGAGTGGGGCACATCGATGACCTACCAAGCGGCCTCCGGCGGCGGTGCACGGCACATGCGCGAACTGCTGAACCAGTTCGGCTCCATCCACGGTGCTGTTGCGGATAACCTGGCGGACCCGGCTTCAGCGATCCTCGAGATCGACCGCGGGGTACTCGCCCAGCAGAAGAATCCGGAGATGGACGCATCCCAGTTCGGTGTTCCGCTTGCCGGCTCGGTCATTCCGTGGATCGATGCTGACCTTGGCAACGGCCAGTCGAAAGAGGAGTGGAAGGCCGGCGCCGAAACGAACAAGATCCTCGGTACGGACATCACTGACGGCGCGCGCATTCCATTCGACGGTCTGTGCGTGCGCATCGGTGCCATGCGGTCGCATTCACAGGCACTGACCCTCAAACTGACGCAGGACCTGTCCATCAGTGAGATCGAAACGTTGATCCTCCAGGACAACCCCTGGGCCAAGGTTGTCCCGAACACCAAGGAAGCCTCAATGGCCCAGCTCACGCCCGTTGCGGCCAGCGGCACACTCGACATCCCCGTGGGCCGCATCCGCAAGCTCGAGATGGGCCCCGAGTACATCAGCGCCTTCACCGTTGGCGACCAACTGCTGTGGGGCGCGGCAGAACCACTGCGTCGCATGCTGCTGATCGCCACCGGCAACCTGTAGGTTCATGCGGGTCGTGTGATTCGAATGTACGTTCCCCCGAAAATGTCGGTGGGGGGCGGCAGACTGTGCTGCATGAGCCAAATTCCCGTAGATGACATCCTGACCCGCTACTTCTCAGCGAGCGCAAGCGGGAAGCACCCCGCCACGGTAGAGCGGTATGCGCGCGTACTTTTCCACCTCCGGCTCTTTCTGGAGAGGGAAGGAGATGCCACCGTGGGAGCGGATACCGCGGCGCTTCTGAACCTGGAACGGCAGTTCGAACCCGAGGGAGCGTTCGCGAGAGTCCTCGGAGCCGAGGATCTCGTGTTTGCGCTCCCCCGTTTCCTCAGTTCACGGTGGCTGCTGACCGACTTCCACGACAGACTCGCGCAGATCAGTCTCGTGTCCCGCCTGGTGCAGTGGCTCTGCAGCCGCCAATTGGTGGACAGTAGGTGGCACCGTCACGCCGTCATGCAGACACGGGCGGCAGCGGAAAAGGCACGACGCCGGGTGGTCACCTAGGCCGGTCACGCGCAGGCCTGAACGGCCTAGGGTCCGTCAGGTGAGCGAACAACCGATGAGTAGCGGTTCAGGGTGCAGGCGGATGCCAAACTTCCGGTGCACTCCGTCAGCTACAAGGCGCGCGATACTCAGGAGGTCTTCCGCAGAGGCTCCGCCACGGTTCGTCACAGCCAGCGTGTGTTTGGTGGAGAGAGATGCCCTTCCTCCGGCGGCTTCGTAACCGGGATCCTCAGCCAGCCCGAAACCCTTCCCGAAGCCGGCCTTCTCAATCAACCACGCCGCACTCAGCTTGACCCCGCCGTCCGCCCCCGGATATCTCGGCGCGCTTTCGGGCAACGAAACAGCTACATCGGAACTGACCACGGGATTGGTGAAGAAGGATCCCGTGCTGTAGGTGTCGCGATCATCAGCATCGAGCACCATGCCCTTAGCCGCGCGCAGCCTCAGGACAGACCGGCGTACGTCGTTGGAGTAAGCCCTTGCACCAACCTCGACCCCAAGTTCGCGGGCAAGTTCGGCATACCGGACGGGACTGCTCATCCGGCCAAGCCCAAGCTGGAACTGGACAGTCAACACCACATATCGCGGCGAACCTGACTCTGTGGTTCGCTTGAGCAGCGAATCGCGGTACCCAAACTCAAGGTCGAAGCTTGCAAGGGACTTGATCGACTTCGTCTCGCGGTCGTAGGTCCGCACCATAGCGATTGTCTGGGAAACCTCCGTACCGTACGCACCCACATTCTGCACCGGCACGGCGCCGGTTGAGCCCGGAATTCCTGACAGCGCCTCCAAACCCGAGTACGCGTGCCTCACCGTATATTCGACAAGCTCGTCCCACGGCTGCCCCGCCTGGGCGGTGACCATCACGCCTCCGCAGGTGGCGTCGTCGTCGTCGACTGTGAAGCCCGTCGAGGCGATCCGCACAACCGTACCGTTGAAGCCACTATCGGCGATCACCAGGTTCGAACCGCCACCGATCAGCAGGAGAGGTTCGCCTGCCTCATCCGCTGAGCGAACCGCATCGATGATCTCTGCCTCGGTGCGGGCTTCCACCAGCTTCCGGGCTGGCCCGCCCACCGCGCAGGTAGTGAGTTCGGCCAGGGACTTCACCAAATCCGAACCACTGCCTGAGCCTTGACCAGCACCTTCTGCCCGCCGGCGGTAACCGTGAGGTCTATCCGTGCGGTGGAATTATCCGGATCCACCGACCCGACGACGCCCACCACTTCAACGACGGCACCGGCGGCGTCCGGTTCAGCCGTTGTGTCCTCGACGACGACCGGCCGGGTGAAGCGCGTCTGGTAGTCGATGACCGCTCCAGGATCGCCGATCCACTCCGTCACGAGCTGGACCGCGGTGCCCATGGTGAACATTCCGTGCGCGATCACGCCCGGCAGGTCAACGCCGCGTGCGAAGGACTCGTTCCAGTGGATCGGATTGAAGTCACCGGATGCTCCGGCGTACTTGACCAGATCCAGGCGGGTGATGTCGATGGAGGAACGCCCGATCTCCTGGCCGACCTCGAGCTCACTTAGAGTGATTGCCACGGTTACTGCTCCTCTCCGCGAACGAGGATGGACGACGTCGTTGTTGCTGTCTTCTCGCCCTCGACGGTGGAGATTTCGGCGCGTGTGGTGATCATCGCCCCACCGCCCATGGCGCGGACCTGATCAACGTGCAGTTCGGCGACGAGTTCGTCGCCGGCGACGATCGGCCGATGGTGGGTGAAGCGCTGATCGGCGTGGACAACCCGGGTGAAGTCGATTCCCGCTTCGGGATCGTTGATGAGCTGGGCGTCTGCCCGCTGCGCCACGATGATTGCAAATGTTGGTGGGGCAACCAGGTCCCTGTGGCCTAGGGCGCGCGCAGCCTCGACGTCGAAATGCGAGGGATGCGTTGCCTTCACCGCGTGGGCGAACTCCCGGACCTTCTCGCGTCCTACGGTGTAGACCTCGGCAGCGGGATAGCTGCGCCCCTGCAGGTCGGGATTGATCGTCATGGAGCTCCTTCGTCCGGCAATAAACACGCTTGGCCAAGCTTATCGGGCGAGGGGCCCGGCCCGAAGCGCAGCAAGGGTTGGGAGCCCGGTAGACGCTATCGGGCGAGGGGCCCGCCCCGAAGCGAAGCTGTCAGCGCCCGCTCGGAGGCCGGTGACGACGTCGGGCGTCCCTGCCGCGCACAACCAGCCCTGACAGGTGAGCTGCAAGGCCGGCGACGATGATGGGGATCGCTGCGAAAACGAGCTGATCGGCCTGGAGCATGGCGCCCGCTACCGCCAGGAGGATGCCGACGCCGGTCAAAATAAGCGCGGAGACCACGAGCTTTCGATACAGCGGCGACCCGGTGTCCCAGGGTGTGTTGAGCATAGGACTAAGCCTACTGGCAGGGTTCCGGGACGAGCGCAGCGAGGTTCGGGGGGCCGGTAGGCGCTACTGGCCCCGGTTCCGGGCCGAGCGCAGCGAGGTTCGGGGGGCCGGTAGGCGCTACTGGCCCCGGTTCCGGGCCGAGCGCAGCGAGGTTCGGGAGGCCGGTAGGCGCTACCTAGAACAGTTCGTCCTGCACTGCGATGGGCGGGGACCGGAATTCGCCCAGTTCAAGGCGTTTACCGCGAAGGCGGGAGAGATCGAGCAGGAACCGGCCTTCCGGCAGTTCAAGCAACGCACTCTGGCCGAGGAGTGCTGTGACAATCCCGCCGTGCTCGCCACCCTCAAGACTCCGCGCGTACACCGGAGCACGTGCCGCGAGCACCTGTTTCCACGACTCCGGCGGATCCCACTGTTCCTTCACCTCACGGTACCCATCCAGCTCAATACCTTCGCGGAGAAGATCGCGAACGGCGGACGTATGCTCCTCATTCGCCTGGTCCAGCCGACCCTCGGCTAACGGGCGGGAGAGCCCAGCCGTTTTCACCGCCGACCGTACAGCCTGCGGCAATCCGGCATGACGCGTGACGGCGTCTTCCAGCACGCGGACAATCCGCCCGTTGTCGGCGTGCGCGACATAGCGGGCGACGACGGCGCCCTGCTCCGCGAGCCGCGTCCACTTGCTGCGGTTGGAGGCCGTGCCGATCTTTGTCGATCCATCGGCGAAGGTTGCGACATACAGCCAGTGTTCCTGCGCGAGGTAAGCGGCGAGACCCTCCGGAGCTAGGCCAGAGCGGTGAACGTCGTGCATGAAGCGAAAGTCATCCCGGGCGAAACATGGCCCGCATTGGTAGCCGCGCTCCGCCGTCGTCTGCGTTGGGCACGAGAAGGACCGACGTTCAGTTGGACCGAGCGAGTGTGCGTAGCCGAGGCAGTACCGCTGACCGGGCGCTCCGTACACCCGGAAGCCGAACAACTCCCGGCTAGGCAGGGGCAGGGATGCGGCGGCACCCTTTGGCGTAGCAAGCGTCATCGATGGACCCGATAAGTCCCAGGACACGCCATGGCAAAGGAAGTGTCCGCTGAGCATCCTGCCACCCTACCGAAAGGGTGCCCCTCCTTCGATGAGTGTTCAGATGATGACCCTATGAAGAACTCATTGAGCCATTATCTAAACACTCACGGGCCGGAAACCTACGCGGTCTGACCCTCGTGCGGACCTTCTGCGATTTCCTCGAGGACCTTGTCATTGAAGGCGGGGAGGTCGTCAGGGTTGCGGCTGGTCACGAAGCCCTGATCCACCACCACTTCATCGTCGGTCCAGTTCGCGCCTGCGTTCCGCAGGTCCGTCTCGAGGGTGTGATAGGACGTCAGGTCACGGCCCTTGACGACGCCGGCTTCGATCAACAGCCACGGTGCGTGGCAGATTGCGGCCACCGGCTTGTGCTGTTCGAAGAAGCTGCGTGCGAAGGCCTGCGCATTCTTCTCCACGCGGAGGTGATCAGCGTTCACAACACCGCCGGGCAGGACGAGCGCATCGAAGTCATCCGCATTGGCTTGATCGAGCGTCAGGTCGACCGGGAAGCTGTCGCCCTTCTCTGTACCCTTGAAGCCCTGGACTGATCCCTCGGAGGGCGCGACGAGCGTAGGGACACCCCCGGCACCCTTGACGGCCTCCCACGGGCTGGTGAACTCGACCTGCTCCACGCCGTCCGTGAGCAGGAAAGCTACCTTCTTGCCTGAAATATCGTGCGCAGTCATGCTTCCTCCATTCGATTGGCTTACGTTCCAAGCCTAGGAATGATCAAAGTGATAAGCAAGCTGATTATTTACAGTCCTTCGGCCACCGCGGCAGCCGCACCAAGCCACGCACTCTGGGTAGCGGGTTTCAGTGCGCCCCAGCGGATACGGCCCTTCAGCAGTGCGACGTCGTACGGGATAGTGACTGCCCGGCGTGCCAGCTGCCCAAACCCGTCGGCAATCTCCTGGGCCTGTGCAGCCGTTCCGTTCTTGTCGGACTGGCTGACAATGACGACGGCGTTCTGCGACAGTTCCGCGTACTTCCCGCCGCGCGCACGCAACGCTTCCAGCAGCAGTGCCCCTGCTTCCGCGTGCTCCTCAAGGGTGGTTGTCGCGATCACCAGCTGGTCGGTGTGGTGAATCATCCGCAGCCAGCGCTCGGCCGTTTCGTCATTGCCGGAATCCACGATGTTCAGGCGGAAGTACTTGGATGCCACCTCGTGCAGCGCATCGAAGTCATCCGAGGTGACCTTCTGCTCGGACGCAAGCACATCCGGCTTGGACCGCAGGACGTCGTACTTGTCCTCGATCTGGTGGTGGACGAACCGGGCAAGCAGCGCCGACTGTGCGGACGGTGAAAGGAGATGGCCGGTCTGCGGCAGCAGGTCCATCACGGTCGAACTGTGCGGCCCCTGCTCGGTGCGCCAGCCCAGCGTCCCACGGGTCTCGTTGTTGTCCCAGGCCAGAACAGGACCGCCGCCGTTCCGCGCGAATACGGCGGCGAGCATCACGGTTGTGGGCGTCTTGTTGGCTCCGCCCTTGCCGTTCACCACCGAAATGGTGCGCGGGCCTGGCCAGTGCTGGCTGACGGCACGGGTGTTGGCCCGCTGGATGAGCTCACGCTTCGAAGGCGGCACCCGGATCCCGATCTTCGTCAACAGCCCGCGAAAGCCCGCCTCTGCAGGCACCTTCCCGTTATCGGTTGCGAGGAAGGAACGACGGCGGCCCTCGGGTTCAGCAGCAGGCCGCCGGGATGAACGCGGAGGCACGCTCGGTGTGCCCGGCACGGAGGCGGTCGGCGACGGGGCGTCCGGCACCGAGGTGGGCGCCGTTGTCGTCGTTGATTCGGCCGTTTCAGCCGGTGCGCCAGGAGTGGAGTCCGGCGCCGTCGTCGTTGATTCGGCCTCGGCGCTCGGGACGGGCGTCACGGGCGGCCGGCTCCCATTGCGGCTCCCGTTGCCGTCTGTCTGGGTAGGGAAGGTGACCGGGACGGATGTGGTCCAGGTGCTCGTGCTGTTTGCGGACTCATCGAAGCGAATGTCGAGGACGGGACGACGCACCGTCTGCTCTTCGGCTTCGGCGTGGACGGTTGGTCCCTGCTCCGGCGCTTCCTCGGGCGGCGAAAAGCGGTCCGCGAACCGCGGAACCTCGGAGATGGGTCCGGTGCCCGGATCCTTGCCGGCACGCCGCCTGCTTGCCCTGGTAGGGAAGTCTTCCGGGTTGTCGCCGGGGCCCCAGGCCGAGTCGTTGTCAGTCATGGTTCCTGTCCTATCGATGTGCCTCGCGGACCATACTATAAGGAGGCTGATCACTGCCCTGAACGGGTGGCGGTCCAGGGAAACAAAAAGCAGGCCGACAGCTCCAGAAGAACTGCCGGCCTGCTGCCTGTAGCGGTGGCGGGACTCGATCCCGCGACCTCACGATTATGAGTCGTGCGCTCTAACCAGCTGAGCTACACCGCCACAAATGAGACTGCCCGCTTCAATCTTACGATCTGCGGCGGGCCTCCCATTTGAGAGCCCCCCACCGGAATCGATCCGGTGACCTCGTTCTTACCAAGAACGCGCTCTACCACTGAGCTAGGGGGGCAACAGCAGAAAACTTTACCAGCTAAATCCCGCGCTGAGAAATTCTCTCGGCACCACTTGCGGGGACCCGTTAGGGCACGTGGAAGAACGACGCCGGGCACCGTTCAGAACGGCGAAAAGCGCCGCTATTGTGCGGAATCGTGGGGAACTCCCTATGTGTCAGCCTGAAGTGAGACAGTTTACGTTTCGTTGGGTTGGTTCAGCGGCGGGGAAGGAAGTGCGTGATGGTAGTTCATCGGCGATCGAGTAACCGGGATAGTTTCACCGCGAATGAGCGACTTGCGATCCTGGCTGAGTATGAGGCTGCCGCGCCGGGCCAAAAGCAGGTGGTGTGCCGGCGGTATGACGTGAATCAAACCTCGGTGCTGCGCTGGCGGAAGGATCAGCGCGCCGGACTGCTGGAGCCTTCGGAGGGCAAACACAGGGGGCATGTAATGAATAAGCGAGAACGTGCCGATTATGTCCGGGCGCTGCGAGAGAACGAGACGTTGAAGGCGAAGCTGGCGCAATCCGAGAGCGCGGTGGAAGTGCTGGGAAAAGCATCAGAGCTCTTGGCTTCCATGGCCAAGAGCTCGCGGATCAGGATTCCGGAAACACCGGATCAGACGGAGATCCCAGTAGCTTTCAGGACCACGAAGCCGCAGGACGGGCTCGGGAAGTAAGGCGTGGGCTGGTCAAGGATTTGAAACAGGGTGGGATGTCCGTTGTCCGGGCGTGCCTGTTGACCGGATATCCGAAGGCGTCCTTCTACCGGCATTGCAGTCCCCCGGAGCCGAAACCGGACCCCATTCCGCAGGCCGACCGGTATCAACCGGCGGCCTTGGGTGACCGGGAACGTGCCGCAATCATTGAAGCTCTGGGTAGTGAGGAATACGCGGATTTCTCGGTCTGCCAGGTGTTCTATCGTGCCTGGGACGACGGGAACTATATCTGCTCACGCTCGTCCTGGTACCGGGTGGCGCGCGAGCATCAACTCACCGGGGACCGGCGTCGGCAGGCTACAGCGTCACCGAAGAAGATCCCCGAGCTCACAGCGACGGCACCGAACCAGGTTTGGTCCTGGGACATCACCAAGCTCCACGGCCCGCGCCGGGGCGAGTACTTCCATCTTTACGTCATCACCGACATCTACTCGAGATTCGTCACAGGGTGGCGACTCGAAGCGTGGGAAGACGGGGAGTTAGCCAAACAGATGGTGGCCGACGCAGTGGAGGGAAACGGGAAAGCACCGCAGTATCTGCACTCCGATAACGGGGCCGCGATGATCAGCCAGCCTCTCTCGGTGCTGTTGGCGAAACTCGGGGTCGACAAGTCGTTCTCCCGGCCCGGGGTCTCGAATGACAACCCGTACTCGGAGGCCTTCTTCAAGACCTTCAAGTATGACCTGCGTTTCCCCGGCTCATTCGAGACCTACGACCAGGCGCTGGCGTTCTGCAACTGGTTCTTCTACGAATACAACAACAACCACCGACACTCAGCCATCGGCTGGCACACACCAGCCAACATGCACCACCGACGGACCACTCAAATCACAACGGCCCGCAGACAATGCCTCGACAAGGCCTGGCGGAAAAACCCGCACCGCTACGCCCACCGCCCCAAACCACCAGGCCTTCCAGGCCCGGCACACATCAATAACCCAATCAACAGAAAATCGACCAACCTGTCTCACACAGGTTGACCAATACCGAACTTGCCACGATCGTGCCCAACAACGGCGCTTTTGCGGATGGTTCAGTCCGGCGTCGAATCAGCCTACTGAAATCACCAGTTTTCGCGGCGCCCGTTTCCGGCGCCGGCACCCTTCTTGTGGCGGGGCTTGCGCTCGTCCGAGCCCGCCGCGCGGTCCGACCGGTAGCCCTCGCTGCGGAAGCCGGCATCGTGCCCGCGATCGGCGCGGAAACCGCCGTCGTGGTCGCGGTCCTTACGGAAGCCCTCGCCCTTGCGGTGAGGCTTCTTGAAGTCGCCGGCAGGACGTTCACGGTTAGGGCGACGGCCCTTATCAAGCTCAAGGTGGATCAGCTCGCCGCCGATGCGGGTTTTGGACAGTGCGCGCCACTGGTCCTTGCTGAGCTCCGCAGGGAGCTCCACGAGGGTGTGGTCCGCACGGATGTCAATACCGCCGATTTGCGACGACGAGAGCCCACCCTCGTTGGCGATCGCACCGACGATCGAGCCCGGCATGACGCGCTGGCGGCGGCCTACCGCAATACGGTAGGTGGCGTTGCCCTCGGTCAGGGTGCGCGTTGGTCCGCGTGAGCCGAAGCCGTCCTTACGTCCGCCCGCGCGCTCCTTCTGGCCGGCCGGTGCCTGCGGGATGTCCTTGACCAGGAGCGGGTTCCCGCCCTGGGCCATGATGGCGAGCGCAGCGGCAATCTCTGCTGCCGGTACATTGTGCTCGTCTTCGTAGTTGGCGATCAGGTTGCGGAAGATCGAGACGTCCTCGGTGGCGAGCGTCTCCGTGATGCGCTCGGCAAACTTGTTCAGGCGCAGCTCGTTGACGGTCTCGGTGGAGGGAAGGTGCATCTGTTCCACCGGCTGGCGGGTGGCCTTTTCGATCGAGCGCAGCAGGTACTTCTCACGCGGCGTCATGAACAGGATCGCGTCACCCGAACGCCCGGCGCGGCCCGTGCGGCCGATGCGGTGCACGTAGGACTCGGTGTCATGCGGAATGTCGTAGTTGACCACGAGGGAGATGCGTTCAACGTCTAGGCCACGGGCTGCGACGTCGGTAGCGACCAGGATGTCGATCTTGCCGTCGCGCAATGCTTCGATGGTGCGCTCACGCTGCTGCTGCGGGATGTCGCCGTTGATGGCTGCTGCCTGGAAGCCCCGGGAACGCAACTTGTCCGCCAGGTCTTCAGTGGCCATCTTGGTACGCACGAACGCAATGATTCCGTCGAAATCCTCTACCTCAAGGATCCGCGTCATGGCGTCGAGCTTGTGCGGGCCCATCACCTGCAGGTAGCGCTGGCGGGTGTTGGTGCCGGTGGAGGTCTTGCCCTTCACCGTTATCTCAGCAGGGTTGCTCAGGTACTTCTGAGCGATGCGGCGGATAGCACCGGGCATGGTGGCGGAGAACAGTGCCACCTGCTTGTCTTCGGGGGTTTCCGCGAGGATCTGCTCAACGTCGTCGGCGAAGCCCATGCGCAGCATCTCATCGGCTTCATCGAGCACGAGGTACTGCAGGTTGGACAGGTCCAGCGAGCCCTTGGACAGGTGGTCGATGACACGCCCGGGCGTACCGACAACAACCTGCGCGCCCCGGCGGAGACCAGCCAGCTGGGGGCCGTAGGCAGATCCGCCGTACACCGGGAGGACGGTGAAGTTGTCGATGTGCTTGGCGTAGGAAGCGAACGCCTCCGCAACCTGCAGTGCGAGTTCGCGGGTCGGTGCAAGGACGAGAACCTGCGTGAACTTCGCCGGACCATTCAGGTCAGCCAGTTCCGCCATCCTTGACAGTGCCGGGATTGCGAACGCGGCGGTCTTGCCGGTTCCGGTCTGGGCCAGGCCGACGACGTCGCGGCCTTCCAGCAACACGGGAATGGTGGCGGCCTGGATAGGTGAGGGCTTCTCGTATCCAACATCGGCGAGCGCCGCCAGGACGCGTCCGTCCAGGTTGAAGTCGGCGAACGTTGTATCAGGAGTTTCGGTTTCGGGCGTGTCTGCGGGCAGGTTTTCAGGCATGAGGAAATAGTCCTTCACTAGGAGCCGGACGGCTAAGGACAGCCGTATGAACAGGAAATCCAGCGCTGTTTCAATCCCGCGGCAGGACCTCACATTCCAGCTTCGGCCGCTTTCCCAGCGGTGAAGTGCAATGTTCTCTAGCCGGCGCTCCCTGAATGAATCTGCCTGCTTGGCTTATTCGCCGCAGGCCCCAACACAACCAATCCATGCCGCTTCAGGGCAGGAATCAAGGGAAAACCGGTGTGGGGGATGTTTCAAGTGTACAGTACGCGCCCGTGCCGGTGCGTCGATGCCGGCCGAGGGTCGGCGTGAGGCTGCCCACAATCATCGATTCAGGGCGTGGGCGCCGGAACGCGCTGTGCCCGCGTGAGGACCTTCCTGACGTCGGGAGTGAGCTGCGCGCCGTCGTCGTCGGCGGCTTGAAGCCGGTCCGCCTGCTCAGGCGAGAGGCCGGCGAAAAGCTGGCCAACAGTCACGCCGTGCTCAGGCCGGGATTCGACGACGACGGCGTCCCCCGCCTCGATCTGCCCGCCCTTCACGACGCGCAGGTACGTGCCGATCCGGCCCTCGGACGCGAAACGCTTCACCCAGTTCGATTCGCCGAGGTAGCGGGCGAAGTTCACGCAGGGTGTGCGCGGCTCGGTGACTTCGAGGACAACTTCCCCGATCCGCCAGCGTTCACCGATAACGGCATGGGTGGCCTCGATGCCGTCAACGCGCAGGTTCTCCCCGAACTTGCCCGGCACCATGTCGCGGCCGAGCTCCGCTGACCAGAAATCCGCGTCAGCCTGGGAGTAGGCGTAAAGCGCCTTGGACGGTCCGCCGTGGTGCTTCCGGCTGGCCTGGATGTCCCCGGTCAGCCCGAGCGGATGCACCTTCACTGGCCCTTTGACGGCGCGCTTGTCGATCGCCGTCACACCCGTGGAATCCTTCGTGGGCAGCAGCGCATGGACACGGCACACGGCCAGCAGAACACCTGTTGTCATAGGTACAGACTAAGGCTCGAACCGGTACCCCATGCCGCTCTCGGTAATGAAGCGCCGCGGCCGTGCCGGGTCCGGCTCAAGCTTGCGGCGCACCTGGTTCAGGTAGACCCGCAGGTACTGCAGCTCCTTCGCGTACGCCGGTCCCCAGACGTCCATCAGGAGCTGCTTCTGGGAAATGAGTTTGCCCGGGTTCCGCACCAGCAGCTCGACAATCCTCCACTCCGTCGGAGTCAGCCGCACGTCCTCGCCGTCGCGCACGGCCCTGCGGCCCGCGAGGTCGAGCGTGAAGCTTCCGGTCTCCACGGTGGGAACTTCAGGAACGACGACGGCGCGGCGCCCGGCCGCGCGCAGCCTCGCCAGCAGCTCGTCCAGGCCGAAGGGCTTGGTCACGTAATCGTCGGCGCCGGCGTCCAGCGCCTCGACCTTGTCCTCCGATCCGTGCCGTGCCGAGAGCACGATGATGGGCACCTGCGTCCAGCTGCGAAGCGATCTGATGACGTCCACCCCGTCGAGATCCGGCAGGCCGAGGTCCAGTACCACCAGGTCCGGCCGGTGTTCACTCGCGGCGGCGAGCGCTGCCTGCCCGTCAGGAGCCGGGATGGGCCGGTAGCCGTGAGCACGGAGGTTGATGTGAAGCGCGCGAAGGAGCTGGGGCTCGTCGTCGACAATCAGAACCGTTGTCATGCCGCAACGCCCGTGGACAGGGGCATCCGCAGCACCATGGTGAGACCGCCGCCTGGCGTCGGTTCGGCGGCCAGCTCGCCTCCCATCACCTCGGTGAATCCGCGCGCGACCGCCAAGCCCAGCCCGACGCCGGTACCCGCCGCTGCGTCCCCCAACCGTTGGAAGGGCTGGAACATGCGGGCGAGGGAAGCGGAATCAACACCAACGCCCTGGTCGCTGATCCGCAACTCGCTCGCCGGGACGCCGCGCACTGTGCCGGATACGGCGCCGTCGATCACGATGTCCGCCTCACCCGCGTACTTGTCGGCGTTCTCCGCGATGTTGGCGATGACCCGTTCGAGCATCCCGTAGTCGGCTTCGACCGGCGGCATGTTCGCGGGCAGCTCCACGCGGATACGGCCCGGCGGCAATCCCTGCAGCGCGGCGGATATAACGTCCGTCCAGTACACCGGCCCGAAGTGCGGAGTCACGGCCTCGCCGGTCAGCCGGGACATGTTCAGCAGGTTATCGATCAGCGATGCCAGCCGGTCCGAGTAGTTCTCGATGGTCGCCAGCAGCTCTGCTTCCTCTTCGGGCGTGAACCGGATGTCCTCCTGGCGGAGACTGCTGACGGCAAGCTTGATCCCCGTCAGTGGTGTCCGCAGATCATGGGAGACGGCGCGCAGGATGGCCGTGCGCATCACGTTGCCCTCGGCCAGCCGCTGGTTTTCTTTGGTGCTCGCGACCAGCTCCTGCCGCTGGCGCATCGCTGCGAATTGGGATCCGAATGCTCCAAGCAGCCGCTGTTCCCTGGCGGACAAGGAGCGTCCGTACAGCGCGAGCCGGTATCCGCCGTCGATATCCGTCACAGCGTCTGCGCGGTCCAGGAGTTGTTTGCCCGACGACGACGGCGTCCCTGTCTTCGCCACCACGTCCCACTGGAGTGCCCCTGCCCGGGCGGGGCTCGCACCGTCGTCGTGGTTCGTTCTCTTGAACAGCGCCGCCGTCTGCATACCGAAGTGGTCCCGGACGTGCTCGAGGAAACCCTTCAGGGAATCCTCCGCGGCCAGGACTCCGCGCGCGAGTTCGCCCAGCGTCGCGGCCTCCGCGGATGCGAGTGCCGCTTCACGCGATCGGCGGGCCGACAGACCGACCACGAGAGAGACCGCGACGGCGATCGCGATGAAGATGACCAGGGTCAGGAGGTTTTCCGGATCGGCAATCTCCAGCGAGCCGACCGGTTCAGTGGAGTAGTAATTGAGGATCAGGCTGCTCCACAGCGCGGCAACGAGCGCCGGCCACAGCCCACCGACCAGCGAAACGGCAACCACGCCCGCAAGCTGAACCAGGACATCCACTGCGAGGAACTGGTTGCCGGCCGCGAACATGCCCCATTCCAGGAGCGGAGGCAGGGCAACGGCCAGGATGAAGCCCATGACTGTGCGGAACTTCCCGAGTTCCGGCGGGGCGAGCGGTGCCATAACGGCATTGTTGCAGGTTGGGGCCGCGTTCGGCGTGGCGGTCAATTACGCCGCGGAAAACCCGCCGTCGGCCTTGATGAGCTGCCCGCTGACCCAGCGTCCGGCGTCGGACAGGAGGAAGGCGACGACGCCGGCAACATCCGCCGGCGCGCCCAGGCGCCCGGTCGGTTGTCTTTGCTGGACGGCATCCCGGATTTCCTCAGTCATCCAGCCGGTGTCCACCGGGCCGGGGTTGAGTGCGTTCGAGCTGATCTTCCGGTCGCCGAGTTCGTAGGCTGCCGCGATGGCAATGCGGTCCAGCGCGCCCTTCGACGCACCGTACGGGAGGTTGTGCGCTGTATGGTCGCTGGTCAGCGCGACGATCGCACCGCCGTCGTCCGGGGCCTGCAGCGCGAAGGCGCGGATGAGCTGCCACGATGCACGCACGTTGACCGCGAAGTGACGGTCGAAGCTTTCCAGAGTCGTGTCGAGGATGCTCGAGTCAACGCCTTCCGTATGGCTGAGGACAAGCCCGGTCAATGGGCCGAGGTGCTCTGCGGCCTGTTCGACGAGGCTGTCGGCTGCAGCGGGGTCCTCAAGATCGGCCGGCAGCGTCACCACACTCGAACCGCGTTGCTCGAGTTCCTTCGCCAAGGCGCTGACTTCCTCCGCTCCGGACGACGCCTGATTCACGCGCTCGTCATACGGATGCCAATAGCTCAATGCCAGATCCCAGCCCTCAGCCGCCAGCACCCGCGCAATTCCGGCCCCGATGCCCGCCGAACGGCCTACTCCCGTGACAAGCGCGTTTCTTTGTGACATCGCAACAGTGTAGGCAGACGGTAAGTTGGAGTGTGACCCCCACCACCGGCGAAAGGTCCACACCCATGACTGTCACAGCAATCACCAATGCTCACGTCGTGCCCATCGAAGGCGAACCCTTCGACGGAACCGTCGTAATCGAAAACGGCAAGATCACAGCGCTCGGCGCCGATGTACGGGCACCGGAGGGTGCCGACGTCGTCGATGCCGCCGGCAAGTGGCTGCTCCCCGGTTTCGTGGATGCCCACGTTCACCTCGGTACGCACGAGGAAGGCGAGGGCTCGGCAGGCGATGACACCAACGAGATGACCGACCCCGTGACCGCCGGCGTACGCGCCCTGGACGCCGTCAACCCGTATGACCCCGGCTTTGACGACGCCCTTGCCGGCGGCGTGACCGCGGTAAACGTCAATCCCGGCTCGGGCAATCCGATCGGTGGGCTGGCCGTCGCCATTCACACTCACGGCCGCTACATCGAGGAAATGGTGCTCCGCTCCCCCAGTGGGCTGAAGTCGGCGCTCGGCGAGAACCCGAAGCGGGTTTACGGCGAGAAGAAGCAGACGCCGTCCACCCGACTCGGCACCGCGATGGTGATCCGCAAGGCCTTCATGGACGCGCAGAACTACATGGGCAAGGCGGATGAAAACGGTCGTGACCCCAAGCTGGAGGCACTGGCAATGGTGCTTCGCCGCGAGATCCCGTGGCGCCAGCACGCGCACCGCGCCGACGACATCGCTACCGCCCTGCGCATCGCGGACGAGTTCGGCTACGAACTGGTCCTCGACCACGGAACCGAAGCGCACCTGCTCGCGGATGTGCTGGCCGAACGCGGTATCCCAGTGCTGATCGGCCCGCTGTTCACCACGAAGTCGAAGGTGGAGCTGCGCGGCCGCTCGCTCGCGAACCCGGGCAAGCTCGCCAACGCCGGCGTCGAAATCTCCATCATCACCGACCACCCGGTCATCCCGATCAACTTCCTGGTGCACCAGGCCACACTGTCCGTGAAGGAGGGCCTGGACCCCGTCACGGCGCTGCGCTCCATCACGCTCAACCCCGCGAAGGTGCTCGGGCTGGCCGACCGCATCGGTTCCCTGGCACCCGGCAAGGACGCCGACGTCGTACTGTGGAGCGGTGACCCGCTGGATGTCATGCAGCGAGCGCTGAAGGTCTGGATCGGTGGCAAAGAGGTCTACCACTACGACGACGACGCCCGCACCGGCGTTGTGGCACCCCGAGGATAACCATGGCACGCAAGCCCCGCCCCACACTGCCCCCACGGCCGCTGACCATCAGGGTCGCCATCGCCATGTGGGCGCTCGTGAGTGTCCTGTTCCTGATCGCCGCGGTTTCGTTCCTCGTGTCCGCGACGCTTCAGGAGATCGACCGGGCGGGGCTGATCGGCCTCGGCGTGCTGATGGCAGGCATCGCCGTCATTCAGCTGGTGCTGGTGCTCGGGCTGATGCGCGGCAGACGCGGTGCCCGGGAACTCCTGACCACCATCGGGTTCATTGTGGGTGTGCCGATCATTGTGCGCAGAACGCCCGGCCTCTCAGTGATTTGCGTGGTCATGCTCCTCAGCATTGTGCTGATGTGGCTACCAACCTCAAGCGCTTGGTTCCAAAAGATCCACCCGAAGCCGCAGAACAAGTGGGTACGGTTGGCGAGCCGCACGGCGTCGCCGTTCCGGAAGAAATAGCTCAGGACGCTCTCCATCGGGGGTCCCGGCCACTGAGGGCGATGACCCGCTCAAGTGCGGTTGCATCGTCCGGCACCGGCACTGCCGGTCCGAAGAGCCCGTCGCGTGATTGCCCCGGCTCCGACATCTCCTCCACAAACTGCGTTGCGGCCCCGAGCGCTCCGGCGTCGCACTCGAACGGCTGGCCGCTCGCCCGGGCAATGTCCCAACCGTGGATCACCAGCTCGTCCGCGGCGATGATTCCCGCCATCGCCCCCGGCAACTCGACACCGCCGGCCTGGGTCATCCCGTCCCAAGCCGCAGGGTTGTGCCACACTTCCGCCATCATCTGTAGTTGAGCTTCGATGCGGGACCGCCAGTCATCGCCGAGCGGCTCGGTCTCGCCGCCGGGCGGCGTCGAGGTCATCGGTCCCAGATTCTTCTCGGCTGCAGCAGTGAAGGCTACCGACAAGCCGTCCACGTGCTTGATCAGTTCCTCAAGACTGTAGTGCTCGCAGGGAGTCCTCGCGCTGAGTTGCTCATCCCTGACGCCCTGCACCAGGGATGCCATTCGCGCTGCTACCGGTCTGAGGTCAACCTGATCATCCATGCGACCCAGTATGCCGACAACGGCGTGTTTTGGTTAGAGCCTCGCGAAAGCCTTTTCCAGGTCCGCAATGAGGTCCTCGACGTCCTCGATCCCAACCGACAGGCGGACCAGGTTCTCCGGAACCGCGAGTTCGGTTCCCTTGACCGAGGCGTGCGTCATCTCCGACGGGTAATTCATCAACGACTCGATACCGCCCAGGGACTCCGCCAGCGTGAAGAGCTCCGTGGACTCCGCAACGGTGCGCGCAGCCTGTTCGCCGCCCTTGAAGGACACGGAGATCATGCCGCCGAAGTCCCGCATCTGCCGGGCGGCGAGCTCGTGGCCGGGGTGGTCCTGAAGCCCCGGGTAGTACACGCGCTCCACTTCGTCCCTCTGAACAAGCCACTGGGCGATCGCCAGAGCGTTTGAGCTGTGCCGGTCCATGCGCACACCGAGCGTCTTCAGCCCGCGCGTGGTCAGCCACGCTTCCATCGGCGCCGAAACCGCACCGACTGCGAACTGGATGAAGCCCACCTTCTCAGCCATGCCGGCGTCGTTCAGGATCACCGCACCGCCGCTCGCGTCCGAGTGCCCGCCGATGTACTTCGTGGTGGAATGCACGACGACGTCGGCTCCCAGGCTGAGCGGCTGCTGCAGGTAAGGGGTGGCGAAGGTGTTGTCCACAACCAGCAGAGCGCCCGCTTTCCTGGCGATGCCCGCGATGGCTTCGATGTCGGTGATCTTCATCATCGGGTTCGACGGCGTTTCCACCCACACCATGCGGGTTTTACCCGCGGTAACTGCGCGTTCGACGGCGTCGAGGTCCGACATGTCGACGGCCGCGTTGGTAATGCCCCAGTCCGCCAGAACGCGGTTGATCAGGCGGTACGTGCCGCCATAGGCATCGTTGCCCAACACGATGTGGTCACCCGGCTTCAGCAGCGCCCGGATCAGGGCGTCCTCGGCCGCCAGGCCTGAAGAGAAACTGAACGCGTGCTCCCCGCCTTCGAGCGCGGCAAGCTGTTCCTGGAGGGAATCGCGGGTGGGGTTGGTGCCTCGCCCGTACTCGTAACCGTTCCGAAGCTTGCCGATGCCGTCCTGGGCGAACGTCGTCGTTTGGTACAGCGGCGGAATCACGGCGCCGGTAGTGGGGTCAGGGGTCTGCCCGGCGTGGATCGCCCGGGTGTTGAAGCCGTTTGGGGGTGTCACCGGATCTGTCTCCTTTGTTTCTCTTAGCTGCTCACGTACGTCAGCAGGTCCTGGCGCGTGAGTATTCCCACCGGTGCGCCGACAAACGTGACCATCAGGGTGTCGCTGCCCTGCAGGCGTTCGCGGGCTGTCGCCACGGATTCCAGCGAACCGATCAGCGGCAGCTTGTCATCCATGTGTTGGGAAATCTTGTCGGTCAGCTTCGCGGTGCCGTGGAAGATCTTCTCCGTCAACAACCGCTCATCCACCGAGCCGAGTACCTCGCCCATCACCACGGGCGGTTCCTGCGAGAGCACCGGGATGTTGGAAACGCCGAACTCGTTCATGATGGCGATGACGTCCCGTACCGTCTCATTCGGGTGGGTGTGGACGAGGTCCGGCAATGCACCATTCTTGGAGCGGAGCACCTCACCCACCGTTGCCTCGTCGCCGCTGTCCATGAAGCCGTAGGACTTCATCCAGTCGTCGTTGAAGATCTTGCCCAGGTAGCCGCGGCCGCTGTCGGGCAAGAGGACGACGACGACGTCGTCCTCGCCCAGATCCTTCGCCGCACGCAGGGCCGCGACGACAGCCATACCGGAGGAGCCGCCCACCAGGAGGCCCTCCTCGCGGGCGAGCCTGCGCGTCATCGCGAAGCTCTCGGCGTCGTTCACTGGGATGATTTCGTCCGGAACCTCGGGGTCATAGGCGTCCGGCCACATGTCCTCGCCCACGCCCTCGACGAAGTATGGCCGCCCGCTTCCGCCCGAGTAGACGGAACCCTCTGGGTCCGCGCCGATGATGCGCACCGGACCGGTCTCCCTGTCCTTCGAAATGTCTTTGAGGTAGCGGCCTGTTCCGCTGATGGTTCCGCCGGTTCCGACGCCGGCGACGAAATGGGTAATCCGCCCGTCGGTGTCCCGCCAGATTTCAGGGCCGGTGCTCTCATAGTGGCTGAGCGGGCCGTTCGGGTTGGAGAACTGGTCAGGCTTGAAGGCGCCGGGGATCTCGCGGGTCAGCCGGTCCGAAACGCCGTAGTAGGACTGCGGGCTGTCGGGCGCCACCGCCGTTGGAGTCACGACTACTTCCGCACCATAAGCGGCCAGAACATTGCGCTTGTCCACACCCACCTTGTCCGGGACCACGAAGATGCACTTGTAACCGCGCTGCTGGGCAACCAGCGCCAGCCCGACGCCGGTGTTCCCGGATGTGGGCTCGATGATGGTTCCGCCGGGCTTCAGCTTGCCTTCCCTCTCCGCGGCGTCGATGATCTTGACGGCAATGCGGTCCTTCACGGAACCGCCGGGGCTCATGTACTCCACCTTCACGAGGACCGTTGCTTTGAGGCCTCCCGTCACCTGGTTGAGTTTGATGAGCGGGGTGTTACCGATCAGATCCACGACGGAGTTGGCGAACTTCATGGTTAACAAGTTACCGCGAGGTACCGACACTCCCGGACGGCCTCGATACTCGTTGTTCTCGGCGGAGCCTATGCTTCCCCGCGGAGCCGCGCGATGTGCTGGCGCTGTAGGTGCAGGTACGGCTCGATGTCGGTGATGGTTCGCAGCTGGACATCCGCCAGGGCGAAGCGTGTGGCTGCCAGCGCCAGGTTGAAAGTGGGCGCTACCCCGAAGGCGTACCAGCCGCCGTCGTCGGTCCATAGGTTCAGTTCAAGCGGCACGCCGTCCAGGCTGACGGTGGCTTTGGTGTCCGCGCGCGGACGGGGCGCGCGCATTCGCTCCATCATTTGGGAGGGTGCGCCCATCATCCACAGTGTCTGTGCCAGCAACTTGGCGTCGTCCCGCGTAGTGCACACCTGAAAATACGGACCGGTCTTGGGCTTTCCATGAATGATCGCGGTATTGGGCGGATCAAGCTGCCAGTTCCCGAAGCTCAACTTCCCTTCCCAACCCCTGAGCGTGACCGCGGGCAATTCCGTGCAGATCTGCGTTGCCTGTTGTTCAAACTCGTGGAACATAGCCCAGAACCTGAACCGTGGAAGCTTCCCCATGATCTCCATGGACGAAGTGTAGGGCGGGTCTTGTCGGAGGTACATGGCACGATTGATTGCATGACTGTTACTGCTTCCACCTCGGCCGCGTTGTCGGCTGCGTGGGAAGTGGATGGGCCGTATACGCTCCTCTCTACGGTGGGTCCGTTGCAGTGCGGTCCGCAGGATCCTACGGTCGTCTTTTCCGACGGCAGCGTGTGGATCGCATTCAGGAACGACGACGGCGCCGCCACTCTCCGACTGACGCAACGGGGTTCGCTGCGGTCGTCGTCGGTGCACGCCACGGCGTGGGGGCCGGGTGCTTCTCTCGCCCTGGTCTCGGTACCGCGTCTGGTGGGGCTGCCGGATGACTGGAGCGCATTCGATGCCTTCGGCGACTCGCTACCCGAGCTTGCCCGGAAGGGCCGTTATCTGAACCCCGGGCTTAGGTTGCCTGCGACGGAAAGGATGCTCGACGCCGTCGTCCGCGTAATCCTTGAGCAAAAGGTGACCGGGCTGGAGGCGAAGCGGGCGTGGCGGTACCTGGTGTCCCGGTTCGGTTCACCTGCACCCGCCGCGCCCGGGGCTCCGGCTCTTCGACTGCCGCCGACAGCCGAGCAGTGGCGGCGGGTTCCGTCCTGGGAGTGGCACCGGGCGGGCGTTGATGCGAAGCGGTCTGCTGCTGCGTTGCGGGCGGCTGGGGTTGCTTCGTCGCTCGAGCGGTTGGCTGGACATGATTCTGCTGAGGTTCGCGCCGGACTATGTTCGATTCCCGGGATTGGCGTGTGGACGGCAGCCGAGGTGCTGCAGCGAACCCACGGTTGCCCGGATTCCATCTCTGTGGGCGACTTTCACCTGGCCGCTTTCGTAGGCGCGGCGTTGACCGGGCAGCGTACCGACGACGCCGGGATGCTTGAGCTCCTGTCCCCCTGGGCCGGGCAGCGCCAGCGGGTGGTCCGGATGCTGTACGCGAGCGGCTTTCGGAAACAGGCGTACGGGCCGCGGCTCTCCCCGGAGGATCACCGGCAGCGGTAGGGCCTCGTCCCTGTGCCGCTTTCCCCGGTTTCTGTGCCGTTGTCATAGGCATTGTGCCAGGCCTGCGGCTGTTCCAAGCAGCTGCCTTCGACCGGTGCCGCCAGAAAGAGGGGGTTCTGGCGCAGTGATGGCGCCCCTTAAACGCACAAAGGCTCCGACTCCCGTTGAGCATGGGAGCCGGAGCCTTCGCGATGAAGCTTTGTTAGGCGGGGTTTTGCCCGTCCTGAGCCGGCGCGCCACCGGACTGTGCCTTGGCCTGCTGCTCAGCCACCTGGGCGTGAACTTCGTTCATGTCCAGCGCCTTCACGGCGTCCACCAGCTCAGTGAACTGGTTGTTGTTCAGCGCACCCGGCTGTGAGAAGACCAGGACCTTCTCGCGGAAAGCCATCAAAGTGGGTATCGAGGTGATGCCTGCTGCCGCGGCGAGCGACTGCTCGGCTTCGGTGTCCACCTTGGCGAAGGTGACGTCGTCGTGCTGCTGGGACACGGCGTCGTACACGGGAGCAAACTGCTTGCACGGGCCGCACCATTCCGCCCAGAAATCAACGAATACAATGTCGTTCGTCTCAATGGTCTCGGGGAAGGTTGCCTCGGTGATGTCAATAGTTGCCATATCTTCACGCTAACGAGAATCGGCGCCGATGTCGCGTCCTGTTCGCTCAGCGCGAGGTTAGTTGGTACAACGCCGGGGCGTTTCAGGACGCGTTTCGGTTCTCTCGTAGCGTTGCGGCCCCATGACACCGCAACGACTGGGGCGCCGAGCCGAAACGCGTCGATTCGGCCTTATCGCGCCGCTGAAGAGAACCAGGCGATCGCTATTCAGGCAATGCGAAAGGCCCGCACTCCCCCGGATTTCCGGGAAGTACGGGCCTTAGTGGCGAGTGGCAGATGAGGGATTCGAACCCCCGTAGGCTGTGCCAGCTGATTTACAGTCAGCCCCCTTTGGCCGCTCGGGTAATCTGCCGAACGTCTTCCAAGAAGACAACCTGCGAATCGCCGATCCGCAGGCAAAACAACTTTACAGAACATCCCGCCCAGAATCGAATCGCGCTCAGCGCCGCGGATTTCTAGCGCCCGGACGCCACCCGCCGCTCGATCTGCGCGTAGAAGCGCTGGGCCTGCTCGGTGGTGACCATTCCCATTCCGACGGCGTTCTTCAGGTCTGCGCGGACACCTGCCAGGCGGTCGGCTGACGAAGGGTCCGATCCCTGCGGGCGCATGACGGTGGGCGACGCAGCGACCGACGGCGCCACCCCTACCCCGGTCAGCGATGCGGCCGCAATCAACGACCCTGCGACAGCATTTCGAAGACGGACACGGTAGCTGCGGTGGTGCGCGGACAAGAATTCCTCCTGAGAACTGGCTTGAGCTCTTACAGTTTCATCCGCGAATGGGAGCGCCCTGTCCCGAAGCTGTGAATTAGGGTAGAAGCAGGAAAAAAACCAACCAGAAGGAGGCAACGATGGCCAGCGAATCCACATTCGACGTCGTTAGCAAGGTAGACAAGCAGGAAGTCGCCAACGCGCTGAATCAGGCACAGAAGGAAATCGCCCAGCGCTACGACTTCAAGGGCGTCGGCGCTGAGGTCGATTTCAGCGGGGACGAGAAAATCCTCATGAAGGCCAACTCCGAGGAACGCGTCCTCGCGGTCCTCGACGTCCTACAGTCCAAGATGATCAAGCGCGGCATCTCCCTTAAGTCCCTCGACACCGGTGAGCCCTACGCCTCCGGCAAGGAGTTCCGCCTCGAAACCTCCATCAAGGAGGGCATCGCCCAGGACATCGCCAAGAAGATCAACAAGCTCATCCGCGACGAAGCGCCCAAGGGCGTCAAATCGCAGATCCAAGGCGATGAGCTCCGGGTCAGCTCCAAGTCACGTGATGACCTTCAGGCCACGATGGCCCTGCTGAAGAACTTCGACGAGGCAGATCTGCAGTTCGTCAACATGCGCTAGGGACTACACCCAACCGACGACGACGGCGACGCCCCCTTCCGAGGGAGCGTCGCCGTCGTCGTACGTGGCTAACTGCTGCCGCGTGAAAGAACGAAGGCCGGTGGTCACCAGTTACAGAAGGGGTGACCGACTAAGAGGTCTTCAAAAGCACAGAGGACAATGCAGGACTTACCAAGGGCTTTTCCCTACCCGCTCTTGCAGGTGGGCTGCAATCTCTTTATCCAACCTCTTCGTCAGATTCCGAAAGAAGGAGGTCCACGAAGCTACACCGGCTTTGTTGAGCGTCCCAGGGGTCGTACCCTTGTGAACTATCTCGCCCCGGATGTCTTGAACGAATTCATCTACGTTAGCCACAACATTGACCTCGCTCATCTTCTGCCAGCTTATTTGATGAAGCCCGTTGGATAGTCCGAGAGCCAGTTCAAGGAGCTTCTCGGTCTTTTCGACATTGGGCGTGTTCAAAGTGTCAGCTTCGCGCAGTACAACTTCCCGGGCTTTCGTTTTCCAGGCACTCCCGGCCAAATCCCAGGGATTTTTCGCCGTCGCGACCTTCTGCCTTAAAGCGTGCGGCAGCTTCGAATGATCCTCACCGATCTCACGCAAGAGAAATTCCAGCCCCTCGAGAGCTACCTGCTCCACGTAGTTCTCCCAAGCCGTGTGCAGCAGTACGACCATCGACCGCAACAACGGCCCCGTGTCTCCCAGTGGCCTCCCCGGAGTCCCTTTGGGCGCGGGATGGAGTTCATCGAGATTCTGAACGTCCTTCATCAGCGAATCGAATGTGATTGCATACGCACTTGAGTACCCCATCTGCCTAGGGCGTGTCTGCTAAATATCCGGGTTGTGTTGTTCCAAGCTGGATGGATGGTTCGTTCGAATGTGGTTTCAGATGAGTTGTGGTCGGTTATCGAGCCTGTCCTGCGGACGGCGCCGGGTCGACGAGGTCGGCCGTGGAATGATCACCGGGTGACGTTGGAGGGTATCTGCTGGCGGTTCCGCACGGGGTCGCCGTGGCGGGATCTACCAGCCGAGTTTGGTGCCTGGCAATCAGTCTGGGAGCGGCACCGACGCTGGTCAGCCGACGGTTCCTATGAGCGGATGTTCGCCGCCGTGAAGGAATCCACTAAGGGTAATGACCTCGAGCTGGAGTCACTGCTTTCGGTGGATTCCACCAGTGTCCGGGCGCATCAGCATGCCGCCGGAGCACCCAACCTGAAGGTCGATCCGGGCCACACAGGGGGCAATGTCGAGTTACAAGTTTCTGCCCAACGAGCCAGCTGATCACGCGATCGGGCGCTCCAGAGGCGGGCTGACCACCAAGATCCATGCCCTCACCGACCGGGCATGTGCACCGGTCACGATGCTGCTCACACCCGGCCAAGCCGGAGACAACCCACAACTGTTGCCGCTGCTGGAAGCCCACAAGATCCAGGACGGCACCCGGTTCCGGCTGCTGGCCGATAAGGCTTACTCTCATCCCTCTACCCGCAGCGAACTGCGTTCCCGTCGGATCAGGCACACCATCCCGGAACGCTCCGACCAGATTGAACGACGCAAAGCCAAAGGCTCAGCCGGCGGCAGGCCACCAGCCTTCGACCCCGCGACCTACAAGGAACGCAACACCGTCGAACGCGGCTTCAACCGCCTCAAACACTGGCGTGGAATCGCTACCCGCTACGACAAATACGCAACCACGTTCCTCGGCGGCGTCCTACTCACCGCGATTGTCACCTTCCACCGCGTCCACAATTAACAGACACGACCTAAGCCTACGCACATCTCATGCGCTAGGGATTGCACCCAACCAACGACGACGGCGACGCCCCCTTCCGAGGGAGCGTCGCCGTCGTCGTAATTGGCTTGAATCACTCGCTGGGTAAACGGGGAACCTAGCGGAGCTCGCGTCCCGCCATACCCTCGAGGCGTGTGATGCGCTGCGCCATGGGCGGGTGGGACGCGAAGAGCTTCTGCACACCGCCGCCCTTGAACGGGTTCGCGATCATCAGGTGTGAGGTGTTCACCAGCTGCTGGTTCTGCGGCAGCGGCGCCTGCTGGGTGCCGCGCTCGAGCTTCCGCAGTGCCGAGGCGAGGGCCAGCGGGTCGCCGGTGAGGCGGGCGCCGTCTTCATCGGCGTCGTACTCGCGGGTACGCCCGATTGCCATCTGAATTAAACCCGCGGCGATGGGCGCGAGAATTGCCAGCAGGATCGCCGCGATGGGGTTTCCGCCGGAGTTGCGATTGCCGCCGAAGACCCCGATGAACGCGAACATCTGCGCCACGGACGTGATCACGCCGGCAACGGCCGCCGCAATGGATCCGGTAAGGATGTCGCGGTTGTAGACGTGCATCAGCTCGTGGCCGAGCACGCCACGCAGCTCCCGCTCATCCAGGATCCGCAGGATGCCCTGGGTGCAGCACACGGCCGCGTTCTCGGGATTGCGGCCGGTGGCAAACGCGTTGGGCGCCATGGTGGGCGAAATGTAGAGGCGGGGCATCGGTTTGCCCGCCTTGGCGCTCAGTTCGCGGACAATCCGGTACATCACCGGCGCCTGCTGCTCCGTGACGGGCACGGCCTTCATGCTGCGAATGGCGAGCTTGTCACTGTTCCAGTAGCTGTAGGCGATCGAGCCCACACCGATCAGCGCGAAGATCCAGATGAACGCAGAGCTCCGCGTCATGGACGCGATCACGGCGCCGAAGATAAGGAAGATTCCCATCAGGGAACCGAATAGCAGGGCCGTCTTGGCCCCGTTGAAGTGGTTGTGCACCTGTGCTCCTTGTTGACTGACTACCCGTACAACGGGCCTGGGTAGCGCGCTGTTCCGCGCGGCGTCAACGATCGAGCACTGTGCAGACACAAACCCGGTTGCCCTCGCCGTCGGCCAGCACAACGAACGATGGCGCCTGCTCGGCGTCCACGACTGTGCCGCCCGCTGCGACCGCCGCCTGGATGCGTTGCTCCGCGACGTCGTGCGGCACCCAGAGGTCGATGTGGAACCGTTGACGCGGCGTCTCGTGCGCCTCGGTGTGCTGAAACCAGAGCAACGGAACGCGTCCGTTCGGATCGGCGACGTCGTCACCTTTAACGGCGTCGGCATCGCCGGTCAGCAGGGCAGCCCAGAAGCGGCCCGCTGCCGCCAGCTGGGCAGTATCGAGGGCCAACTCGAGTTGAGCCAGCGCCTCGGGCTTCGCCTCGATCTGCTGTTCCCGGGCGATGTCGCTGATAGCGCGGGCTAGGTCAACGTCACGCTTGGTAACGGCAGAAACGTCGTGGCTGATGAGCTGTAGATCCACATACGGGTAGGTCAGCGTGACGTCCGGGTGGTGGTTGGCGGCTTCCGCAGCCTCGGCAACCGCCTCGACGAATCTCAGGCCGGCCGAGAAATTACCGGTGAGAAACCGCGCGTGCAGCCCTTGGGCGAGCTGCCGCCAATCGTTGAGTCCGGCGTCGAGCACTTGTTGTGAAGATACCTGGGTCATTGGACCAGTATGTCCGGCGCCACCGACAGAAGCTACGGTTCCGGATTGCGCGAATCGTATTGGCCGAATCGCGGCTGAAGACATGCGAGGACCAGCACCAGCAGGATGCACAGGATTCCGCCAATCAGCGCCGTCCAGCCTTCCCCGATCCACTCCGCGGAGCCGCCGCCGAGTAGCTCACCCACCTTTGGACCGCCGGCGACGACAACGATGAACACTCCCTGCAAACGTCCCCGCATCGCGTCCGGGGTTGCCGATTGCAGGATGGTGCTGCGGAAGACGCCGCTGATCGAATCCGAGACGCCTGCCAGAAACATGCAGAGCGCCGCCGGAATAATCCACGGCGTCATGCCGCCGTCCGGCGAGGAGCCGGCCATGATGACCACGAACCCAAACCCGCTGACCGAGGCACCCCACGCCGCGACTGACCACTGAACCGCTTTGCCCTGCTTATGGATATGCCCGAGCGGACCGGAAAAGAGCCCAGACAGGACGGCACCCATGGCGGTCGCGGCCAGCAGGATGCCCACGGTGAGTTCGCCACCACCAATGAACACCGCACCAACGGCGGGAAGGAGCACACGCGGTTGCGCCATGATCATCGCGACCAGGTCAATGATGAAGGTCATCCGGATATTCGGACGGGTCCCGAGATAACGGAAGCCTTCGACGACGGTGGCCAGTCCCGCGCGTCGCACCGGCCCCTCGGGCGGCATGGCCGGTAGACGGAATAGCGCCCACAGCGCGGCGGTGAAGGTGACGACGTCGATTGTGTAGGTCCAGCCGTAGCCCACCTGGGCGATGAGCAGGCCCGCGAGCATCGGCCCGACGGTGAAGGCAAGGCCGAACGTGATCATCGACAGGGCGTTGGCTGCGGGCAGGAGTTCGGGCCGGACAATCCGGGGAATGATGGCGGTGCGTGTGGGCTGGTTGATCCCAGCGAAGCCGCTGTGTACGGCGATCAGGATGTAGAGCACCCATACGTTGTCGGCACCCATCCAGGCCTGCACGGCGATCCCGATTGTGGAGCCCCATAGCCCCAAGCCTGAAAGCAGTGCGACCTTCCGCCGGTCGTGTGCATCAGCAACTGCGCCGCCATAGAGACCGGCGAACACGAGTGGTATCAGCGCGAACAGTCCGATCAGGCCGACGTTCAGGCTTGAACCGGTGATCTCATACACCTGCAGGCTGACGGCGACCAGCGTCAGGTTGGTGCCAACCGCGGACAAAGCTGTACCGAAGTACAGCCTGCGGAATGCCGGGCTCTCCTTCAGCGGCGTGATGTCGGCGAGGAGTTTGGGCACCGGCCAATTCTAGCCGTTACCTCCGGCAACAAGCCGGGATGATCAGCCTGCTGACTTTCGCGTCGCGGACTACTAGGGTTGCAAGCATCCGAGGTGAAGGAACCGCCATGCTTACGTGTGAAGTTTCCGAGGGAATCCACTGGCTCGAACACGCCCATGTCAATGTCTACTTCGTGGAGCAGGACGGCCGCGTGATGATTGTCGACGCCGGACTCCCCGCCATCTGGCCGAAAATCCAGCGCGCACTGCGGGAGTTGGGGTTCGAGAAATCGGTGGTTGCACTGGTGCTTACCCACGGCCACTTCGACCACGTGGGTGTGGCAGCGCGGATCCGGTCCCACTACCGGGTGCCGATCCTGGTCCATCCCGACGATGCATACATCGCCGCCCATCCCTACCGTTACAAGCATGAGTTGAACCGTGTTGCAGTCGTACTGCAGAATCCCCGGAGTCTCCCGATTATCGGCCGCATGAAGATGGCGGGCGCGCTGAACGTGCGTGGCGTTGCAGACACACTGCCCCTCTCCCCTGGCATCGCAACAAATCTGCCCGGCACCCCGGACATCATCCACGTCCCGGGGCATACTGCCGGCCACATCGCGTTACATTTTCCCGAGCGGCGAGCACTCATCTGCGGCGACGCGCTGGTCACCCTCAATCCGTACACCGGTATCAAAGGTCCGCAGATTGTGTCCGGTGCAGCTACGGCGAATTCACCCCAGGCGCTCGATTCTCTCGACCGGCTCGCCGCGCTCCCCGCGGAGAAGGTGTTGACCGGTCATGGTGAGCCGTGGCTCTCAAGTCCGGCAGACGCCGTCGTAATCGCCAAGCGCATCGGCCCCAGCTGAGGAACGAGGGGTACCCGGACGAGCGAAGCGAGTTCGGGGAAGTTCCGACGCGCTAGGAACGCGGGTACCCGAGCGAGCGAAGCGAACGCGGAGTCGTTACTGAAGGATCACTCAGCCGCGCTCGGCTCGTGAGCCGTGATGGCGCCGTCGATCGCGTCAAGGAGTCGTGAATCGCCCAGGATCTTGAAGTGGCCCATTGCGTCCAGCTGGATGTTCGTCGCGCCGATCAGCTCGCTGCCGCCGGGAATGTGCGGGTCGAACGTTCCGTAAATCGAAGTGATGCGTGAATTCACGGCGAGGTTCGCGCGCAGGGCATTCAGCGTCCGGTTCCTCGGCGAGAATGCCCGCAGGCTGGGAATCAGCGCGAACATCGCGTAGATGGATCCGGAGAAAGGCGAGTTTACGGCGATCAGCTGGTGGACGCGCTGGGCGGAGTCCGGCAAGGTCATCACGTATTTCCCAATCAGCCCGCCCTTACTGTGCGCCACGAGAACGATGTCGTGCAGGTTCCGCTCCACCAGGTATTGCGACACCAAATCGGCCATCGCCGGGACCGTGCCGCGGTTGTAGCCGAGGGCTGTGACGGCATGCACGGGATGCCCCTGGCTGTGCAGATGATTGGCGATCGGGTGCATGAACTGCCATGGCTCGTAGATGCCGGGGAGCAGGATCACGGGCGCCCGCTCCCCCGTCAGCTGGCGCTCCGCGTCGCCCCGAAAGATGAATCCACGAACCTGCCAGTAGGCAACGTAGGCGTAGTCGAGCACCCACTCCCAGCCGCGCCTAAGCAGTTTCATGCGCGTCTCCGGCGAGGAAACCTTGTGCGGTCTCAGCGGGCCGGTGGTACATCAGCACGTGTGGCGCGCCGTCGAGCTCGATAACAGCGGCATGGCCGTTCGCTTCGGCGAGTCGTCCCAGCCAGTCGGCGGGGACAATGGGATCCCGCCCGCCGCGCATCAGAACCACAGGGGAGGACACGTGGAGCAGCGTGTCCTCGAGCCGGTGGTTCATCATCGTCGGAAGTGTCTTCAGGTAGGGGATCATCGAGCGCAGGTAATCCGTGAACACCACCCAGTTCACCTTGGGCGATTCACGCAGGGTGTCCTGCGCCAGCCGCAGCGCCTGCTTGCCGATGGACCGTTCCCGATCATTCACTGTTGGCCCAAGCAGTACCAGCTTGCTGACCAGCTCCGGCGCGCGGGCTGCCGTCTCGGCCGCCACTTGACAGCCCATCGAATGGCCAACCAGTACGACGGCGGCAAGCTCGAGTTTACGCAGCACGGCCAGTACGATCTCGCCCAGTTCAGGGACGGAGAGCGCGCGGCGTGGGCCTGGCGTCCCGCCGAACCCGGGCAACTCGATCGCGTACACGGTACTGGTTCGCGCGAGCTCGGCGGCGAGAGGTTCGAAGTAGCGCGCGGAGACGCCAATGCCATGAACGAGGACGATCGGCTGCTCGCCCTGCCCCACCGATCGCATGATCGCCGTGCAGTCCGCGACACTCTCTTGGCGCACAGTTACCCACGGCGCTTTGCGCACAATCCCCTCCACTTCCGGCATCGATTCTCCCCAAATGGTCCTCTTCACTGCAGGATCGGTGCTGAGAAGCACCATTTGGGGAGAGTCGATGAATCCTGCTTCTTCCCAAGCCTAGACGGTTAGGCGTGGCTTATTATGAATTACTCAGAATAGGTGGTTGACTAACCCCATGACCGAACAGACCGCACGGGAAGGCGTCTGGACCGCGTCCCTGCGCGCCGCCGGGCGGAGGGTGACGAAGCAGCGCCTGGCGGTGCTCGCCGCCGTCGAGCATTCACCGCATGCAACGGCCGACGACGTCGTCACGGCCGTCCGCGCCGAGCTCGCGGACATCACGGTCCAGTCGGTGTACGTAGTGCTCGCGGACCTCACTGTGAGCGGTCTGCTCCGCCGGATTGAACCGCCGCACTCACCCGCGCGTTACGAGACGCGGGTCAACGACAACCATCACCACGCCGTCTGCACAGGGTGCGGCCGGATCGAAGACGTGGATTGCGCCGTCGGGCATGCACCCTGTCTCACCCCGCACTGGTCCCCGGGCTCCGAACAGATGACCATCCAGATTGCCGACGTGGTGTACCAGGGTCTGTGCAACAACTGCCGTGAGGCGTCCCTTGAACTTCCCGAACTAATTGAAAATCACTGAAAAGAAGGAGAACAATGACTGCCAACTTCAGCACCACCCAATCGGGTGCACCGGTCGTTGACGACAGCAATTCCTCGGCGCTGGGCCGCGACGGCGCCATCCCGCTGACCGACCACTACCTCGTCGAGAAGCTTGCACAGTTCAACCGCGAGCGCGTTCCGGAGCGTGTTGTCCATGCCAAGGGCGGCGGCGCGTTCGGCGTCTTCGAGGCCACCGAGGACGTCAGCAGGTACACCAAGGCCGCTCTGTTCCAGACCGGTGTGAAGACCGAGACGCTGCTGCGCTTCTCCTCCGTCGCCGGTGAGCAGGGCTCCCCCGACACCTGGCGCGACCCCCGCGGTTTCGCCCTGAAGTTCTACACCACCGAGGGCAACTATGACCTCGTCGGAAACAACACCCCCGTGTTCTTCATCCGCGACGGCATCAAGTTCCCCGACTTCATCCACTCGCAGAAGCGCCTCCCCGGCTCCAACCTGCGGGACGCTGACATGCAGTGGGACTTCTGGACCCTTTCCCCCGAGTCGGCGCACCAGGTGACCTGGCTGATGGGCGACCGCGGCCTGCCCGCCTCGTGGCGCACCATGAACGGTTACGGCTCGCACACCTACCAGTGGATCAACGAGGCCGGCGAGAAGTTCTGGGTCAAGTACCACTTCAAGTCCAACCAGGGCCACGAGACCCTTTCGACTGACGAGGCAGAAACGCTGGCCGGTTCCGACGCCGACCACCACATCCGCGACCTCTACGAGAACATCGAGCAGGGCAACTTCCCCAGCTGGGACCTCAAGGTCCAGGTCATGCCGTACGAGGACGCGAAGAACTACCGGTTCAACCCGTTCGACCTCACCAAGGTGTGGCCGCACGCGGATTACCCGCTGATCCCCGTCGGCAAGCTGACCCTGAACCGCAACCCGGAGAACTACTTCGCGCAGATCGAGCAGGCAACCTTCGCGCCGTCGAACTTCGTACCCGGTATCGCCGCTTCGCCGGACCGCATGCTGCAGGCGCGCATCTTCTCCTACGCGGATGCGCACCGCTACCGCGTGGGAACAAACCACGCACAGCTTCCTGTGAACGCCCCGAAGAATGAGGTGCGGAACTACTCGAAGGACGGCGCATCGCGCTTCTTCTTCAACTCGCCGCAGACCCCGGTCTACGCTCCGAACTCGGTGGGCGGACCTGCGGCGGATCCGGCACTGACCGGCCCCGAGGGCGGCTGGGAGAACGACGGCGACCTCATCCGCGCCGCGCACACCCTCCACACCGAGGATGATGACTTCGGTCAGGCCGGCACGCTGTACCGCGAGGTCTACAACGACGCCGAGAAGGCCCGCTTCCTCGACACCATCACCGGTGCTGTGAGCGGCGTGACCATCGCGGACATCCGCGAGCGCGCCATCCAGTACTGGACCAACGTCGACGCCGATCTGGGTGCGAAGCTTCGCGCCAACCTCGGTAACGGCGGCGGCAGTGCGGACACCCGCGCTGAGGCAGCGAACAAGTTCTAAGGCACCAACGCATTAGCGCACGAGGAAGGGCGGGTCCGTTTGGGCCCGCCCTTCCTGCGTTGTGGATCGACCACGCCACACCATCGAGCGGGCGCTGGCGACCACGTTTCGCCTAGAACCCCGTCCTCAGCCCGCTCGATGCGGGTGACCAAAACGACCGGGGGCTAATTACGTTCTCTCCGCGGAGAACCCGTTATTTCTGCCCGCTCGATGCGGCGGCCTCGCGATCCAGCGCCAGATGCAGCGCCTGGAAAAACAGCTCGATCAGCAGGTCGAGCGCCTGCTCCACGGCCTTGCGGTCCTGGTTGAGCACGTAATCGTACTGCAGGCCGTAGAGACTCGAGGTGAAGACCCTTGCGGCCGGCTCGGCACGTTCACGCGGCAGGCCCTGGTTCACCAGCCAGTCCGATGTGAATGAGTGCCAGTACTCATACTTCTTGGTGGCGCTGCCCCGCGGTGACGGGCTCGCGGCGTCCTGCACCGCCGCCTCGAACTCAAGCCGTTGCAGGTTCCGGTTCCGGTCCACCAGCAGCCAGTTCCAGGAATCGAGGATCCATTTCCGGTAATCCTCGGGAGTGAAGTTCTCCGGGTTTATTGGTTTCAACGTGTCATGGCGGGCTTCGATGTGCCGAACGATCTCGTTGACCAGTTCCTCACGGTTCCCGAAGTGGTACACCAACACGTAACTGCTGATTCCAAGTCCGTCCGCGAGGGTGCGAAAGCTCAGGCTGGCGAACGTCTTGTCGAGCAGGTGCTCGACAATCTGGTCGAGAAGCTCGGTTTTTCGTTCCGGTTTCGGAGGGCGCGCCATGGCTTGAATACTACCGCCGGAATGGCGACGCCCTCCGGACCGAAGCTAGAAACGAGGGGTACCCGCACGAGCGAAGCGAGTGTGGGGGAGTTGTGACGCGCTAACTCGTGACCCGCTCGGGCTCTCCGGCCTCCAGGTCAGCCGGAGCCTTGGCAAGCCGCGAGTGGGTGCGTCCGTAGGCGAAGTAGATCGCAAACCCGATCAACAGCCAGATTCCGAAGAACACCCACGTGATCGTCGCGAGGTTGAACATCAGGTACGTGCAGAGCACCGCCGACAGGATCGGGATGACCTTGCCGAACGGCACCCGGAAGGACGGCTTCAGGTCCGGCCGCTTCCTGCGCAGGATGAGGATTCCGATGCTGACGGTCACGAACGCCGAAAGCGTACCGATGTTGATCATCTCTGCCAGCAGGTCCACCTCGGTGAAACCAGCCAACAAAGCAACGACGACGCCGCACAGGACCTGCGTGCGTGCCGGGGTGCTCCGCTTCTCCGAAGTACGGCTCAGTGCACGCGGCATCAGTCCGTCGCGGCTCATCGCGAAGACTACGCGCGCCAGGCCCATGAGCAGGACCATGATGACCGTTGTCAGGCCGATGAGGCTTCCCACCGAGATGACGCCGGCTGCCCAATCCGCGCCGACAAGCTGGAACGCGGTTGCAAGGGACGGCGATTCGGATGCCGCCAGGTCGCGGTAGGACACCATGCCGGTGATCGCGACGGTCACGAGGATGTAGAGAACGGTCACCAGTGCAAGGCCGCCGAAGATACCGCGGGGAAGGGTCTTCTGCGGGTTCTTCACCTCTTCAGCCGAGGTGGCGACGACGTCGAACCCGATGAAGGCGAAGAAAACCAGGGCGGCGCCGGAGATGATTCCGGTGAAACCGTAAACGGCAGGATTGGCCCCGCTCAGGAAGGATAGGAAGGGCTGCGTTGCCCATCCGCCCTCGACCGCGACCGGAGGCTCGGATGCCGGGACGAACGGCGTGTAGTTCTCACCGTTGATGTAGAAGAAGCCAACCACGATGACGAACAGCACGATCACGATCTTGATGATCGTGAAGACGTTGTTCACGCGTGCGGAAAGCTTGGTGCCAAGGACCAGGATCAGCGTGAAGATGGCAACGATGATCAGAGGCCCCCAATAGACCGTGATGCCGAGGACGTTGATCTGCGAGGGTACGTCAACGTTGAGAACGGCAAAGAGGTCGCTGAGGTAGACCCCCCAGAACTTCGCGATGACGGCACCGGCCATCAGCAGCTCAAGGATCAGGTTCCAGCCGATGATCCAGGCGAGCAGCTCGCCCATGGTCGCATAGGTGAAGACGTAGGCGCTGCCCGCGACCGGGATTGCCGTTGCGAACTCGGCGTAGCACATGATCGCCAGGGCGCAGGTGATGGCCGCCAGCACAAACGAGATGGTGACCGCCGGGCCCGCGTTGAAGGCGGCCGCCTGGGCGCCGACGGAGAAGATACCGGCGCCGACTGCAACGGCAACGCCCATGATCATGAGGTCCCAGGTGCTCAGTGACCGCTTGAGTGTGCGGCCCTTTTCACCTGAGTCGGCGATCGATTGTTCGATCGACTTGGTGCGGAAAAGATTCACGGTTTTGAGTCCTTTGTGGGGAAAACTAACCGGTCAATCGTAGGGATCCGGGAACGGACCCTCCGCATTCATCTCACGATGCGAGACGCCTCACTTGCCCACGTGAACCGGTTCCGACGCCGCGACCTGGCCTGCGCCGTCGTCGTCAGTTTTTCGCTCCAAGCGGGCACCCTCGACGTCGACATCCGGAAGGATGCGGTCCAGCCACTTTGGCAGCCACCAGGCGGAGCGGCCGAGCAGGTGCATGGCCGCCGGGATGAGGGTCATGCGAACTACGAAGGCGTCGAGCAGCACGCCGAACGCGAGCCCGAAACCGATGGGCCGGACCATCGTCAGGTGCGAGAACACGAACCCGGCAAACACCGAGACCATGATGATGGCCGCCGCGGTCACCACCCGGGCACCGTGGCTGAACCCCACGCGCACGGCTTCCCTGGCGGGGCGGCCGTGGACGAAGGACTCGCGCATGCCCGAGACGAGGAACATCTGGTAGTCCATCGCGAGTCCGAAGAGAACACCGATCAGGATGATGGGAAGGAAGCTCAGGATCGGACCCGGATTGGTGACGCTGAAGAAGTCGCCCAGCCAACCCCACTGGTAGATGGCCACGGTGGCGCCGAAGCTGGCCAGCAGCGAGAGCAGGAAGCCCGCGGTGGCGATCAGCGGCACCAGGATGGAGCGGAATACCAGCAGCAGCAGGATCAGGGACAGCCCGACGACGATGCCCAGGTAGAGCGGCATGGCCTCCATTAGCTTGGCGGAGACGTCGATGTTCGCGGCGGTCTGTCCGGTCACCGACACGGTGACGCCGGTGGCGTCCTCGATGGAGCCCGCTTCGGCACGAAGATCGCGGACGAGTTGTTCGGTGCTTTCGCTGGCCGGGCCTTCCTCGGGGATGACCTGGTAGATGGCGGTGCGTCCGTCGTCGCTGATGCCTGCGGGGACCGCGGTGACGACGTCGTCGATCTCGGTCAGGCGGTCGGCGACGTCAAGCTGTAGGTCGGTGCGGTCGCCGTCGTCGTCAATTGCTGGAAGCTCACCGACCGCCAGGAGGGGACCGTTGGTCCCCTCGCCGAACTTCTCACCGACCAGGGTGTACGCCTGGTAGCCGGTGGAATCGGCCGGTTCGGACCCGCCGTCGGGCAGTCCGACACGGAGTTCCAGCGCCGGAAGGGCGAGGACCGCGAGCGCGGCGACACCGGCGAGCACCGTGAGGATCGGCTTGCGCGTGACGACGCCGCCCCAGCCACTTCCTGCGACGGCCTTGTCATCGGCGGTGTGCTCCTCTACTTCAGCTGTGGATGTTGCCGTACCGGCCTTCGCCCACCGTCGCTTCGAGATGACCTTCCGGCCCATGAATCCGAGGAGCGCGGGCGTGAGGGTGAGTGCGACAAGAACGGCGGCGGCGACTGTGCCTGCGGCGGACAGGCCGAGGATAGTGAGGAACGGCAGGCCCGGGACGGCGAGCGCGGCGAGCGCAATGATGACCGTGATCCCTGCGAACAGCACGGCGTTTCCAGCGGTCCCGGTAGCGCGGGCGATTGATTCCTGAAGCGGCATTCCCCGCAGGAGTTGGGTGCGGTGCCGGTTGACGATAAAGAGGGAGTAGTCGATTCCGACGGCGAGACCCAGCATGAGCGCGAGCACTGGGGAGATGGAGCTCATCTGGATGACGCCGGTGAGCGCGAAGGTGATGCCGACTCCCACTCCGACGCCGACGATCGCCATCAGTAGCGGAAGTCCCGCTGCGACCAGTGTGCCGAGCATCACGATCAGGACGATGGCCGCGACGAGGAGGCCGATGACCTCTGCGGGGCCGAAGATTTCAGAGATGTCCTGGACAATTTCCTTGCTGTACTCGACGTTGAGTCCCGCGTCCGTCGCGGCTCCTGCAGCTTCCTGGACGGCTTCGCGGGTCTCCGGCGTGACCGCGTCGACGGCGGAGATGAACTGGACGCTGGCTACGGCGGTGGTGCTGTCCTCGGAGACGAACTGGATTCCTGAGGACGCTTCGAGGAGACGTTCGCCGCGCTCGAGTTCGGTGCGGGCGGCGTCGAGCTCGGCCTGGCCCTCGTCGAGTTGCTGACGTTGGGCGTCGATCTCCGCCTGGGCGGCATCAAGCTGGGCTACCGTCGCGTCGACCTGCGGCGCAGGCAACAGGCCCTTGGACGCCTCGAACTGGGCGCGTTGCGCATCGAGCTGGGCCTGCGCGGCGTCGAGCTGGGCGGCGCCGTCGCTGAGCTCCTGGGCACCGGCTTTCAGCTCTTCACGGCCGGTCTGTAGTTCAGCGCGGCTGTCGGTGAGTTCCTGGGCAGTGACGAAGGGGTCGACGACGTTTTCCACGCCGTCGAGGGAGGCGACGTCGTCGAGCGCTGAACTCACTGCTTCGCGCTGTTCTTGGGTGAATTCGCCGTCCGAGTTCTGGAACACGATGGTGCCCATGCCGCCAACTGCCTCCGGCATGTCTTCCTTCAGCTGGTTCAGGACCCGCTGGGATTCGGTGCCGGGAATAGTGAAGTTGTTGCTCAGCGCGCCGGAGAAGGCTACGGCGGATCCGCCGACGGCAACCATGATGGCGAGCCACGCGGAGACCACCCACCAGCGGCGGCGGTAGGCGAAGGAACCGAGTCGGTACAGGAGGAAGGCCATGGTGTTGTGCGTCCTGGGTTAGAGCGTTGGGTGAGAGAAACCGTCACGCAGCATGGAGAGCGCGGTGACGATGTGGCTTTCGAGGGTCTCGGCGTCTGTGTCTTCGCCGGCGGCCCACTCGCGCATGGCGGCCTTGGCACAGGAAAGCACCGAGCCCACAAGCGCGTGAATGTAGAGGAGGGACGCCTGCCCGTTCAGGCGTTCTTCGACGGCGCTGATGATCCGCGCTTCGGCCCGCTCCCAGGCGAGGAGATGGGTGCCGAGGAGGTCCGGGTTGCCTGCGGCCATCCGGAAGAGGTCCCCGCAGTCCTGCAGGTTCTCAACCTTGGTGGTTGCCGAGAGGGTGGCGATCATCGCATCGAGAAGCGGTTCATCCTTGGGCCGGGCGGCGAACTCGGCCACCGCCTGGTCGAGGAAGGACTCGGTTGAGACGATCAGCGCGTCCTCGGCGCTATGGAAGTAGTTGAAGAACGTGCGCCGGGAAACGTTTGCCTGCTCGGCGATCTGCTCTGCGGTGAAGTTGCCCATGCCGTGTTTGCGCGCCAGGTCAAGGGCTGCCTGGGCGATGGCCCGCCGGGTGTCGAGCTTGTTCTGCTCGCGGCGGCTGGTTGCTTGCTGAGTCACGTTATTACACTACGTGCAAGTTTGCACCGCGTGCAAGTTGCTCGATCTGCTGACGGCAGATCTGCCCTGGGACGCACACCATTGCAGACCTTTCCAGCGACGGACAGGCTGGCACCATGAACTCTCAACCGGACGGCTTCCAGGCTTTCGACACCACACTGTCCCAGCAATTGATGAGGCACCGGATCCTTCTCCTCGGCGACGAGTTGGATCAGGAAGGCGGCAACCGGCTCTGCACCCAGTTGCTCCTGCTGTCGGCGGAAGATTCGCGGCGCGACATCAGCCTGTGGATCAACTCTCCGGGTGGATCGGTACCCGCCATGCTGGCCATCCGGGACATCATGCAACTCATTCCGAATGACGTTTCCACACTGGCCGTCGGCTGGGCCGCCAGTGCCGGGCAGTTCCTCCTCAGCGCCGGAAGCCCCGGCAAGCGGTATGCCCTCAAGCATTCACGGATCCTGTTGCATCAGGGTTCCGGCGGAATTGGCGGAACTGCAACGGACATCGAGATCCAGGCTGCCGACCTGCGGCATACCCGCGACACCGTGCTCTCACTCATCGCCGCCGATACCGGCCAGCCGGTTGAGAGGATCGCCGCCGACTCGCTGCGTGACAGATGGTTCACGGCCGGTGAAGCAAGGGAGTACGGGTTCGTGGACCACATCCTGGAGAACCTCGACGACATCCGACCGGACAAGCCGGTCAGCGTGAGCCTGGGCGGTTCGCGATGAGCACCTACACCATCCCGTACGTCACTACGCGGGCAGGCGACGGTTCCCGGCAGACCTTGGACATCTACAGCAGCCTGTTGACGGAGCGCATCATCTATCTGGGAACACCAGTTGACGACGGCGTGGCCAACAGTCTCATCGCCCAGCTGATTCACCTCGAATCGCAGTCACCGGATGTCCCGATCGATCTCTACATCAACTCCCCCGGCGGCTCGATCGAAGCGATGCTGGGTATTTACGATGCCGTGCAGTACGTGCGATCACCCATTCGGACCGTCTGCATTGGCCAGGCCGCCTTCACCGCAGCGGTGCTGCTGGCCTGCGGTGCACCTGGCCAGCGCTCCATCCTGCCGCGTGCCCGCGTGGTACTGCACCAGCCCAGCGTCGAACCCGGTCGCGGAACCGTTCCGGACCTCATCCTCAACGCAGAGGAGGTCTCAAGGGTGAAGGTGGTCCTCGAGGAGCTCCTGGCCCGGCACACCGGCAGGACAATCGAAACAATCAGGCAGGATACCGACCGCAACCTCATCCTCAACGCAGAACAGGCCGTTAAGTACGGATTGGTGGATCAGGTGGTGGAGAACCGCGGTATCTGATTCACGCCGCGAGGCAAACCGGTCCGGAGACACTCTGCTGGGTCGTGTACAGCTGACGGGCGGCCTGGCTGGTGAGGTCGAACATCGTCATATCCAGGGCCCGGGCGACACTGGCGAAGACTTCTGAGGAAGCATCCTTGCGTCCACGTTCGATCTCCGACAGGTACTGGGTTGAGATGGCTGCACGCTGCGCGACTTCGACCAGCCGTTCGCCGCGTTTTTGGCGGGTTTCCTTGAGGATCGAACCGAACACGTTCCGCAGCGGCGGTTCACTGTTCAGTCTCTTCGGCTGGAACGCAATGATGTCACCCATGCGCAAACACTAGCCGGACAGGGTGACGCGTGTCCGCTTAATCTGCCCACAGCAGAGCGGACTCAGCGCGCTTGAGGTGTGTGGGGATGCCGCGGATCGGCGATGAAGATCGACTCGTAGATGTCGTAGATCAGGGCTGCCTTGGCGTTGTTGTAGTGCATCACGTCCTCAAAACCATCCGCCGCCAGCTTCTTCTTCAGACTGGCGTACGCATCTCGATCAGCCGGGTGCGTCCGTAGCCAGTTCCTGAACATCACGTGTCGCTGCGGTTCAATCGCGTCCGTCGAGAAGACGTGCAGGTTGGTGTTCGGTTCCTGCAACTTGAGCGCCCGGTGCTCCTCCCACTCGGGCTCTCTGATCACGAGGGTGAATCCCCCTGATTCCAGCTGGGGCAGGTAGGAGGCCTCGTCTGCGGAGTCCGCAACGAGGAGGTCGACGTCGATGACCGGTTTTGCGGCCAGTTCGGAGACCGATGTTGAACCGACGTGTTCGATCACAGCGGCGCGCGGTCCGAGGATCGCACTGACTTTGTCCGCCACCTTATTGAAGGCGACAGGCCAGGCGGGATCGTACTCGGATACAACCACGGGTTTCTTCCACCGGGAGGGGTCGTTGAGTTCGACCCGCGCTGCCTGGATGGCGTCGTCGTCGGGCTGTTCGTAAGGACGCCATAAGGGATGAGTGGGCATGAGCTTCAGCCTATTGTGCCTGGGTGCCGCTGGATTCCGCCGACTGACTCCTGAGTGCCCGCGCTGCATTCCAAACCTGCTCGGCAATCCCTGCCGGCGTCGCGCTCGTTGAGTCAATGACGACGTCGTCGAGCTGTTCGTGTTCGAGAATGTTTTCCAGTTCGACGGTTCGGTGAAGGTGCCATGCCTCTCCTTCCGGGTCCTCGCTGTGACGCGCCCTTATCCGTGCCTTTCGAATGGCTTCAGTGGCCGTGATCCGCGCGATCAGCAACCGCCGCCCTCCGACTGCATGCCGGTAACGAGGTGTTTCCCGCTCGTCCTCCAGAACTCCGGCCAGGACGAACGTCTCGATACCCGTTGCCGCGTAGTTGGCCACCAGGGACGTCAGGTTGGTCAGTTCGAGCTCGTGGTTGAAACGGTCACCCGAGGGTGCAGGCCAGGCACGGCGAATCTCGTCGAGGTCGATGATCGCGTGAGCTACGCCTTTGTGCTCGAGCATGCGGCCCAATGCTTCGGCGGCCGTTGTCTTCCCCGCTCCCACCGTACCGTTGATGAAGATGGCCAGCCCTTGATTCGCAGTCACAGCGGTTCCTGGTTCTTCACGAGCGTATGCAACAGGTACCCGTAAGAGAGCTGGACTCGTTGGGGGTGAAGCGCGATCCAGGGATGAGCGGTACCGTGCGGAAATTCCATGTTGAGGACCCTCTGCAGATCCTCTGCTGATTCGAACGTCCAGCTGCTCATCACCGGCTGGGTGGTGGCGCCCTGCTCTTTCCACCATTGGCGGATGAACTCGCCAGGCCCTTGGTGAGCGGCCGCGTTACCTGCCCGAAGAAGGTCAGCGAATTCGCCGATTTCCTGATCATTGTCGATGACCACAAGCACGCCACCCGGACGCAAGACCCGCAAGGCTTCTTGCAATCCAGGCGAGCAGTTGTTGGTCGGCGACGGAAAGAAGTAGGCAAAGCGGGCATGGATCACGTCAACCGAAGCGTCAGGCAGCGGGATATGTTCAGCGGATCCGTGCAGGATTTCGGCTGACTGTGTGCGATTTCCTGCGGCCTCAAGCAGCTCCGGGTCCGGCTCTACACCGTACAACCGGCGGGCATCGGCATAATGCGGAAGCCAGTATCCGGTCCCGCAACCAAGGTCCAGGAGATCTTTGCCGTCCCACGGCGCGGCGTTTTGAAGAGCCCGCCAAAGCGTTCCGCCGTGGTCGATCGCCTGATTTTCCTTCTCATAGAGGTCTAGGTTCCGGCCTTGGTTCCAGGCCCTGCTGAAGTCGGGAAGCATTGGTCCACCATGTCATGGAGAAACCGGCTCATGCCGTCGCATGTTCCGAAACACCGGCAGGGTGAGAGCCACAGCCCCCGCAGCCAGGCTTCCGAGGCCCCACAAAACAATCACGGGGCGGGCACCCAGTTCCGCCGCGAGTAATCCGATTGCCGGGTTCGCCAGAAGCAGAGGCACACTCTGCGCCGTAATTAGGACAGATTGAACCCGAGCCGTGTACTCATGCGGTGTCGCTGAGACAAACACCGGGCCAATGTGGGTGCTGAAGATGCCCGTTCCCAGCCCTGCCAGAGCCAGCCCGACAGCAGCGGCGCCGGGATGCGGCAGCAAGCTCGTGAGGACGACGCCGAGGCCAGCCAGGATGATCCCCTTCGCTGCCGTAAGTCCCGGCTGCACAGATCCACCCAGCAGCATCACCCAACCGGCCACGATCGCCAAAGGCACGCCATACGCTCCCCCGAGAAGGCCCGTCTGACTTGCGGTCCAGCCCTCCGTGCGGCCCAGCAGCGGAACGAGCAAAGGGGTGAGCGGCACGATGAAGGCGGCAAACGCCGTCGTAAGCCCGACGACGGCGACCAGCGGCGGCCGCTGCCAAATAGCGCGTAATCCTGCCGCGAGATGTTCCCCCATTCTTGGTCTGCAGCCCGCGTTTGGAGCGGTTGCAAGATGGCGCCGCAACAGCATCAGAACGAAAAGCATCCCGAGGAAGCCAACCGCTCCCGCGGTGAAGGAAATCGCCAGTCCCGCCAGCGACACGAGGAACCCTCCGGCAACCGGACCTACAAAGGCTGACAGTTGGCCGACGATCTGACGCCCTCCCATGGCGCGCTGCAGGGCCTCATCCGGGACCATGAACTTGGGCACGGAGCCCGCGGCGGGCAGGTAGAAGGCATCTGCGATTCCCATCACCAGCGCAGCAGTGATGAGCAGCCAGGACGGGCTGTGGCCGGCCGCAGCGAAAACGGCGACGCCTGCCATCACTAGGGCTAACACCGAATCTGACAGCACCATCACCCGCCAGGCGCCCACACGGTCCGCTATAGACCCGCCCAAGAGCAGGAGGACAACCCTCGGGATGATCACCATCGTCAACACGATGCCGCCCAGGAAAGCGGACCGCCCGACCGCAGTCCACACCAGACCGAAGGACAGGATAGATGTCCCGATACTTGTCCATGCCAACCCGCCCAGCCATAGCCAGAAGAGCTTCGGTGGCTTGGCGCTCATGCCCGTTCGGGAATAGCGGGTGGCTGCACCGGCATCAGAACACTCAGCAAGTCGCTGGTGTCCGCAGAGCGCACCCGCAACGGGCCATGATCGCCTGCCATCTCAAGCACTACGTCCGGTCCGACCGCCGACTCCACCACGGGCTGCAGAAGAGTCATGTCGAACCATTGGCGGAGCGGCAGCCCCCAAGTAAGTGCCGCAAGCTGCTCCGCGCCCTCACCTGACCCGACGGATATCCCATTTTCAGCGATCCTTAACGGACAGGTTTCGGATCGATCCACCACAACTGAGAGCAGTTCGCGCCGCGGAACGACTGCCCGGGCCACTGGAGCGGGAAGCCCATCAACAACCGCCCCGTAGTCCGGGAAATCGCCTTCTACGACAGCCAAGGAACGCTGTTCACCGGTCTCCATGCAACGTACGCTCACGTCTCCGGCATCTGCAAGAAGTTCTATCGCCGCCCTGTCCGACACCCAGGGAAGCAACTCCTGCGCGGATTCCAGGCACACGTGCACTGTGCTGCTCTCGACCGTCGGGGAGGCGAGCCGCAACGTGCGCCACGACAATCGGTGCCGGTCCGTTGCAACCAGGTTGAGCGCGTGCGAGGCGGTGGAGATGCCGATGGTATGGAACTGCCCTGATGCTGCGGCGGATACACGCACCTGGCCGATCGCCCGCGCAAACTCGTAGCCGGGTAGCACTGCCACCAGGCCAGATATACCGCCTATGAACAGGTTCAGTGCGGAGCGCGCGGCCGACATCGCCCGCAGAGCCTCGGCGGAAATTTCGTCCATGTGCTTGCCAAGTACAAGACTCGATTCGTCCGCGGAACCATCCAGCACGGCCTTCATCACCGAAAGCGGCAACTGCGCTTCCCGCAGCAGGAATATGAGCTCAGCGCGACCAAGTTGCTCCTCTGCGTACAGCCGATACCCGTTCCGCGGATCGACCTCAACAGGTGCCAGCACGCCTGTGTCGTCATAAAACCGGAGGGCGCTTGCAGTAAGACCAGTGGCAGCTGCGAACGTCCCAATACTCATCAGCCGGTCGGCGTCGTTATCCATGTCCCCCATCATCGAGCTTCAAGCAACTCGAAGGTCAACCGGCATCGTTGGACAGTTACGCTGGCTCCATGCCGCAACTGATCTCGCCAACCTGGCGGTTACACGCCGCCTGGCAGGAGGCACATGACGAGTGGGGACCGGGACTTCACGAGGACGGCTTTGGCCTGCTGCCCACGGACGACGTCGAATCCGCCAAAGGGTTCTCCACTTGGCTTGATCGCCTGTCGCGTGACTCCGACCGGTGCATTTACCGCTGGATCATCGACGGCGAGCAGATCCTCGGCGGGATCGCCCTGCGGCTCGGGAACTGCGACTTCAACCAGCGCCACGGCCACGTTGGGTACGGCATCCGACCTTCGGCGAGGGGACGAGGTCTGGCGGGCTGGGCACTCGGCCGTATGGTCGCTCAGGCTCGAGCACTCGGCATGGAGCGCGTGTTGATCGTTTGCGAGGTGAATAACCTCGCATCGGCTCGAACCATTGAGTCTCAGGGCGGCGTTCTCGAAGAAGGGCCAGGCGCGGTCCGGCGCTACTGGATGGACGTCGCGGCACGGCCTTCCAGCTGAGAGACAAAGGGACTAGGACCTCGTCTGACTCGCCTCGTACTTGCTCAGCGACCACACCATGCCGGTGCCGGTCAGCAGCACGCACCACAGCAGCGCCTGCCATCCGTAGTTCCCGATGTCGGTGCCCATTAGCAGACCGCGCACAGTCTCGATGAACGGTGTGAACGGCTGATACTCCGCGACTACACCGAGCCATGCGGGCATAGAGTCCGTCGGCACAAATCCGCTGCTCAGAAAGGGCAGGAAGGACAGCGGCATGGGCAGGTTGCTTGCGGTTTCAACGGTGTCCGAGATGATACCGAGTGCCAGGGAGAGCCAGGTGATAGCGAAGGCCACGAGAGCGACCACACCGAGCGCCCCCAGGGTGCCCAGCACTCCACCGGCCGGCCGGAAGCCGAGCAGCATTGCAACCCCTCCAACCGCGAGCGTGGCCAGCAGTGCCTGCACCACACTCACCAGAGCGTGGGCGGACAGGATCGCAATCCGCGATACATCCATCGTGGCCAGGCGGGCCGCCACACCCTGCCTCATGTCCATCGCAATGTAGATTGCAGTCCCTGCACCCCCGGTGCCCACAGCCATCAGCACAATGCCCGGGACCACATACTGCAGGTAGGCCGCAACTCCCCCGCCGCCCGCGGTGCCCAAACCAGTTCCAAGCATTCCCCCGAAGACGTAGACGAACATCAGCAGGAAGATCACCGGCAGGCCGATCATCATGATGACCATTGACGGGTAGCGGATCAGCCGTTGCAGGCCCCGCCCGGTCAGCGTTGCGGTGTCTGCGAGAGTGCGCTCGAGAGCGCCCGATTCCCGGACCAATGCCGGTGCAGTCATGGTGGTCATGATTCCTCCTTGGTGGGTGCTCCGGTGAGCGCGAAGAAGACGTCGTCCAGGTCCGGGGCTGCAGTGGTCACTTCACTTGGTTCGACGCCGGCAGCTGCCAGCGCATTCAGCACGCTGCGCACGGCGGCGCCGTTTGCGGGGGTCGGCACACGAAGTTCGAGCTCGTCACCGCCGGCAGGCAGGTCAATGGGTACGACGGCGGCCAGTACGTCGCGCGCTTTGCCCACTTCCTCCGCGGTAGCGAACCGAAGCCGCAGCTGCTCCTCACCGACGGCGGCCTTCAGCTCTGCGGGGGTGCCTTCGGCGACGATGCGCCCGCCGTCGAGCACGGCCACCCGGTCCGCGAGCTGGTCCGCCTCCTCAAGGTACTGGGTGGTCAGGAAGAGGGTGACGCCGCCAGCAACCAGGGTGCGCACGATGTCCCACATAGCGCGCCGGCTCCGCGGATCAAGGCCCGTGGTCGGCTCGTCGAGGAAGATGATCTGCGGGTCGCCAACCAGGGTCATGGCCAGATCGAGACGGCGCCGCATGCCACCCGAATAGGTGGCGGCTGATTTGTTGGCGACATCCACCAGGTCGAACTGGCGGAGCAGCCGTTCGATCAGTGCTTCACGCCCGTCTTTCGGCACATGCCGGAGCCGCGCCATCAGCCGGAGGTTTTCTGCGCCTGTTAGAAGCTCGTCAACCGCAGAGAACTGTCCGGTGACGCCAATGATCCGGCGGACCCGGCTCGGCTCATCGGCGATGGAATGGCCACCAACCACCGCCGTGCCCTCGTCGGGTTTAATCAAGGTGGCGAGAATCTGGACGGTGGTGGTCTTGCCCGCACCGTTGGGACCTAGCAGCGCAAACACGCTGCCACGACCGATCGAGAGGTCAATTCCGTCCAGGACGGTTTGTGCTCCGAAGCTCTTGCGTAGCCCACGGACGTCGAAAGCGAGGTCCGTGGCAATGGCAGTGTTCATGGTGATTCCCCCTTCTTAGTTCGCAGCCGCGCGGAATGCGCGGACGCTGCCGTGATTGGTGCGGGCGGTGACTTCTAAGCGCTCGGCGGCGCCGTCGTCGTCGTCGTTCTGTGGTTCGTCTGATGCGACGGCCAGTTCATTGCGGACGGCGCCGGCCTTGGTGTCGAGGTCCAGCCAGGTAAGCGTGCCCTGGCGGATGCCCACCTCGATGTCGCCGTGGCTCGTTGCCAGCTGTGCAGTGCCGCTGACGCCGTCACCGAGCCGAATCCTGCCATGCGATGTGCGGGCATTGACGTTGCCCATCACGGTGCGCACCTCGATGTTCCCGAAGCTGCCGGCCACTTCGAGCTGGCCCATGACGAGGCCGACGACGGCGTTCCCTTGCGAACACTTCAGGCTCGCGCTGCCGTAAACCTCGCCAATTGTGGCGCTGGACGCGGTGAGCGTTGTGGTGCCGCTCGATCGGTCAAGGGTGATTTCGCCGTGGGAGGTTTTTGCGGTCAAATCGGCGACGTCGCCGGCGCTGATGTTGCCGTAGCTGGTGGTGAGCGAGGACCGTCCGAGCAGTCCGCGGACCCGGATGTTGCCGTAGGAGGATTTCACTTCGAAGCGGGACCGTTTGGGAACCCGGACGTGAACGTCGATGGACCAGCTCTTGTTGACCCAGGTGCTCACGAGGTTCTCGCGTTTCTGGATGATGGTCAGGCGGCCATCCGCGAAGTCGACGGCGGTGTTCTCGGCCGCGCGGACATCGGCCGGACGGTCCGGTTGTGTGGGTTCGACGGTGACGGTGACTTCGCTGACGTCGTCGGCGGTGATCACCAATTCGCCCATCATGAGGGTGACTTTTGCGTCGATGGCAGTTGAGGCTTCATAGGTGTACTGCATGGGAGCTCCTTACCGGACCCAGCCGGTGAATCGGTTTCCGCTGCTCTTTGGGGGCAGTTGAATGGGGGTGTTGGTGTTCTCGGTGAGCGCGGTGGCAACCGCCCTCACCAGCCAGGTGTTGAAGGAGAGGCCTTCACGGGTTGCTGCGGCCTCGGCTTTGGTTTTGAGATTTTCAGGAAGGCGCAGAGTGGTTCGTGTTGCCTGGCCGTCGACGGTGTAGTCAGCCGCCGACTCCCGCGTCGGTGGCACCTCTGTGGTGTCACGCTGCATCGGTGGTGTCACAACGAACTCGGGATCGCGTCCACGCAGCCGGACGTCGACTGATCCGGGTGCGAGTTCCGCTGTGATCTCAGCAGCCGCATCGGAAAGTGCCTCTAGGATGACCAATCGCAATGAAGCGTCGAGGGAACGGGTTAGGTTACGGGCAATGTCGGCAGCCTGCTCACCGGCCAGTTCCGTTGCATCGATGAGCTGGTCCTGAAGTTCTTGTACGTGTCTTGAAATGTCCACGGCACCAGTGTGACACCACCGTGGTGTCATACGCAAGTGTTCTGTCTGCAACGTTCTTCAGAGAGTCCCCCTATGTCAGCGTTCGGGTTCAGACATAATTTCAATCCGACACACTTACTTCGCTAGTGGACAGGTACAGGGCATGAGACAAGCTTCGAGTCCCCCTGACCGCGAGCACTTCTTCAGAGCCTTATACGACGCCGTGTATCCGGGCCTGCTTAAATTCGTTCAACGACGTTCCCACGCCGACCATGCGGAGGATGTAGTCGCAGATACCTTCCTGGTCGTTTGGCGCCGGCTCAAGGAAGTGCCCGCCACTGATGATGATGCGCGCGCCTGGATTTACGGCATCGCCAGAAACATCCTGTTGAACACCCGCCGGGGCGAACAACGCCGTCATGCCCTCGAAGTGCGGCTCGCTGATCCGGCGGTTCAACCCCGGGACGGGTCAATCGCAGACCTCGCCGTCAGCCGAGCGGATCTCAGCAGAGCCTGGAACCTCCTGTCCGAAACCCATCAAGAGGCGTTAGGGCTCGCAGTTTTCGAAGAGCTCAAAGCGACGCAGGCGGCCGCCGTATTGGGGATCTCGCCGGTCGCATTTCGCTTACGCCTCAGCCGGGCACGCCGGACTCTTCGGGTTTACCTTGACCTCCTCCCACAACCTGAGGCCATGTCAGCGAGCCTCTCCGAAAGGACGACATCATGAATCACCGTGACGACGACATCGATGCAAGCTTACGTACGCTAGACGCAGCCGACCGCAGCATTCGACCCGTCCGTGCTAACCGTGCGAGCGCGGATCTCGAGAGGATACTGCGTGCTAACCCATCGGGACCGGCAATCGAACCGTCGCGTCGGTCAAAGGTAGGCCGCCGAGTTGCTCTGGCTGGCGGAGTGATCGCCGCGGCGACTGCCGCAGCCGTCACGTTGCCGTCACTCAACGGCGGAGATCAGGCCTTCGCGAGCTGGACTGCCAGCCCAGTTGTCATCGAAGAGCAGGAAGCAGCGAAAGCAGCCGAAGAATGCCGGGATTCCCACGGTGAGGTAGCCGGCGGACAGTTTGAAGATGACGCCCGCGGTGCACAGATTGCTATCGCCGAACGCCGTGGCGTCTGGACCACCGTTGTACTGACGGGTCCGGACGGGTTCTCGGCAATGTGTGTAACGGATGACTCTGCCTCCCTCTTTGGCAAGAGCATGATCGGATCCGTAGGCAAACCGGACACTTATGCAGCTCCAAATTCCCGGGAACTCAGAGCAATAAGCCTAGGGACCGGCACGATGTCTGGCGGGAGCATTTCCCTCGCAGCAGGTGAAGCTGGTTCGGACGTCGTCGGTGTCACCTACCGGAGCCCAGCGGTCGGAGACGTACAGGCTACCGTAGCGAGGGGACATTTTGCCCTTTGGCTGCCTGGGGATGAGCTTCAGCACGCCAGCGATGGACTGGACGTCGTAGTGACCTACCGTGATGGCTCAACGGGACTCAGTAAGTTGCATCTCTGACGCTCTCTTACAGCAGTAGTTCTCTTCGCAAGTCGGTTTCCCCGGTATGCAGCACAGTCCTGATGAATCCAGCCGGTGCTGAGCATATGCCCCTGAGCACCTCGATTGCAGCGAGGAGGCGACCCTGCGATCGAAATCGCCGGGCCACTTCTCGCGCTCAGATGAGCCGCGAGCGAACCAGGAAGCGTTTGCCCTCCGGAGCTTCGACCGAGAACCCGCTCCCCCGGCCTTCGACCACATCGACGGTCAGGTGCGTGTGTTTCCAGTACTCAAACTGCTCGCGGGACATCCAGAACTCTATCGGCCAAACGCCGTCGTCATCGGAAGGAGCGATATCAAACACGCCAAGCAGCACGTCTGCCTCCGCCGTGATGAAATCGCCTGCCGGGTAGCACATGGGCGACGAGCCGTCGCAGCACCCGCCCGATTGGTGGAACATGAGCGGCCCGTGGATCCCCCAGAGTTTCTGCAGCAACCGGACTGCTGGGCGAGTGAGCGCCACCCGGGAGAAGTCCTCCCCGGGCAGCGTCACCGCAGCATCGAGATCAATCATGATCAGTACTTGATGACCACGCGGCCATCAATCTTGCCGTGCTTCATTTCATCGAAGACGGCATTGATGTCGGCCAAGTCGTGGGTCTGGTACGTCGGATGGATCAAGCCACGGGAATAGAACTCCAGCGCCTCCTCCATGTCCTGGCGGGTTCCGACGATGGAACCGCGCACGGTCAGGCCCTTGAGCACAATGGCAAAGATGGGAGCAGGAAAGTCGCCCGGCGGTAAGCCGTTGAAGACGATGGTCCCGCCCCGGCGTGCCATAGCGATCGCCTGGCCGAAGGCCGAAGGATGGACCGCCGTAACCAGCACACCGTGAGCGCCGCCGGTCTTCTCCTGAATGGCGGTGGCCGGGTCCTCGAACGCTGCATTCACCGTAATTTCGGCTCCGTGTCTGCGTGCCAGGGCCAGCTTGTCTTCTGCGATGTCGACGGCGGCGACTCGCAGGCCCATGGCCACGGCGTACTGTACGGCAATGTGTCCCAGCCCGCCGATACCGGAGATTACCACCCACTGGCCGGGCTGTGTTTCGGTCACCTTCAGGCCCTTGTAGACAGTGACGCCGGCGCAGAGTACTGGCGCTATCTCCACCAGATCGACGCCGTCGGGGATCCGCGCCGCGAAGCGGGTTTCGACGAGCATGTACTGCCCGAACGAGCCGTCCACGCTGTAGCCGCCGTTCTGCTGGGACTCACACAGGGTCTCCCAGCCGGTACGGCAGTACTCGCAGGTGCCGCAGGCGGACCACAGCCAGGCGTTCCCCACGAAGTCTCCGACAGCAACGTCCGTCACGCCCTCGCCGACCGACACCACTTCACCCACACCTTCGTGGCCCGGCACGAAAGGCGGTGACGGTTTGACAGGCCAATCACCCTCTGCGGCGTGCAGATCGGTATGACAGACGCCGCTGGACACGAGTCTCACCAGGGCCTGTCCCGGACCTGGCGTGGGGACTTCGACATCCTGGACCGCAAGATCCGCGCCGAATTGGTTCACTACTGCTGCCTGCATCGATGCCATGCTTCACTCCTGAGTTTGAAAGGAAAGGTGGATGGGGCTGGCTTAGAAGAAGCCGAGTTTGTTCTCGTTGTAGCTGACCAACAGGTTTTTGGTCTGCTGGTAGTGGTCCAGCATCATCGTGTGGTTCTCGCGACCGATACCGGAGGACTTGTACCCGCCGAACGCCGCGCCGGCTGGGTAGGCGTGGTAGTTGTTCACCCACACGCGACCGGCCTGAATCTCGCGCCCTGCGCGGTACGCGACGTTCCCGTTGCGCGACCAGACCCCGGCTCCGAGTCCGTAGAGGGTGTCATTGGCGATCTCCATCGCTTCGGCATAGTCGTTGAACCGCGTGACCGACACAACCGGGCCGAAGATCTCCTCCTGGAACACGCGCATGGTGTTGGTGCCTTCGAAGATGGTGGGCTTGACGTAGTAGCCGCCGGCGAGGTCGCCGCCGAGCGACATCCGCTCGCCGCCGATCAGAACCTTTGCACCCTCCTGCTTGCCGATGTCCATGTAGGAAAGGATCTTCTCGAGCTGATCGTTGGACGCCTGTGCGCCGACCTGCGTCTCGGTGTCGAGCGGGTTGCCCTGCACCATCTTCTCTACGCGGGCGATCGCGTCGGACATGAACGAGTCGTACATCGAACCCTGAATCAGCGCCCGCGACGGACACGTGCACACTTCACCCTGATTGAACGCGAACAGCGCGAACCCTTCCAACGCCTTGTCATAGAAGGCGTCGTTCTTCTCCGCGACGTCCGAGAAGAAGATGTTCGGGCTCTTGCCGCCGAGTTCCAGAGTCACCGGAATCAGGTTCTGACTGGCGTACTGACTGATCAGCCGGCCAGTCGTCGTCTCCCCCGTGAACGCGATCTTTCGGATGCGCTTCGACGACGCGAGCGGCTTGCCGGCTTCGACACCGAAGCCATTGACCACGTTGAGCACGCCCGCGGGCAGGATGTCGCCGATAAGTTCCATCAGCACCAGAATGGACGCGGGCGTCTGTTCAGCGGGTTTAAGTACGACGGCGTTGCCCGCGGCGAGCGCGGGCGCCAGCTTCCACGTAGCCATCAGCAGCGGGAAGTTCCACGGGATGATCTGCCCGACCACGCCGAGCGGCTCGTGGAAATGGTAGGCGGT